>NZ_BJTG01000002.1:0-300000 GCF_013340205.1 Anaeromyxobacter diazotrophicus
TGCCGGACATCGCGGCCCCGGACGTCCGCTTCTACGAGACCGCCACCGCCCAGGAGGTGGACGGCCGACTGCGGGAGCTCGCCGCCCTGCGGGCGGAGTGGGAGGACCTCGTCGGCTACTGCGCCCTCGCGGTCCGGAAGAGCCAGCTGTACCGGCTCGTCGGGTTCGCGAGCTTCCGCCAGTACAGCGAGGAGCGGCTGGGGCTCGCGGCGCGCTCGATCGAGGAGCGGGCCAAGGTCGAGGAGCGGCGCTGGGCCTCGCCGGCGCTCCAGGAGGCGAAGCGCGAGGGGCTGGCGTTCGAGAAGCTGCGGCTCCTCGCGAAGCTGCCCGAGCCGGAGATCGCCCGCTGGACCCCACGGGCGAAGGGCCTCACCTGCGTCGCGCTCCGGCGCGAGCTCGAGGGCGAGGCCGAGCGGCGGATGCGTGCGCAGGGGAGGCTGGCCGTCCCGCTGGCGCTCCGGATGGCGGCGGTGCTCGCCGCCGCGGTGCAGGCCGTGCGCGACCTGACCGGGAGGCCGCTGCCGCTCGGGACCTGCCTCGCCGTCCTCGCGCGGCACTTCCTCGACACCTGGAAGAGCTTCTGCAAGCGCACCCGAAGCCGCTCGCGGAAGGTCCGGGAGCGGGACGAGGGCCATTGCCAGGTCCCCGGCTGCAGCCGCCGCGCGACGCACGCGCACCACGTCCTCTTCCGCTCCCACGGCGGCGGGGACGAGCTCGACAACCAGCTCGGCCTCTGCGCGTTCCACCACCTCCGCTGCATCCACGCCGGCCACCTGCGCGTGGTGGGGCGGGCGCCTGAGGCGCTGCGGTGGTTCCTGGGCGGGAAGGCGTGGAGCGGGCCGGAGCCCGCGAGGCGGTCCGGCGGGGGCGTGGAGGTTTCGGCGGGGTGAGGGCTGCGGGGTGCGGCGGAGGCCAACCCTGACGCTCGTTCGGAACTGCTGCCAGTGTCTTGCGGGGCCTGGCGGGGTTGAGCGGCCCCTCTCCCCCGGCTCCCCGCTGCGCTCCCGCTTCGCGAGGCGAGGGAGAAGAGGGACGCGTGCGCGGCTCCGCCTCGCTCACGTCCCCGCGCGCACCAGCTCGAGCAGCGGCGCGTCGCCCGGGCGGTCCACCGCGAGGTCGATCGTGCAGTCGAGCACCCAGTCCACCTCGCCCTCGGGGTCCACCAGGCGCTGCTGGGCGGAGTAGGTGCGGGGGCCGGTCTTCTGGAGCAGGGTGTTGTGGGGGGCGCGCGCCACCGGGCGCGTGTCGACGGCGCCGTGCTCGGCGAAGTATGGGGCGAGCTCGGCCTGGAGGCGCGCCGGCGGCCAGGCGCCGTCCGGATCCCACAGCGCGGCGGCGGCGGCGTCCCAGCGCTGCTGCGCCACCGCGACCAGCAGCCGGTGCAGCTCGTGGCGGACGCGGGCGGCGAAGGCGCGCGGGTCGTCGTCGGGCTGCGCGACCCGCGGCGGCAGGGCCGCCAGCGCGGCGCGCTGGTCGGCCGGCGCGGCGCGGTAGGAGGGGTCGCGCATCCGCTCCCACTCGTCCAGCAGCGAGGCGTCGGCGCCGCGCACGGTGGCGCGCAGGAAGACGAGCAGGTCGTCCACGCGCTCGTCGCGGTACGCCTCGGGCACGCCCTGGACCAGCGTCTTGAACGCGTCGGAGAGGTACCGGAGGAGGAGGCCCTCGGAGCGCTCCAGGCCGTACTCGCTCACGTACTCGTTGAACGTCATGTACCGCTCGGCCAGCTCGCGGGCGACCGACTTCGGCCGGATGTTCTCCTGGCCCACCCACGGGTGGCGCTCCGCGAAGGCGTTGAACGTCGCGTACACGAAGTCGGCGTGCGGCTTCGGGTACTCGACCTTCTCCAGCTCCGCCATCCGCTCGTCGTACTCCATGCCCTTCGCCTTCATCTCCGCGATCGCCTTGCCGCGCGCCACGTCGAGCTGCTTCCAGAGCACCGGGTCGGGGTTCTCCAGGATCGACTCGCACAGCGTGAGGACGTCCAGGGCGTAGCTCTCGCCCTCGCGCGGCACCTGCGGGAGGGTGTCGAGCAGCCAGAGCGAGAGCGTCTGCCGGAGCGAGAAGTCGCGCTGCAGCCCGGGCGCGGGCCGGACGTAGCGGCCGCGGTAGCCCTCCACCTCCCGCAGCTCGATCAGCCCGGCGCGTCGCAGGGTGCGGAAGCGCGCCGCGGCCAGGCGGCGCAGCTTGGTGCGGCCGTACGGCGTCTCGTGCGCCCGGCCGATCATCTGCACCAGCCGGCCGTAGCCGCCGCCGCGCTGGGTGGTCGCGCTCTGCACCAGGTCGAGGAGCAGCCCGAAGCCCACCTCGAAGCGGGCGGTGAGCGCCTCCGGCTCCTTGGTCTGCAGCCGCTCGAAGGTGGTCCGGTCCCACGGGACGTAGCCCTTCTGCGGCGGCTGCTTCTTCACCACCTTCTTGCCGGCGGCGGCCTTCTCGGCGAGCCGCTTGTTCTCGACCACGTGCTCCGGGGCCTGGGCCACCACGTAGCCGCGCTCGTCGAAGCCCTTGCGCCCGGCGCGCCCGGAGATCTGGTGGAAGTCGCGGGCGGAGAGGAGGGCGGTCTTCTCACCGTCGAACTTGCAGAGCTGCGTGAAGAGCACCGTCCGGATCGGGATGTTGACGCCCATCCCCAGCGTGTCGGTGCCGGAGACGACCTTGAGCAGGCCGCCCTGGGCGAGCTTCTCGACCGCGAGCCGGTAGCGCGGCAGGAGCCCGGCGTGGTGGAGGCCCACGCCGTGCCGGAGGAAGCGCGAGAGGTCCTTCCCGTAGGGCGTGTCGAAGCGGACGCCGTCCAGGGCGGCGCGGATGCGCTCCTTGTCCTCGCGCGAGGAGAAGTTGGCGCTCATGAGGTTCTGCGCCTGCTCGGCGGCCGCCTTCTGGGTGAAGTTCACCAGGTAGACGGGCGCCTTCCCCGCCTCGACCAGCGCCTCGAGCGTCTCGTGCAGCGGCGTCTCGCGCCACTCGAACTCGAGCGGCACCGGGCGCACCGCGCTGCGGACGTCGGCCACCGCTCGCCCGGTGAGCTCGCGCAGCCCCTCCTTCACCCCCGACACGTCGCCCAGCGTGGCCGACATGAGCAGGTAGGTCGTGTCCTCGAGCAGGAGCAGCGGCACCTGCCAGGCCTGCCCCCGCTCGCGGTCGCCGTAGTAGTGGAACTCGTCCATCACCACCGCGTCGGCCCGCGGGCGCGCCTCGCGCAGCGCCATGCTGGCCAGGATCTCGGCCGTGCAGCACAGCACGGGCGCGTCCGGGTTGATGGCGGCGTCGCCGGTGGTCATGCCGACGTTCTCCGCCCCGAAGAGCTGGCAGAGCGCGAAGAACTTCTCGTTCACGAGCGCCTTGATGGGGCAGGTGTAGATGGAGCGCTTCCCCTCCGCCATCGCCTTCCAGTGGAGGAAGGTGGCGACGAGCGACTTGCCCGAGCCGGTCGGCGTCGCGAGCACCACGTGCTGCCCGTCGAGGAGCGCCAGGATCGCCTCCTCCTGCGCCGGGTAGAGGGAGAGGCCGGTCGAGCCGACCCAGGCGACGAACCGGTCGAGGATGGCGTCGGGCGAGAGCGGGCCGCCGTCGGGCGGCGCGAGCGGCGCGGCCAGCGCGGAAGGGGAGGTGACCATCGGACGCAGACCTACCCCGGCTGCCCGGAAAAAGCGAAGCCTCCGCGCGCGGCGCGTTGCGGGGCCGCGGGGGCGCATGGGATCATCCGCGCCGCGCATGCTCCTCGCCCCGCTCGCCGCGCTGCAGCTCGCCGCCCTCGCGGCGGCCCCGCCCGCCGCCCTCCACCTCGGGGGCGCGCCGGTGCGCGCCCGGCTGGAGGTGGTGGCCACGCCCGCCGCGCCCAGCCCCGCCTTCACCTGGCGGAGCGAGGGGGCGGAGCGGGTGGGCGTCGCCGAGGACGCGCGGCTGCGGGCCACCGTGCGCGTCGCGCCGGCCGGCCCGGGCGCCTTCGAGCTGCGCCTCACCGTCGCCTGGCGGGTGGCGGCGGAGGTGGAGCGCGAGGCGGTGCGGCTCGTCCTCCCCGGCCCGGCCCGCGCGCTGGGGCGCGACCTCGAGCTCGCCCCGCTGCGCGGGCCCCTGCGGGTGGACCGGGGGACGCCCATCGCCGCGCTCACCCCGGCGCTGGCGCTGGTCGGCGGGCCGGGGCTCGCCGCCGCGCGCTACACGCCGGCGGGGCGCGAGCTGGAGGTCGACCTCGTCCTCGACGACGCCGGGGCGCACCCGTTCGCCGTCTACCCGAGCTGCCTCCCGAGCCTCCCCGGCCTGGCCGAGGGCGCGCCCATCGACTTCGGCCGGCTGGAGCACAAGACGTTCCTCGGCCGGACGCACCGCCGCGCCGGGGAGACGGTGGAGGCCCGCGCGACGCTCTTCGCGCTGGCGCCGGGCGCGCCCGCCCACCCGCTCGTGCCGGAGCGCTGGCCCTCGGGGGCGCAGGCGGCGGTGGTGTTCACCGACCACGCCGACCGCACCGATCCGGCGGCGCTGCGGGCGGTGCTCTACGGCTCGTCGGCGGCGCCGGGGCCGGTCCCGGTGCGGGGCGGGTTCATCGGGCACGGGGTGCGGCTGACGAAGAGCTTCTTCGTGCGCGCCCGGCGCGGCGGGCTCGAGACCGACCCGGAGGCGCGCGCGCTCGCCGAGGCGCTCCGCGCCGCCGGCTCCGAGGTCGCCTCGCACTCCATCACCGGCGGCCCCGACGACCGCGCTGCCGTCCAGGGCGGGCTCGCGGCGCTCCGGGCGCTAGGCGTGGTGACCTGGATCGACCACGAGCCCTACACGAACTGCGAGGCCATCTCGAGCGAGGGCTGGCGCGCCGACGGGCGCTACGGGATCCGCGATCTCCTGGCGGGAGCGGGCTTCCGCTGGGTGTGGGAGGCCGGCGACCTGGGGGGCTTCCGGCGCGCCGAGGTGGTGGACCTCTTCTCGGCGCGGCCGCCGCGCGAGCCGGCGCCGCCCATCTACCCGCTGCCGGTCGACCCGCGCCTGTGGGTGTTCGAGTCGAGCATGTTCTACGCGCCGCCGGCGGAGCTGGGGGCGGCGCTCTCCGACGCCGCGCTCGACCGGCTGGAGGCGCGCCGCGGGCTGTTCGTGGCGCACACCTACCTGTCGGCCTCAGCGCGCACCACCACCCGTCCCGAGCACCTGGCGCGCCTGGCGGTGCGGCCGGGGCCCGGCGGCGCGCTGGTCATCGACCCGGCGCTGGACGCGGCGCTGGGGCGGCTCGGGGCCCGGGCGCGGGCCGGCCGGCTCGCCTCGCTGACCTGGGCGGAGGCCGGCGACCGGCTGCGCGCGCTCGGCGACCTGCACGTCGCCTACCTGCCCGACGGCGCCGCCCGGGTCGAGAACCGGGGGCAGGGGCCGCTGCTCGGGCTCACGCTGGCCGCGCCCGCCGAGGTGGAGCTGGCGGTCGAAGGCGCGGAGGTGATCGGGCGGTCCGTCGGCCCCGGCCGGGCCCGGGTGTGGCTCGACCTCGCGCCGGGGGCGAGCGCGACCGTCCGGGCGCGGCGCGGCGGGGCACCAGCGCCCTTCCTGCCGGTGGACGCCGGCGCTAGGCTCACCCCGTGAGCGTTCGCCCGCTGCGCCCCGCCGACGTCCCCGCGCTCGCGCCTGCGCTGGCCGCGCTGCCGCTCATGGCGCGCTACCGGCGGAGCGCGGACGCGATCGCCGCCGACCTGGCCGCGGCGCTGGCGCGCGGCGACGGGCTCCTCGCCTGGGAGGCCGGCGGCGAGGCGCGGGGGCTCGCCTGGTTCCTGCGCGAGGGCACGCTGGGGGTGGGCGGGTACCTGCGCCTCATCGCGCTCGCCGAGGGGGCGCAGGGCGGCGGAGCCGGCGCGGCGCTGCTGGCCGCCTTCGAGGCGGAGGTGGCGAAGGCGAGCCGCCACGCCTTCCTGCTCGTCTCCGACTTCAACGAGGCGGCCCAGCGCTTCTACGAGCGCCACGGCTACGCCCGCGTCGGCGCGCTGCCAGGGTTCGTGCTGCCGGAGGTGGCGGAGCTCGTCTACTGGCGGCGGCTCCGCTGACGCCCGGCGCACGCCGCGCGATCGCCCGCCGCCGAGGAGCGGCGGCGGGTTCCCCCGTGCACCTCGCTGGCTGCGTCCAGAAGCCGCAGACCCCACCGCGTGGTGACTCCGCGCGGGGTGCGGCCGAGGAGCGCGCGCCCAGACGCCTCCCCCCGTCGAGGTCGGCGCGGCGCACGATGGGTGGACGCGGACGGGGCGGACGCCCACGCGCGCGGAGCAGGACACCGATCCACCGGGGAGGGAAGGGACATGCGACACGAGGTCACGAACGCCCTGAGAGGCGCGCTGGCCGTGGTCGTGGTGCTGGGGGCGAGCTCGGCCCTCGCCAGCGCCGCGAAGCCGGGGCCCAGGCAAGACGTGCCGGCCGCGGCCGAGATGCCGGAGCCGCGCACGCTCGAGGGCTACGTCGAGCAGGAGAAGGAGTTCCACGCGTTCCTGAAGAAGAACCACCCGCTCTTCAAGTACGAGCAGGAGGGGCGGCTGGTCGGCAAGTACCAGATCAGCGACCGCGAGGAGGAGTTCGTCGAATTCGGCGGCGGCAAGGAGTACGAGAAGGAGAACAACCGCCAGGCCTCCATCACCTACCGCCTCGGGCAGGAGTCCATCCTCGACCTGCCGAACAGGTTCGTCGGCTCGAAGAAGTGCGGGGAGTGCCACCCGGTGCAGTACGAGAAGTGGCTGCGCTCCCGCCACAACCTGGTGGTGCGCTTCCCGGACGAGGTGACCGAGGCCCCCGACCTCACCAAGAACCTGTACGGCCAGGCGTCGGTGCTGCCGGACGGCATCACGCCCGACATGGTCTACGCGGTCATCGGCACCCCGCGCACCAAGTACGGCTTCCTCGACGCGTGGCTCGTGCGCGGCACCTACCACGTCGAGGGCGGCACGCTCCGCGACCGGACCGGCACGCTGGTCGCGGGCGGGAACCAGAGCTCCCGCACCTGGGCCGAGTCGATCACGCCGGAGGTGGCGAAGACCATCGCCTCCTACGTCCCGGGCTTCCCCACCAAGCTCGAGGACTTCGGCGACAACGGCTCCGGCCGCTGGGGCATGACCTCCTACGGCGCGAAGAACCGCAAGAGCATGCTCTTCCAGCCGGCCAGCTCGTACTGCGAGGTCTGCCACTCCTTCAAGTTCGACTTCAAGTCGCAGGCCGAGCTGCTGGCCGCGCTGGGCAATCCGGCCGAGCTGCGCAAGCACACCATCAACAAGGGCATCAGCTGCGAGGAGTGCCACGGGGCGGGCGCCCACCTCCTCGGCGCGCGCGGCGTCAGCGAGTCGAACTGCGAGCGCTGCCACCAGCGGTTCGCCTGGTACAAGGACGACGCCGCGAAGGATCCGAAGCGCGGGTTCAACGCCTACTTCAAGAGCCGCTGCCCGTCCTGCGGCACCGAGGGCTCGCAGTCCTACTACACCGCCCACTCCGACAAGGGTATGCGGTGCGGGACCTGCCACGATCCGCACGAGGTCACCGCCAACGACTGGAAGGACCCGTACACGGTCCCGGGCCTCAAGAAGCAGTGCCAGGACTGCCACAAGGACCAGCTGGCGTTCTTCGGCAAGAACGACGTCCACGGCGCGAACCGCTGCACCAGCTGCCACATGCCGGTGATGATGAGCTGCGAGAACTTCGGCACCATCCAGTTCCCGGACCACGGCGGCTTCGACACCCAGCGCACCTCGCACATCTGGAAGATCCTGGTGGATCCGGAGGCGAAGACGCTCAACCCGCCCCCGGGCAAGGCGCGCGACGACAAGACCGTCCCGTGGCGGCTCGCCAAGAAGGACGGCAAGCCGTACCTCGACCTGATGTGGTCCTGCGGTCGCACGAGCTGGGGTGACTCCAGCCTGGCGCAGGCGGGCGGCTGCCACAGCGCCGCCATCTCGAAGCTGCCCCAGGAGCTGCACTTCAAGAGCCAGCGCCAGATCTACGACAAGGTCATGACCTGGCAGCAGCCGGTGAAGGACGGGCTGAAGCAGGCGAAGGGCGAGCTGGCCGCGGCCCGCAAGGCGCTCGGCGCGGCGAAGCAGCCCAAGGCGAAGCTGGCCCAGGTGCAGCTGATGGTGAACCAGGCCCAGGAGATCGTCGACGCGGTCCAGCGCGATGGCTCGTGGGGCGTGCACGCGCCGGCGTACACCCTGCAGCGGGTGAAGGAGGCGCAGCTCCTCGCCGAGGGCGCCCGGGCGACGCTCTCGGGCAAGGAGAAGCTGGCCACGAGGTGAGGCGAGGGCGGTCGCGGGGCGCCGCCGTGCGCCCCGCGACCGCGCCGCCCGGCGCTCAGCGCCCCTTCGGCACGCGCGCCCGCCAGTCCTTCACGCTCGGGCGGTCCCAGACCCGGTGCGCGTAGTCGCGCAGGCGATCCGGCACCGGGTCGCCGTTCGCGACCAGCCGCTGCAGCATGAGGCCGAGGTCGGCGTCGGCGACGCCGAAGTCGCCGAAGAGCCAGGTGGCGCCCGCGGGCAGGAGCGCCTCGGCGGCGCGCACGACGCGCTCGGCGGCGGCGCGGCCCGCGGCGCTGAGCGGCTTCACCGGCTCCTTCATGAACACGCTCGAGGTGGGGCGCTCCTCGCGCAGCGGCATGAGATCGCTGCGGACCCAGGCCTGGACCTGCCGGGCGCGGGCGCGCTCCGCCGGGCGCGCGGGGTACAGGCGCGCGTACCGCGGCGGCGGGAAGACCTCCTCCAGGTACTCGTCGATGGCGGACGACTCCGCCAGCCAGAGCTCGCCGTGCTGGAGCGAGGGCACGCGGCCGGTGATCGAGCGCGCGCCGTAGTCGCCCTGCCGGTGCTCGCCGGCGGACAGGTCGAACGTGCGCACCTCGAACGGCAGCCCCTTCTCGGCGAGCGCCACGAAGCAGGAGAACACGTACGGGCTGTAGTAGTTCTTCTCGCCCCACAGGATCAGCTTCTCTTCCGCCATTGGGTGCTCCTCCGAGGCCGCGCTAGAAGCCGCGGCCGATGATGGTCTTCACGATGAGCTGCTGGTCGGCGCCGCGCCCGAGGCCGCCGCCGACCGCCAGGTTGATCTCCCACGGCGAGCTGGGCCGGCCGTGCGCCTCCACCAGGTCCACCACGCCGAAGAGGTAATGCGCCTGCTCGCGCAGCGGCAGGAGGGCGTCCACGAACCCGAGCTCGGCGTAGTACTCGACCCCCACCGCGAAGCCGAGCTGGGAGTTCACGGCCACCTTCGCGGCCGGCTCCAGCGCCACCCGGAACGCGTCCTTCCCCGACAGCGCGTAGCCGATGATGGGGTTGAGGTCGACGAGCAGCCACCGCCCCTCCCAGCCGACGAACGGCCGGAGCTCGTTCGCCCACTGGTCCTGCTCGACCTCGGCCGGCACCCGCCCGACCTCGACGTTCACGCCCAGGAACGAGCCCTCGCCGAACGGGCGCGGCGCGAGGAACTTGGCCCGCAGCTTCGACCCGGCGTAGCGCACGCCGCGGCCGGGCGCGTCCAGGAGCTGGAGGTAGGCGCCGAGCTCGAGCCAGGGGGTGACGCCCAGCGCCGGCTCCAGCGTCATCCGGGCGCTGTGCCAGGGCGGGATCTCGCCCGGAAACCCGGGCTGCCGCGCGCCGCGCGCCGTGTAGTTCGTGTGCAGCTCCAGGCCGAGGTGGCCAGGCTCCTGGAGGTCGCCCTGGTAGACCTGGATCTCGTAGCGGTCGAAGGCGGCGGCCGGCAGGGCGAGGAGCGCCAGCAGGGCGGCGGTCAGGGGTCGCGCGCGCATGCTCCTCCGCCCCGCCGGCGATCCGTCACTTCTTGATGTCGAGGAGCTCGACCTCGAAGACGAGCGTCGCGCCGCCCGGGATGGTCGGCGGCCGGCCCTCGTCGCCGTACGCGATCGCCGACGGGCACACGAGCTTCGCCTTGCCGCCCACCTTCATCTTGCCCACGCCCTCGGTCCAGCACTTGATGACCTGGTTGAGGGGGAACTCGGCCGGCTGCCCGCGCTTCACGGAGCTGTCGAAGACCTTCCCGTCGGTGAGGGTGCCGGTGTAGTGCACCTTCACGGTGTCGGTCGGCTTGGGCTGCGCGCCCTTGCCCTCGTGGATGGGCACGTAGACGAGGCCGGAGGGGCTCTTCTGCGCGCCCTTCTCCTTGGCGGCCTGGTCCAGGAACGCCTTCGACTTCTCCTTCTGCTTCTCGGCGGTGATCTTCATGCGCGCCTGGGCGAGCTGGTTGATCTTCGGCTGGTACGCCTCGGGCTCGACCGCCAGCTTCTTCCCGGCGGCGTTGTCGTCGAGGCCCTGCTTCACCATCGCGAACTCGGCCGGCGACAGCCCGAAGACGTCGAGCTGCTTCCCGATCAGGACGCCGATCGCGTAGAGCGTCTTCTGATCTTCGGACTGGGGCGACTGCGCGCTCGCGCCGGTGGCGAGCGTGAGCGCCAGGGCGGAGAGGAGGAGCCTGCGCATCGGGGATCCTTTCGGGGTCGTCCGGCCGTCCGGCCCGACCACACGGAGAGTAGAAATGGCGGCGGCTCATCATGGCCCGCCGCCGCCGCCGCCGCAACGAAATCGCGCCCGCGCGGGCGGGCGCGCGGGCCGCAGGCGCGGGGCGCCTCACTCCTCCAGCGTCGAGACGTCCCCCTCGGGCAGCCCCTGGGCCCGCGCCTTCAGCACGCGCCGCATGATCTTCCCGGAGCGGGTCTTGGGGAGCGCGTCGACGAAGGTGACCTTCTCCGGCCGGACGATGGGGCCGAGGTGCGTCGCGACGTGCTGCTTCACCTCGTCCTCCAGCTCCGGCGACGGCTTGAAGCCCTGTCGCAGCAGGCAGTAGCAGTGGATGGCCTGCCCCTTCACCTCGTGCGGGAGCCCGATCACCGCCGCCTCGGCCACCGCGGGGTGCGACACCAGCGCGCTCTCGATCTCGGCCGTTCCGAGGCGGTAGCCCGAGACCTTGATCACGTCGTCGGTGCGCCCGATGACCCAGAAGTACCCGTCCTTGTCGCGCTTGGCCGCGTCACCTGCGGTGTACTTGCCCGGGTACTTCGACCAGTACTGCTTCGCCATCCGCTCCGGGTCCTTGTAGATGGTCGACATCATCGCCGGCCACGGGCGCTTGAGGACGAGGTAGCCCTCCTCGCCGTCGGGCACCGGCTTGCCCGCGTCGTCGAGGATCTCCGCCTCCTGCCCGAAGAACGGGCGCGTCGCGGAGCCGGGCTTGAGGGGCATGGTGGGGACGGGCGTGATCATGAACATGCCGGTCTCGGTCTGCCACCAGGTGTCCATGATCGGGCAGCGGCCCTTGCCGATGACGCGGTGGTACCACTTCCACGCCTCGGGGTTGATGGGCTCGCCGACCGAGCCGAGCAGCCGCAGGGTGGAGAGGTCGTGGCGGTTGGGCCAGCTCTCGCCGAAGCGCATCAGCCCGCGGATGGCGGTGGGGGCGGTGTAGAGGATGGTGAGGCCGTACTTCTCGACGAGGTGCCACCAGCGGTTCGGGTACGGGTAGGTGGGGGCGCCCTCGTACATGAACGTGGTCGCGCCGCACAGGAGCGGGCCGTAGACGATGTAGCTGTGCCCGGTCACCCAGCCCGGATCGGCGGCGCACCAGTAGCGGTCCTCGTCCTTCACGTCGAAGACGTACTTGAGGGTGGCGTAGATGCCCACCATGTACCCGCCGTGCGCGTGGACGATGCCCTTCGGCTTGCCGGTGGTGCCGGAGGTGTAGAGCACGTACAGCGGGTCGGTGCTCTCCATCACCTCGGTCGGGCAGTGGCCCGAGGCGAGGGGGAGCTTCATGAGGTCGTGGTACCAGTAGTCCCGGCCCGCCTCCATCTTCACCTCGTGGCCGGTGCGCTGGACCACGATGACGGTCTCGACGGTGGGGCAGCGCCGGACCGCGTCGTCGACGGTCCTCTTGAGCTCGACCACCTTCCCGTTCATGAACCCGCCGTCGGCGGTGATCACGACCCGCGACTCCGAGTCCTCGATCCGGCCTTGCAGCGCGTCGACGCTGAAGCCGCCGTAGACCACCGAGTGGACCGCGCCGATCTTGGCGGAGGCCAGCATGGCGATGACGATCTCGGGGACGCGCGGCATGTAGATGGTGACGCGGTCGCCGCGCCTCACCCCCATGGCCTTCAGCACGTTGGCGAACTTCGAGACGTCGCGGTTGAGCGCGAAGTACGAGTAGGTGCGGACGTCGCCCTTCTCGCCCACCCACACCAGGGACAGCTTGTTCTTGCGCCAGGTCCGCTGGTGCCGGTCGAGGCAGTTCTGGACGATGTTCGTCTGGCCGCCGGCGAACCACTTGAAGAAGGGCTTGTCGGAGTCGTCGAGGACCTTGTCCCACTTGCGGGTCCACTCGAGCTCCTCCGCCTCGGCGCCCCAGAAGCCGGTGAGATCGTTCGCCGCCCGCCGGGCCAGCGCTTCCCAGTCCTTGACCCGCGCGCCCGCCACCACCTCGGCCGACGGGTAGAACACTTCGCCTTCGAAAGTGGGGCGCTGCTCGCTCATGCCGGACGCTCCTGGGGTTGGAACCCGCGGGGGAAGAGTCCGTTACGTAGAGAGTATTCGCGCGAGGTGTCAACGTCCGTGTCGGCACCGGATGGGGTCGCTCCCGGGCGGCGGCGGGGTTATCCTGCCGGCGCTTGATCCGGCCCCCGCACCTCCGCCCCGGCGACGTGGTCCACGTGGTAGCGCCCTCCGGCCCGGTCGATCCCGCCAACCTGGCGGCGGGGGTCGCCGTGCTGCGGGACGTCATGGGCCTCGACGTGCGCATGCGCCCCGACGTCGAGGCGCGCCGCGGCTACCTCGCCGGCGACGACGGCCGGCGGCTGGCCGAGTGGCGCGAGGCGGCGAGCGACCGCGAGGCGCGGGCCATCTTCTGCGCGCGCGGGGGCTACGGCGCGATGCACCTCCTGCCGCGGCTCGAGCCGGCCCGGCTGCTGCACCCGCCGAAGTGGGTGGTCGGCTTCTCCGACGTGACCGTCCTCCACGCGGCGCTCAACCGCGCCGGGCTCGTCACCCTGCACGGGCCGCTCGTCACCACGCTCGGCCGCGCCACCCCCGAGGCGCTCGCGCACCTGCGCGCGCTGCTCTTCGGGACGGAAGCGCCCGCGCCGGACGGGCGGGGCGTGCCCGGGCCGGGGCAGGGGTGCGTGGGCACCGCCGTCATCCGCCCCGGTCGCGCCGCCGGGACGCTCCTCGGCGGCTCGCTCACGCTGCTCGCGCACCTGTGCGGCACGCCGTGGCTGCCGCCGCTCCAGGGCGCGGTGCTCTTCCTGGAGGACGTGGGCGAGAAGCCGTACCGGCTCGACCGCTACCTGACGCAGCTCCGGCTGGCCGGCGCGCTCGACGGCGTGCGGGCGGTGGTGGTCGGTCACCTCACCGCCTGCGACGCGGACGGGCTGACCGGCGCCGAGGTCGTGCGCGAGCTCGTCCACGCGCTCGGCGTGCCGGCCATCGAAGGGGTGGCGGCCGGGCACGCCGACCACAACCTCGCCCTGCCGCTCGGGTCGGTGGTGACGCTGGTGGCGCCGGAGCCCGGCGAGGAGGGCCCGCCGCGGCTCCTCTTCGACCCGGGGACCGCGGCGTGACCGCGGGCCGGCTCGAGCTGGTCGCGGAGGTGCTGGAGCAGGCCCGGCGCGACGGCGTCGCCCCGGCGCTCGCGGCGGAGGTGAGGGCCGAGGGGCGCGTCGTGCACGCGAGCCTCCACGGCGACGCGCAGCTCGTCCCGGAGCGGCGGCCGGCCGGGCCGGCCACCCTGTTCGACGTCGCCTCGCTGACCAAGGTCATGGCGACCACCTCCCTGGCGGCGCTGCTCGCCGACGCGGGCGCGCTCGACCTGGACGCGCCGGCGCGGCGCTGGCTGCCCGAGCTGCCGCCCGACAAGGCGGCGCTCACCGCGCGGCTGCTGCTCGCCCACGCCAGCGGGCTCCCCGCCTGGCGGCCGCTCCACGCGGCGGCCGCCGGCGCCCGGGACGTGCTCGCGGCGGCGGCCGCGACGCCGCTCGAGGCGCCCCCCGGCGCGCGGGCGGTCTACTCCGACCTCGGGTTCATCCTCCTCGGGGCGCTCGTCGAGCGCTGCGGCGGCGCGCCCCTCGACGAGGCGTTCGAGGCGCGGGTGGCGCGCCCGCTCGGGCTCGCGTCCACCTTCTTCCTGCGCGCCGGCTCGACGGCCGCGCGCGAGCGGTGCGCCCGGCACGACTTCGCCGCCGCCCGCCGCACGCCCGCTCGCGGCGTCATCGCCGGCGCGGTGGACGACGACAACGCGTTCGCGATGGGCGGCGTGGCCGGGCACGCCGGGCTGTTCTCGAGCGCGGCCGACGTGGCGGCGCTGGGGCAGGCCTGGCTCGACGCCCTGGGCGGCCGCTCGCGCTGGCTCTCGGCCGCCGCCGCCGCCCGCTTCGCCGCGCGCGACCCCACGCCGGGCAGCGAGCGCGCGCTGGGGTGGGACACCCCCTCGCGCGAGGGCTCGTCGCTGGGCGGGCGGCTCGGCCGCGGTCCGCGCGGCGCGCTCGGGCACCTCGGGTTCACGGGCTGCTCGCTCTGGCTCGACCGCGACCGTGAGCTGGTCTGCGCGCTCCTCACCAACCACGTTCACCCAGCCGGGCCGGATCGGCCCCGGCTGAAGGCGCTCCGGGCCCGCTTCCACGACGCGGTGGCCGCGGGGCTCGGCATCGGATAGTCCCTCTCCCCGCGGCGGCGGGGCGAGGCCCGGAGAGGGGCGGCGGTTTCCATGGACTACAAGGGCGTGAAGCGGATCCACCTCATCGGCGTGGCCGGCACCGGCATGGGCAGCTTCGCCGGGATGCTGAAGGCGGCGGGGTACGAGGTGACGGGCTCGGACGAGAACGTCTACCCGCCCATGTCGACGCAGCTCGAGCGGTGGGGCATCGAGGTCATGACGCCCTACGCGCCCGGGAACCTCGACCGCGCCCGGCCGGACCTGGTGGTGGTGGGGAACGTGGTGCGCGCGGTGAACCCGGAGGCGACCGCCATGCGCGAGCGCGGGCTCGCCCACGTCTCCTTCCCGCAGGCGCTGGGCGATCTCTTCATCGCGCCGCGGCACGGGGTGGTGGTGGTCGGCACGCACGGCAAGACCACCACCACCGCCATGATGGGCGCCCTCCTCCACCACGCCGGGCGCGATCCTTCTTTCCTGGTGGGCGGGGTGACCCGCGACTTCGAGTCGAACTTCCGGCTGGGGGCGGGGCCGCACTTCGCGGTCGAGGGGGACGAGTACGACACGGCCTACTTCGACAAGGGCCCCAAGTTCCTGCACTACCACCCGCGCACCGCCATCTTCACGAGCTGCGAGCTCGACCACGCCGACATCTACCGCGACGAGGCGCACTACGAGAGCGCCTTCGAGCGGTTCGCCGAGCTCCTGCCGGCGGACGGCTTCCTGGCGGCCTGCGCCGCCTACGAGAGCGTGCTGCGCATCGCGAAGCGGGCCCGCTGCGAGGTGGAGACCTACGCCGTAGGCCGGCCCGCCGACTGGGAGGCGCGCGCGCTCGAGCTCCGCCCCGACGGCGCGCACTTCGACCTCGTCCGCGGTGGCCGCACCCTGCTCCGCGCGCGGCTGGCGGTGGGGGGCGCGCACAACGTCGAGAACGCGCTCGGCGTCGCGGCCGCGGCGACCCGGCTGGGCCTCTCGCCCGAGGAGATCGCGGCCGGGTTCGCGGACTTCCGCGGCGTGAAGCGGCGGCAGGAGGTGCGCGGGGTGGCGGGCGGCGTGACGGTGGTGGACGACTTCGCCCACCACCCCACCGCGGTCGCGAAGACGCTGCAGGCGATCCGCGGCACCTTCCCGGAGGGCCGCATCCTCGCCTGCTTCGAGCCGCGCTCGAACACGAGCCGCCGCAACCTCCACCAGCACGAGTACGTGACCGCCTGGCCCTGCGCGGCCGAGGTGTTCATCCTGCGGCCGGCGCCGACCGATCGCGTGCCGGAGGCGGAGCGGCTCGACGTGGACCGGCTGGCGCGCGAGATCTCCGCCGCGGGGCCGCCCGCGCACGCCTGCGCCAGCGTCGAGGAGGTCGTGGCGGGGGTGGTGCGGAGCGCCCGGCCGGGCGACGTGGTGGTCGCCATGTCGAACGGCGCGTTCGGCGGGATCTGGGACAAGCTGCTCGCGGCGCTCGGGCGCTGAAGGCCGCCGGAAGAACGCCCGTGCGATGGGCGGAGCGGTTCCGAGCGCGGCGGCGGGGTGGCCCTCCGGCGTCGCTCCGGACGACCTGGCGGCTGGATCGGGCGGCTGGTTCGGAAACGCTTCGGGCTGAGCAACGCATCGTGCCGCGCCGACAGGGCGCACGAGGTCCGCGCGTCGGCGCGGCACCGGCGTTGCTGGCGGCAGTATGGCGGGCCGTCGTCTCACGCAGGTCGGCCTGCGCTCCTTAGGAGGGCCACCCCGCCGCCTGCTGACGGGCGTGGCTGGCAGCGGGTCGCGGTCGGTCGCGGTCGAGGTCGAGGTCGCGGTCGAGGTCGCGGTCGAGGTCGCGGTCGAGGTCGCGGTCGAGGTCGCGGTCGAGGTCGCAAAAGAAGAGGCCCCGGCGCGGACGCCGGGGCCTCGGGAACTTCAGCGAGCGCTCGGCGCTAGCCGTTCGTGTGGCACGCCATGCACATCGCGTTCTTCCGGATGTCCCCGTGGTTGTGCTTCGACAGGAAGCTCGACGGGTGGATGTTCACGTTGGCGATGCCGGGGACGCGGTGGCAGTTGACGCAGATGGCCGCGGGGCCCTGGTCGTGGCAGGCGGCGCAGGCCACGATGTTCTGGCGAGCGGCGGTGCCGTGGAACTCTGCCCCCTTGCTCGTGTCGTTGGCCCAGCCGAGCGGGTGCGGGTTGCGCGCGGTGCGGCCGCCCACGTTGCTGCGCGGGGAGACGCCCTGCTCCTTGTGGCAGCTGTCGCAGAAGAAGGAGCCGTGGCACTTGCGGCAGCTGGCCGGGTCGGCCGAGGCCTCGATCTGGTGCCGGGAGACGTAGTCACCGCGGTGGATGAAGTCGGCCTCGACGCGCTCGGGGAAGCGGATCTCCGGGCGGAAGGGGACGGTCGCGGTGGCGTGGCAGGTCGCGCAGTAGGTCTGGTCGTGGCACTGGGCGCAGGTCTCGGCGCCGTTCTTGGCGACGTTGCGGTGCTCGCGGATCCAGTTGCCCTGGTGCGACATGGCCGCCAGCGCCTCGATCGGCTTCAGCGGATAGCGGCGCAGGCTCACGTGGCACGGCGAGCACTTCGCCTGGGCCACGTCCTGCTGGTGCTGGTGGCAGGCGGTGCAGGTCGCCATGGCCGGCGTGATGTCGCGGACCGTCCCGGCCTCGGGCAGCACCTTGTGGCAGGTCGCGCAGGCCTGGTTGATCTCCTTGGTCTTGATCCGCTTCAGGTGGTCGTCGTGGTTGAAGCTGATCTGGTACTCGCGCACCGGGCGCTGGCTCGCGGCGGCGGCGGCGGCCGCGGCCTTGCGGGTCGGCTCGTCGGTGGGCTTCGAGATCTCCGGGTGGCACTCCTCGCACTTCACCACCGAGGGCAGCTTCGCCTCACCGAGCTTCTGCGCCTTGGGGATGCCGGTGTGGCAGTCGACGCAGTCGAACCCGCCGTGCTTCTCGTGGGTGAAGAGGCTCGCGCGCGCCTCCTCGTGCGTGTCGGCCGAGACGGGGCGCGTGTTCTTGCACCCCGAGACGAGGCCGACGGCGAGGGCGGCCAGCATGAGCGTGCGGACGGTCTTCATCACCGCACCTCCCGCACCGCGTAGGTCTGGTCGTAGACGAGCTTGGCCATGACGTCGAACTGGCTCTCCATGTATGGCGTGGTGCCGACGGATCCGGCGACCGCCGCGCGCCAGCCCTGCCACAGCGGGTAGCCGAGGGTGGCGGTGGCGAGGAGCGACTTCTTCACGCCGTTGATCGCGCCGTCGTAGAAGTAACCGTTGAGGTCGAGAGTGCCGGTCACCTGGTAGAGCTGCTTGGCGCCGAAGAGCCGGACCTGCTTGTAGCCGTTGTCGAGCGAGGCGGCGTTCTTCAGGTAGCCGAGCTCGAGGCCGGCGGTGGTGGAGGCGCCGCCCGGGTGCGCGGTGCCCTTCACGCGCGCCCAGTGGCCGTGGCCCGCGTCCTCGATGAGGAAGTGGTAGTCGGCGTCGATCGCGACCAGCTTGAGGCCGGTGAAGTGGACCGCGCCGCCCACGTCGTTGCGCTTGTCGGCGGCGAAGACCGCCAGGATGGAGTTGCGCGCCAGGAACAGGTCGGGCTCGACGTGCCGGTAGTCGACCGTGACGTCGAGGTGCTGCACGGGGAAGACCTGCGCCGCGACGGCCGCCTCGCCGATCCGGTCCTCGAACAGGCTCCAGAAGCCGGAGCCGGTGAGGGCGACGAGGTGGTGCGGGGTGAGCTTGAAGTCCACGCCGACGTCCTGCCGGGCCCAGTCGCCGTGGTCGGTCGCCATCGCGACCGACGCGCCGACGTCGAGCAGCCCGGGGTAGCGCCAGGCGGCGCGGCCGCCGGTGGTGAACGTGGCGCCGAGGTTTCCGACCACCTCGGTGCCGCCGCGGGTGCTGAAGCGCGGCGCGACCGGGGACCCCGCGTACCCCGACAGCGTGAAGTTGGCGGGGAGCCTCACCTCGGCCGACCCGCCGTCGATCTGGACCATCCGGGCCGTGCCGTCGGCGATGAGCTGGCGGCCCAGGCGGAGCGTCAGCGCGCGGTCGAGGACGTCCGCGCGGATGAACCCGACGTTCACGTCGCCCGTGAAGCGGCTGTCGGTGAGCGCGCCGCCCTGCCAGAAGCGCTTGTCGGCGAGATCGATCGAGCCCCAGCTCGAGAGCGCCACCTCGAAGTCGGCGTAGCGCGTGTGGACGTCGCTCGCGGCGACGTCGATGAGCTCGTAGGCCGGGACCGCCGTGATGGTGCTGCCATCTCGGAAGTCCTGCCGGCCGAGCAGCATGGTCGTCGAGCTGGCCCGCACCGTGTCGGCGCTGGCAGCGCCGGCGACCGCGAGCGCGGCGGCGAACACTGTGAGTCGAAGCCGGTTCATCATCGGTGGTATCCTCGAGTGAATCGCGACGTGCCCTCGAGCGGTCGTCGTCCGGGCCGCCCAGGCCAGGGATTCAGCCCCCTGGATCGAAGCGAGCGCTCGCTCCGGCCAGGGCGGGTCGGACGATGGCATAGTGGGCTCCACCGTTTCCTGACCAAAATCAATTCACTGCGTGTTTCCTCACGAATTCTCGGGGCGTGACCCATGGGTTCGCGCTAACATGTGGTCGTGACGAATCGCTCCGCGGTCGCTGTGCGTACAGCCCTCCATGGGGGGTTCGCCCTCGTCCTGGCCGCCGCGATGGCCTGCGCGGGCCCACGCGCGGCGGAGCGGAGCTCGCGCGACGTGGGGCGCCCGCTCACCCTGGCCGCGCCGGGGCTGGACGGCCAGCCGGTCGACGTCGGCGCCGAGCGCGGGCGGGTGCGCATCGTCGACTTCTGGGCCACCTGGTGCGAGCCGTGCCGCGACGCGCTGCCGGCCCTCGACGCGCTCGCGCGCGACCTGGGGCCGCGCGGCCTCTCCGTCTACGGCGTGTCCATCGACGCCGACCGCGGCCAGATCGCGCGCTTCCTGGAGCAGCACCCGGTGGCCTTCCCGGTGCTGTGGGACAAGGACGCCGTGCTGGTCGGCCGCTTCGACGTGACCACCATGCCGGCGACGCTGATCGTCGACCGCGGCGGGGTGATCCGGCACGTGCACCAGGGCTGGGAGAAGGGCCGCGCCGCGCTCGAGCGGCGCGAGGTGGAGGCGCTCCTCGCGGAGCCCTGAGGCGCCGCGCCGCGGCCCTCTCCGGCGCTACGCGCTCCGCACCGTGAACCGCCTGCGCTCGCGCTCCCGCGCCACCGCCTCCGCGCGCCCGTCGTCCACGGGCCGCTTGGGCCAGTAGGCCATCTCGTCCGCCTCCCAGGCGTAGGGCTGCCCGTCGAGCAGGACGCGGCCCTGGGCGACCGCCTCGGAGGCGGCCGCCAGCTCGAGGTGCGACAGGTCGCGCACGAGCGCCTCGAACCGCCCCTGACGACCCGGGTCCACGAAGACGAAGTGGTGGCGGGCGGAGAAGGCGGTGTGGAAGTGCGCGGGGCGGAAGACCACCCCGGCGAGCTCGAGCCGCCGGGCGATGGCGGCGAGCAGCTCGCCCACCTCGCGCGCCAGCCCCAGCCCCGGCACGTCCTGCCCGGGGAGCCGCGGGTGGACCGCGCTGAAGTGCGCCCGCGGGTGGCGCAGGGACAGCCAGTGGACGTACAGCACCTCGGCGCCGAGCACCTTCTTCCGCTCGAGCACGAGCTCGATGAGGAGGTGCTCGCGCCCGTCCGCCTCGCCGTGGACGCGCAGCCGCTCCCCGGTGCCGTCGCTGTCGAGCGCCACCCGGAAGCTGCCGTAGCCGAGCCGCCGCAGGTGCTCGAGGAACCCGTAGCGGTGCAGCACCTGCTCCAGCCCGGCCGCGGTGTAATACCCGAGGAACAGCCGCTGGCCTCGCCGGCGCTCCAGCCCGAGCGCCTCTTCCAGGTCGGCCGTGCTGAAGTCCACCTCGCCCAGCTCCTGCAGCGAGAGCTGGCCGAAGATGCCGCTGAAGCGTCGGCTGAGCGGGTCGTAGGCGGGCGGGATGGGCGCCTCCGAGCGCGCCGCCAGCACCATCCCGGTCCCGGCCAGCACCCGCCAGGCGTCGCGGCTGTAGCCCCCCGCCGGCAGCCACACCGACGGCGCCGAGGCCAGCGCCCGCGCCACCGCGGCGTCGCGGCGGCGCGCGCCGCCGAGCGTGAGCGCGAGGCGGCCGAAGCGGTCGCCCGCGAGGACGTCGCCGCCGGCCAGCACGAAGGCGAGCGCCGGGCGCGGCATGCGCCCGAGCAGCGCGGAGAGCGCGGAGAGGTAGAGCGCGTCGGAGGCGCCCTCGCGCAGCACCGTCTCGTCCACCGAGGGCAAGGGCCCCCAGTCCGAGCCGGAGATGGAGCCGATCCAGGCGGAGGGGTCGTGCTGGAGGCAGCCGGCGAGGCCGTCCGGAGGGTGGGCGTCCAGGTCGAGGACCACCACCCGGCCCCCGAACCCCTCCGCCCGCAGCGCCGCGATCGCCACCGCCACGTCGTTCACCGGGCAGAAGCCGCCGGCCGAGCCCGGGCCGGCGTGGTGGAACCCGCCCTGGAGGTTGAGGGTGGGGCCGCGCCGGCGCAGCGCCTCCCGGGCCGCCTCGAGCGTCCCGCCGCAGGCGAGGCGGACCGTGGTGAGGAGCTCGTCGACGTGCACGTCCGAGGGGTCGACGGCGAAGATGCGGGCCAGGGTCTCGGGCCGGCCCAGCGACTCGAGCAGCTCCAGCGTGTGCACGCGGTCGAGGTCGTCCCAGGTGACGAGTCGCGGGGTGCGCAGGCACTCCGGCGCGAGCGCCTGGCTGTCCTGGAGCCACCAGCTCACGTAGTCGGCGCGGCGCGGCTCGAGCCCCACCGCCGCCCCCAGCCCGCTCAGGGGCAGGCGGTAGGCGGGCGAGTACCAGACCGGCAGGGCGCGGCGGGTGAGGCGGTTGCGGAGCCGGTGGAGGACGCGCGGGGGCAAAGGGGCGCCCGCGCCTCAGCGCACCGGCGGCGGCGGCGGGGCGGCGGAGGCCGGAGCGGCCGGCGCCGGAGGGCGCGGGCGGCGGCGCGCCAGGAGCCAGCCGGCCACCGTCTCGAGCGCGATCCAGGCGATCGCGATCCAGGCGGCGCGCATCACGAGGTTGAGGCTGGTCGAGCAGCGCGCGTACTGCTCGTCGAAGGTGTTCGCCACGCTCGTGAAGACGGGCATGGCCCGGACGGTGTAGCCCACGATGAAGACGAGGAACACCGTCCGCAGCACGGCCAGTGTCTTGTACATGGCGCACACTCTAGCAAGCGCCTATCTTGCGCGGGGAGACCGAATGTCGGAGGCGAAGGAGCTCGAGGGGGTCTGCGCGGAGGCGGCGCGGCGGGGTGGGGCGGTGCTGCGCGAGGCGTTCGGCCGCCGCCGGACCATCTCCTACAAGGGAGGCATCGACCTCGTCACCGACGCCGACCACGCCAGCGAGGCGGTGCTGCTGGAGTTCCTGGCCGCGCGCTGCCCGGGGGCGGCGGTGCTGGCCGAGGAGTCGGGCGCCTCGGGCCCGACCGGCGGGCGGCTGCGCTTCATCGTCGACCCGCTCGACGGCACCACCAACTACGCGCACGGGCTGCCGCACTTCGCGGTCAACGTGGGGGTGGAGGACGAGCGCGGGCTCCTCGCCGGCGCCACCTACGACCCCCTGCGCGATGAGCTGTTCCTGGCGGCGCGCGGCGAGGGCGCCCGGCTCGGCGGCGAGCCGATCGCCACCTCGGGGAGCGCCCAGCTCGACCGGGCGCTGCTCTGCACGGGCTTCCCCTACGACATCCACCAGCGCCCGGAGGTGCCGCTGCACCTGTTCGCCGCCTACCTCAAGCGGGCGCGCGCCATCCGGCGCATGGGGAGCGCCGCCCTCGACCTCGCCTACGTCGCCTGCGGCCGCTTCGACGGGTTCTGGGAGATGAAGCTCAAGCCCTGGGACCTCGCCCCCGGCATCCTCCTCGTGCGCGAGGCGGGCGGGGTGGTGACCGACTTCGGCGGCGGGGACGCGATGCTCGCCTCGGGCGAGATCTGCGCCGCCAACCGCCCTCTCCACCCCGAGCTCCTGGCGGTGCTCGCCGAGGCGCGCGCGGCGCCGGAGCAGCCCTGAGACGCCGCCGCCCCCGCTACCACGGCCAGCGCAGGCGCAGGACCGAGCGCGGGTCGACGTAGAGGTCGCCCACCCGCACCCCCCAGTGCAGGTGCGGGCCGCTCACCCGGCCGGTCGCTCCCACCTCGCCCAGCTTCTGGCCGCGCCGCACCCGCTGCCCCTCCGCCACGGCGGCGCGGGCGAGGTGGAAGTAGGTCGTGTAGAGGCCGGCGCCGTGCCAGAGGATGACCGTCTTGCCCGAGGCCCAGCAGTCGCGCACCAGCACGACGCGTCCGTCGTTGGCGGCGCCCACCGGGGCGCCCGCCGGTCCGGCGAGGTCGAGGCCGTAGTGCTGGGACGGCTTCACCCCGTTCAGGGTGCGCTGCTCCCCGTAGCCGGCGGTGACGCGCGCCCGCCTCGGCCAGGCGAACGCGCCGGCGAAGAGCGGCGGCTCCTCGGGCTGGGCGAAGGCGCGCGCGAAGGCGGCCCGGTCGGCGTCGATCCGGCGCTGCAGCTCGGGCGGCGGTGGCTCGACGAACTCCCGCTGCACGGCCAGGGCGCGGCTCGGGAACTCCGGCGCGGCGACGTCGAGCGCGGCGCGCAAGGGCAGCGCCTGGCGCTCCCCCCCGCGCTCCGCCTCCGCCCACACCGTGACCTCGAGCGGGCCCGCCGGCGTCTCGACGGGCAGCCCCGCCACCGCCACCTGGCCGTGCCGCCCGGGGAAGAAGGCCAGGTCGCGGCCGGCCACCGCGCCGGCCGGCGGGGCGGCGAGCTCGCCGCGGACGTGGACCAGGAACGCGTCGCCCGGCCGGGCCCGCGCCGGCAGGAGCTCCAGCGCGGGGGCGGGCTCCGCCGCGGCGGAGAGGGTGGCGAGGCCGGCGAGCGCGAGCGCGAGGATCATCGCGGCGCCATCTTATGCCGGCCGCGGCTCCGGTCATGATCCTGCGCCACGCCAGGCTCGCCTCGCAGCTCGCGCCGCCGCTCGCGGAGGCGCTCGCGCGCGTCCTCCCGCCCCGCGCGCGGGTCCTGGAGCTGGGCTGCGGGACGGGCGAGCTGGCGGTCGAGGTCAGCCGCCGGCTCCCGGGCGTCACCTGGCGCCCCTCCGACCCCGACGCGGCGAGCCGCGCCAGCGCCGCCGGCTGGGCGGCGCGCGCCGGCGCGGCCCGCGTGCTGCCCCCGCTCGCGCTCGACCTGTTCGCCCCGGCGTGGCGCCTCCAGCCGTGCGACGCGGTGGTGGCGGTGAACGTCCTCCACGCCGCCGGGGAGGGCGCCGCCGAGGCGCTCCTGGCGGGCGCGGCGGCCGCGCTGCCGCCGGGCGGGTGGCTGGTGGCGGTGGGCCTCTCGCGCGCGCCCCTCGACGCGCCGCTCGCGGGCCTGAGAGCCGGGGCCTACGGGCACGGCTTCGCGCTCCGGCACGACGCCCTGCTCGCCGCCGGGTGCCGGCTGCTCCTGCTGCAGCGCGAGTGAAGCGGCGGTCGCCGCATCGCTCGGGCTCGAGCTCGCCTTCGGCGGCCAACCCCGTTCGGGTATGATGCGCCGCGGGAGGTGGACTTGGGGCTCGCCAGCCTGCGGTTCCGACTGCTCGTGCTGGTGATGGTGGCGGTGCTGCCGAGCATCGGCCTCCTGCTGGCGGCTGCCCGCGAGGGCGAGCGCCGCGCCGAGGTGGCGCTGCGGGGCGACGCCGAGCGGCTCGCCCAGCTCGTGTCCGAGGACCAGAAGCGGTCGGTCGAGTCGGCGGAGGGGCTCCTGACCGGCGTCTCGCGGATGGCCGCGCTCGCCCACCCCATCGATCCGGTGCGCTGCCAGCGCACCCTGGCCGACATCCGGGCTCAGATCCCGGGCTTCAACAACCTGTCGCTGGTGGACGAGGGCGGGAACGTGATGTGCGCGGCCACGCCGTTCTCGAGCCCCATCAGCATCGCCCACCGGGCGCACTTCCGGAACGCGATCGGGAGCGGCGCCTTCGCGGCCGGCGAGTACCTCCTCGCCCAGATCAACTCCCGCCCGAGCTACTACTTCGCGGCGCCGGTGTTCGGGCCGGACCGGCGCCTGCAGGGCGTCGTCACCGCGGGCCTGGACCTGGGCGCGATGCAGCGGCGGCTGGAGGGGCACGCGCTCCCGGCCGAGGCGGTGGCGGTCGTCACCGACGCGACGGGGCGGGTGCTGGCGCGGCAGCCCGCGCCGGTGCGCGCCGGCGAGCGGTTCGAGAGCCCGCTGCTCGCCGCCATGCTGCGCGGGGCGAGCGGCCTCACCCGGCAGCGCGACGGCGACGGGGTGGAGCGGCTCTACGCGCACCGCCCGGTCCGCGGGCCGGGCGATCGCCCGGTCATGTTCGTCGCGGTGGGGCTCCCCACCGAGCTGGCGCGGGCGCAGGTCCGGGGGATCTTCCTCCACACCATGGCCGGCTTCGGCGGGGTGGCGCTGCTCGCGATCGCGGTGGCGCTGGCGATGGGGGAGCGGCTCCTGGCGGCCCCGCTCGACCGCATCATCGGGGCCGCGCGCCGGCTCTCGGGCGGCGACCTCTCGGCGCGCACCGGCCTCTCGCGGCGCCGGGGCGAGATCGGCGAGCTGGCCGCCACCTTCGACGAGATGGCGAGCTCGCTGGAGGCCGACGCCGCCGCGCGCCGCCGGCTGGAGGAGCAGTTCCGCCACGCGCAGAAGATGGAGGCGCTCGGTCAGCTCGCGGGCGGCGTCGCCCACGACTTCAACAACCTGCTCACCGCCATCCTCTCCTTCGGCCGCTTCGTCCGGGCCGACCTGGGCGAGGGCCACCCGAGCCGGCCGGACGTGGAGGAGATCCTGGCCTCGGCCGAGCGCGCGGCGACCCTCACCCGGCAGCTCCTCGCCTTCTCCCGCCGCCAGGTGCTCGAGCCGCGCGTGCTCGACCTCGGCGAGAGCGTGCGCGGGGTGGAGAAGATGCTGCGCCGGCTCATCGGCGAGGACGTGCAGCTCGAGACCCGCATCGCCCCGGGCACCGGCCCCGTGCTCGCCGACCCCGGGCACGTGGAGCAGGTCATCCTGAACCTCGCGCTCAACGCGCGCGACGCGATGCCCGGCGGCGGCCGGCTCATCCTCGAGGTGGCCGAGGTCCCGGCCGGTGCGCCGGAGCGGGGCGGGGACCCCGAGCTGCCGCCCGGGCCGCTCGTGCGGCTCACCCTGACCGACACCGGCGTGGGGATGGACGAGGCCACGCTCCCCCGCATCTTCGAGCCCTTCTTCACCACCAAGCCGGCGGGCAAGGGCACCGGCCTCGGGCTCTCGACCGTGTACGGCATCGTGGTCCAGAGCGGCGGCGCCATCCGGGTGAGGAGCGCGCCCGGGCAGGGCTCCACCTTCACCGTCTACCTGCCGCGGGCGCCGGAGCACGCCGCCGCGGCCGCCGCGCCCGCGGGCACGGCGCGGCGCGGCCGCGGCGGCACCGAGACGGTGCTGCTCGTCGAGGACGACGCCTCGGTGCGCGCCCTGGCGCGGCGGGCGCTCGCGCAGGCGGGCTACCAGGTGCTGGAGGCCTCGCGGCCCAGCGAGGCGCGCGCCCTCGTGCGCCGCGGCGCCGCGCCCCTCCACCTGCTCCTCACCGACGTCATCCTGCCGGAGACGAACGGCCCGGCGCTGGCGCGCGAGCTGCTCGAGCTGCGGCCCGGCCTGCGCGTGCTCTACACCTCCGGTTACACGGCCGGTCACCTGGCCGGGGACGACGTGACGGCCTCGGGGCACGCCTTCCTCCCGAAGCCGTTCACGCCGGAGCTGCTCGTCGAGCGCGTGCGCGAGGTGCTGGACGGGCCGCCGCCCGCGCAGCGCACGCAGCTGCACCCGCTCGCGGGCCCCATCAGCTGACCCGCGGCGCCGCCCGCGCGCCAGGAAGTCAAGTCTTGCCCGGCCGCGGCGCCGGTGGGAGAACGCGCCCCCGAGGGTTGTCCAAGATGCCCGTCCCGTCGCCGCGGCGCGCGATCCGCGTCGCATCACTTCGTTGCTCCTCCCTCACATGCCCTACGGGTATGCTCGGTCGTCGCGCCTCGCGCTGCTCGCGTCTCGCCCGCCTGGCTCGGTCCCGGGCATCCTGAACAACCCTGCCCGTGGTCGACCTCTCCACCCTCAACCCGCCGCAGCGCGAGGCCGTCACCACCACCGAGGGGCCGCTGCTCGTGCTGGCCGGCGCCGGCTCGGGCAAGACGCGCGTCATCGCGCACCGGGTGGCGTGGCTCCTCGTGCAGGGCGTGCAGCCGGAGCGCGTGCTCGCCGTCACCTTCACCAACAAGGCGGCGGAGGAGATGAAGGAGCGGGTGAGCGCGCTGGCCGGCCCGCCCGGCCGGGCGGTCTTCGTCTCCACCTTCCACAGCTTCGGGCTGTGGCTCCTGCAGGAGGAGCACCGGGCGGCGGGGCTGCCCCGCCGCTTCGGGATCTGCGACGCCGGCGACCAGGCGGCGCTGGTGAAGCGCTGCATGCGCGAGGTGAACGTGGACGACCGCGCCTTCGACGCGCGGCGCGTGCTCTTCCTCCTCTCCGCGGCCAAGAACGCGCTGCAGAAGGGCGTCAAGGTGCGCCCGGAGGGGCAGGGGGACGACTACGACCTCGTCGCCGCCGAGGTCTACCCCCGGTACCAGGCGGCGCTCCGGGCGCAGCGGGCGGTGGACTTCGACGACCTCATCGCCCTCCCGGTCGAGCTCCTGCGGGCCCACGCGGCGCTGCGGGCGAAGTACCAGGAGCGCTTCCGGTACCTCCTCGTCGACGAGTACCAGGACACGAACTGCTGCCAGCTCGAGCTCCTGAAGCTGCTCGCCGGGGAGCGGAAGAACGTCTGCGCGGTGGGGGACGACGACCAGGCGATCTACGGCTGGCGCGGCGCCGAGGTGAAGAACATCCTCCGCTTCGAGCGGCACTTCCCCGGGGCGAAGGAGGTCCGGCTCGAGCAGAACTACCGCTCGACCGGACGCATCCTGGCCTGCGCCAACGGGGTCATCGCCAAGAACCCGCAGCGCAAGGCGAAGCGGCTCTGGACGTCGGCGGGGGAGGGCGCCCCGGTCAAGGTGGCCGCCCTCGCGGGCGAGGAGGAGGAGGCGCGCCACGTGACCGACCGCATCGTGCGCGGGCGCGCCGAGGGCCGGCCCTGGGCGCACTTCGCGGTGCTGTACCGGCTCAACGCGCAGTCGCGGCCGATCGAGGAGGCGCTCCGGGAGGCCTCGGTCCCGTACCGCGTCGCCGGCGGCCCGGCCTTCTTCGACCGCGCCGAGGTGCGCGACCTGCTCGCCTACCTCAAGGTGTGCGTGGAGCGCGAGGACGACGTGTCGCTGGCGCGCATCGTGAACGTGCCGGCGCGCGGCCTGGGCGACGCGACGCTCGAGCGGGTCCACGCCCACGCGCTCGCGCACCGGCTCCCGCTCTTCGAGGCGCTGCGGCGCTCGGCCGAGGTGCCGGACCTGCCCCGGGGCGCCGCGGAGCGCATGCTCGCCTTCGTGGACCTGATCGACCGCTACGCCTTCGCCTTCGACCGGCAGCCCATCGGCGAGGTGGCGAGGCGGCTGGTGGCGGAGGTGGACCTGCACGCGCACGCCCGGGCGGGCGTGAAGTCGGCCGAGGCGGCGCAGCGCAAGGTGGAGGCGATCGAGAGCGTGCTCCGCTCGATCGAGGGCTGGGCCTCGCGCACCGGCAAGAAGCCCACCCTGCCCAACTACCTCGCCAAGCTGGCGCTCGACTCGCGCGAGGACGAGGACGAGGACGCGGAGGACGGGGTGGCGCTCATGAGCCTCCACGCCGCCAAGGGGCTGGAGTTCCCGGTGGTGTTCCTGATCGGGATGGAGGAGGACCTGCTCCCGTGCTCCGGGATCCAGGGCGAGGCGCGCGACCTCGAGGAGGAGCGGCGGCTCGCGTACGTCGGCATCACCCGCGCCCGCGAGGAGCTGCACCTCACGCGCGCCCAGGCCCGGACCAAACGGGGCAAGCTGGAGCCCCGGACGCCGAGCCGCTTCCTGCAAGATCTCCCCGAGGCCGCGTTCGTGCTATACGACCCGGCGAAGGACGTGCAGCCGCCGGAAGTGGTGGCCGCCCGGTCGGCCGAGGTCCTCGCGGCGCTCAAGGCGCGGTTTGCCCGCGGCTGACCGCGTGTCCCTTGACATTCCCCGCGCGCTCTTCTAAAAGGCGCATTTCCAAATTCCGGACACCCGTAGGTTTTTCCATGCACAACGGCACCCACAGCGCGACGAAGAGCGAGGCCCTCCAGGGCCGGAAGTGGTGGGTCGTGGACGTGGCCGACGCCCCCGTCGGCCGCGCCGCGAGCCAGGTCGCGACCCTCCTCAAGGGCAAGCACAAGCCCAGCTACACGCCCTCCATGGACGTGGGCGACTTCGTCGTGGTCCTCAACGCGGAGAAGGTGCGCTTCACGGGCAAGAAGGAGACCGAGAAGCTGTACTTCACGCACACGATGCACCCGGGCGGCGCGAAGCTGACGCCCCCGCACAAGCTCCGCGCCCGCCACCCGGACGCCATCTTCCTGAACGCGGTGAAGCGCATGCTGCCGCGCTCCGCCCTCGGCCGCGACATGATGCGCAAGCTCAAGGTCTACGCCGGGAGCGAGCACCCGCACGCCGCCCAGAAGCCCGAGAAGCGCGCGCTTTCGCTGTAAGAGGATCGAGATGCCCCAGCTCCAGATCAACGTCGGCCGTCGCAAGGAGTCCGTCGCCCGCGTGAGGATCACGCCCGGCACGGGCAACATCACCATCAACGGCCGCACCATGGACGCCTACTTCGGCCGCGAGACGTCGAAGATGATCCTGGTCGAGCCGCTCAAGATCGTCGACCAGATGGGCAAGCTGGACGTGTTCGTGAACGCGCACGGCGGCGGCCTGTCCGGCCAGGCCGGCGCGATCCGCCACGGCATCACCCGGGCGCTCATGGAGCTCAACCCGGACTACCGGCCGCTCCTCAAGAAGGCCGGGTTCGTCACCCGCGACGCCCGCGCGGTCGAGCGCAAGAAGTACGGCCGCCCCGGCGCCCGCAAGCGCTTCCAGTTCTCGAAGCGCTAGAGAGGTACGCGCTCGCGCCCGCGAGCGCGCGACGGAGCCCGGCCGCCGCACGGCGGCCGCGCTCGCGCAGCGGCGACGGCCGGCCCCTCGGGGTCGGCCGTTCGCGTTTCTACTCTCCGTGTCGGTGGGAGCGTTCACCACTCGTGGCGCGAGGTGCGCCTTCGTGCGCCTCGGCCGTCCGTGGCGACGCTCGCCCGGCCGGTGATACGCTCGCGCCGCCATGGAGCTGAACGAGATCCTGCAGGTCGCCCTGCGCGCGAACGCGAGCGACATCCACCTCAAGGCGGGCCTCCCGCCGATGTTCCGGGTGGACGGCCACCTCGTGCCCCTCAAGGACGGCCGCCGCCTGCCGCCGGAGGAGGTGGCGCGGATGGCGTTCGGCACGATGAGCGACTTCCAGAAGGAGAAGTTCAAGCAGACGAACGAGGTGGACCTCGCCTACGGCGTGCCGGGCCTGGGCCGCTTCCGCGTCAACATCTTCCAGCAGCGCGGGACGGTGGGCGGCGTGTTCCGCGTCATCCCGTTCAAGATCCAGACGATCGAGCAGCTCATGCTGCCGAAGGTGATCGAGAAGCTGGCCGGCGAGCAGCGCGGCCTCATCCTCGTCACCGGCACCACCGGCTCCGGCAAGTCGACCACGCTCGCGGCGATGGTGGACCACGTCAACGCCACCGAGACGTGCCACATCATGACGATCGAGGATCCGATCGAGTTCCTCATCCGCGACAAGCGCTCGATCGTGAACCAGCGCGAGGTCGGCGTCGACACGATGAGCTTCGGGCAGGCGCTGAAGAGCGCGCTGCGGCAGGACCCCGACGTCATCCTGGTGGGCGAGATGCGCGACCTCGAGACCATCGAGACCGCCCTCACCGCCGCGGAGACCGGCCACCTCGTCATGTCGACGCTGCACACGCTCGACGCGACCGAGACCATCAACCGCATCATCTCGGCCTTCCCGCCCTACCAGCAGAAGCAGGTGCGGCTCCAGCTCGGCTCGGTGCTGCGGGGCGTGGTGAGCCAGCGGCTCGTGCCGCGCGCCGACGGGAAGGGGCGCGTCCCGGCCACCGAGGTGCTGCTCGCCACCGGCCGCGTCCGCGAGCTCATCGAGGACAAGGACCGCACCAAGGAGATCCCCGACGCCATCGCGCAGGGCAACGTCTCCTACGGCATGCAGACGTTCGACCAGTCGCTCATGTGGCTGCTCAAGTCGGGCGTCATCACCTACGAGGAGGCGCTGCGGCAGGCGACCAACGCCGACGACTTCGCGCTGCGCGTCTCCGGCATCTCGGGCACGAGCGACTCGAAGTGGGACGGCTTCGACGCGGCCCCCGCGCCGCCCGCCGCCGCCGCGCCCGCGCCGACCCCCGCCCCGGCGCGCCCGCCGCCGGCCCCCGCCGCCGCGCGCCCGCCGAGCGGGCCGCCGCCGGCGAAGGCGGCCGTCGCCGCGGCCCCCGCCGAGGACGACTTCCAGATCGAGCGGTTCTGACGCGCGGCCGCCGGCTCTTGCGCGCGCGCACGCCAGCGAGGCCCGGGGCAGGCGGGACGAGCCCCGCGTCGCGGAGGCGCGCCCGCGCCCCCGCCGGCACCCCGCTCGAGCAGGCGAAGGCGCTCGCGCTCCGCGTGCTCGCCTTCCACGCCCGCAGCCAGGCCCAGCTCCGGGCGCGGCTCGCCCGCGCCGGGTTCGAGCCGCAGGCGGACGAGGTGATCGCCTGGGCGGCGAGGCTCGGCTACCTCGACGACGCGGCGTACGCCCGGGCCCGGGCACGCGCGCTCCTCGGCGCCCGGGGCGTCGGCCCGCGCCGCGCCGAGGAGCGGCTGCGCGCGGCCGGCATCGACGCCGCGCGCGCCCGCGCCGCCGTCGCCGCGGCGGCGGAGGAGCGCGCCGAGGACCGCCGCGACGGCGAGCCGGCCGAGCTCGCGCTGTGCCGCGAGGCGCTGGCGCGGAAGCTGCGGGGGCGCGAGCTCGCGGGGCTCGACGAGCGGGAGCGCGCGCGGCTGGCCCGGTTCCTCCTGGGCCGGGGCTTCTCCTCCTCCGCCGTGGGCCGGCTCGTCCCGCTCCGGGGGGACGGCGACCCGTAGCGCCTCGCCCCCGGGCGGCGCCGGGCGGCGCGACGGCGCCTGCGCCGCCGCCGATTTTCGGCTATCTTCCGCGCTCCATGCGCCTCCGCCTCCTCCCCCTCCTCGTGGCCCTCTCCGCCTGCGCGCACGGCGCCTTCGGCGGCGACTCGAAGTACGGCAAGTCGGCCGAGGAGGACTACCAGACCGGGGTCGAGGAGCTCCGGACCCACAACTACCTCGAGGCCGCGCGCTACTTCGAGCACGTGAAGACGAAGTACCCGTTCTCGAAGTACGCCGCGCTCTCCGAGCTCCGGCTGGCCGACGCGAAGTACGACCAGGACCACGCCATCGAGGCGGCCGAGGCCTACCAGCAGTTCGTCAAGCTGCACCCGAACCACGAGGAGGCCGACTACGCCGCCTACCGGGCCGGCCTCGCCGCCTGGAAGGACGGGCCGAGCGACTTCTTCCTCTTCCCCCCGCCGGCGGAGAAGGACCTCGCCCAGGTGCGCGCCGCGGCGAAGTCGCTCGCGAGCTTCCTGGAGAAGTACCCCGCCTCCAAGTACCGGCCGGACGCCGAGAAGCTGCTGGCGCGGGCGCGCGGAATGCTCGCCGACCACGAGTGGTACGTGGCGGAGTTCTACGCCAAGCGCGGGCGGTGGGCGGGCGCGGCCGGGCGGCTCGAGGGGCTGGTGCGCGACTACCCGGGCTCCCCGCGCGAGCCGGCCGCGCTCCTCGAGCTCGCGCAGGCCTACCTCAAGGTGGACGAGAAGTTCCGGGCGCAGCAGGCGCTGCAGCAGCTCATCGTGAAGCACCCGGAGGACCCGCGGCGGCCGGAGGCGGAGAAGCTCCTTGCCTCGCTCCGGTAGGCCGCCGGCGCCGCGCGGGAGCGCGGCGGGCGATCTCTCGCGCATCGGCGTCTCGAGCCGGCGGGAGCGCGGCTTCCGCACCGGCGCGCCCTACCTCGTCCCGGCGGCGCTGGCGCTCGCCGCGGCGGTGGCGGCCTGGCTCTCGTGGGGGCGGCTGGCCTCGCTGGGCGCCTCGCTCGGCACCCCCGAGACGCAGATCCGGCAGGCGCTGGCCGCCCAGGAGCGGGCGCACCTCGACGACGTGTACGGGTTCCACGCGGGCGGCACGGTCGAGCTGTACGGGACCCGCTACGAGGACGTGGTGCCGCTCGTCGAGGGCGGCCGGGCGACCGTGGTCGCCATGCTCACCGCCCAGGGGCGGGTGGCCTGGCGGGGCGAGGCGGCCCAGCTCGCCTACGTCGGGCGCGAGCGCTTCCACATGCGGCCCTGCACCATCGCCCGCTGGTGCGGCGAGGGCGACCAGTTCGACCGGCTGCGCGGCGTGCTGCTCCTGCTCTTCCGCCGCCACGACGCGGCGGAGCGGGCCGACCTCGACGCCTACGGGCGCCTGCTCGCCCCCGACTACCGCGACGGCGGCGAGGACCGCGCGGCCGCCCTGGCCCGGCTCGCCGGCGAGCTGGCCGCGGGCCCGGGGCGGACCCGCGTCTCCGCCTGGCAGATCCGCGTCGAGCGCGATCGCGCCGAGGTGGGCGAGGACCGCGAGGTGTCCGCGCCGGGCGCGCCGCCGCGGCAGGAGCGGCGCGTCTACCGGCTGGCGCGCGAGGGAGAGCGCTGGCTGCTGGTGGGCGGGGTGTAGGTGTGCCCCTGCATCACGGACTTCGACGGGCGATCGGGCTGGAGTAGACTCGCGGCCGAAATGACCGAGCTCGACGACGCCCTCAAGCAGGCTCTCACGCTGGGCCGCGCCTACTACCTCAAGAAGGAGTACGCGCGGGCCGAGCCGTACCTGGTGCAGGTGGTGGAGCAGCACCAGTCGTTCGCCGACGTCTACAACATGCTCGGGATCGTCTACCACGACCAGGGGCAGTACCAGCGGGCGCAGCGCGCCTTCGAGGCCGCGCTCCGCATCAACCCGGGCTACACCGACGCGGCGCTCAACCTGGCCGTGCTCTACAACGACACCGGCAAGTACCAGGCGGCGCGCGACGTCTACCGGCAGGCGCTCGACCACTCCGGCGCCGCCCCCGGCCAGCTCGACCGCTTCGTGAAGGGCAAGCTCGCCAACATGTACGCCGATCTGGGCGAGGTGTGGCTCTCGGCGGGGCTCTACCCGGAGGCCGTGCGCGAGTACCAGCGCGCGCTGGAGCTGTGCCCGACCTTCGTCGACATCCGGGCCAAGCTCGCCAACGCGCACCGCGACTCGGGGGCCCGCGACCTCGCCATCGCCGAGTACGAGGAGATCGTCCGGCAGAACCCCGGGTTCATCCCGGCGCGGCTGTCGCTCGGCCTGGCGCTCCAGGCGGCGGGCCGCCGCGACGAGGCGGTCGGCCACTGGCGGGCGGTGCTCGACCTGTCGCCGGGCAACCGCAGCGCCGAGATGTACCTCAAGCTGGCCGGCGCTGACGGCGCCGGAGAAGGCCGCGCTCCCTGATGCCCGCGCGCCGCCCGCTCGCGCTGCGCTTCCTCTCTGGACGCTTCCAGGGCGGGGTGGTGCCGATCGACCCGAGCCGGCCCATGCTGCTCGGCCGCCAGCAGGGCTCGGACCTGCTCCTGCCCGAGGAGCTCGTCTCGCGCCGCCACGCGCGGCTGGCCTACGAGGGCGACGAGCTGGTGCTCGAGGACCTCGGCTCCACGAACGGCACCTACCTGAACGGCGTGCGGGTCACCCGCGCGCGCGTGGCCGAGGGCGACCGCGTGCTGCTCGGCCAGTCCATCCTCAAGGTGGTCGCGCGCGAGCCCGCCCCGGCCCAGACGGCCGAGGAGGTCCGGGCGGGCCTGGAGCGCGCGTCGGTCACCGCCGAGCCGCGCCGCGCCGCCGCCATGCAGGGGCGCATCGAGGAGGTGCCGCTGCCCGACCTCCTGCAGCTCTTCGGCACCTCGCGCAAGACCGGCCTCCTGGTGGTGCAGGGCGACGGGCACGCGGCCGAGGTGCGCCTCGACAAGGGGCGGGTGGTGGGCTGCGTCATCGACGGGCGCGAGGAGCTCGCGGCGGAAAAGAGCTTCTACCGGCTCCTCGGCTGGAGCCACGGCCACTTCGAGCTGAAGCCGGCCGCCCCAGGCGGCGCCGGCCTCCGGCCCATCGCCGCGTCGATGGAGGGCCTGCTCATGGAGGGCATGCGGCAGACCGACGAGCTGCGCCGGCTCCGGCAGGCGCTCCCGCTGCGCTTCGCGGTGGTGGCCGGGGGGAGCGAGGGCCTCGACGCGACCGACCGCGCGCTGCTCGCCCTGGCCGCGCAGCACGGCGCGCTGGAGGGCGTCCTCGACGCCGCCCAGCTGCCCGACCTCGCCGCCGCCGAGCGGCTCGAGCGGCTGGTCCAGCGCGGGCTCCTCGTCGCGGTGCAGTGAGCCGCGTTCTCGCGTTGCCGCGGCGACCCGGCGCGGCTAGGGTCTCCCCCATGTCGGGTCAGGACCAGGTGCGGCTCACGACGCTCAGCCACGGCGCGGGTTGAGCCTGCAAGATCCGCCCGGCGGATCTGGCGCAGGTCCTGCGCCACCTACCCAGGACGCGCGACCCGCGCGCGCTCGTCGGCCACGAGACGAGCGACGACGCCGCGGTGTACCAGCTCTCGGCCACCGAGGCGGTGGTCGAGACGGTCGACTTCTTCACGCCGGTGGTGGACGACCCGTTCCTCTTCGGCCGCATCGCCGCTGCGAACGCGTTCTCCGACATCTGGGCCATGGGCGCGCGGCCGCTCTTCGCGCTCAACCTGGTGGCCTTCCCGGTGGGCAAGCTCCCCATGGAGACCCTGGGCGAGATCCTGCGCGGCGGGGCCGCGGCGGCGGCCGAGGCGGGCGCCCCCATCCTGGGAGGCCACAGCATCGACGACCCGGAGCCGAAGTACGGCATGGCCGTCACCGGGCTCGTCCACCCCGACCGCGTCCTGCGCAACGTCGGGGCGCGGCCGGGCGATCGGATCCTCCTGACGAAGCCGCTCGGCTCCGGGATCGTGACCACCGCCATCAAGCGCGGGGAGGCCGACCCGGCGCTGGTGGACCGCGCGGTCGGGGTCATGGCGGCCCTCAACCGCGCCGCGGGCGAGGTGCTGGCGGCGAGCGGCGCGGTCCACGCGCTCACCGACGTCACCGGCTTCGGGCTGCTCGGGCACGCGCTCGAGATGGCGCAGGGCTCGGGGGTGACGCTCCGGCTCGACGCCCGGGCGGTGCCCATCCTGGAAGGCGTGCGAGCGCTCGCCGAGCGCGACGTGGCGCCGGGAGGCTCGCGCGCGAACCTGGCCTGGGTGGCGCCCCACGTGCGCTTCGACGCCTCCCTGGACGCGCCGGCGCGCCTGGTGCTCGCCGACGCCCAGACGAACGGCGGCCTGCTGGCGGCGGTCGCGCCGGAGCGGCTGGACGAGTTGGCGGCGGCGCTGAAGCAGGCGGGCGTGCAGGCGGCGGTGGTGGGCGCGTGCGCGCCGGCGTCCGACGTCTGGATCGAGGTCGGGGCGAGCTAGAATGCGCGCGTGCTCCGCGCGCTCTTCCTCCTGACGCTCCTCTCCGCCCGGGCGGCCGCGGCCGCGCCCGAGCCGGCCTTCGTGGTGGTGGTGGACCCGGGCCACGGGGGTGAGAAGGACGGCGCGGTGGGGCCGTCGGGGCTGCGCGAGAAGGATCTCACGCTCCAGATCGCGCGCCGGGTGGCGGCGCGGCTCGCGGCGCAGGGGGGCCGGGCGGTGCTCACCCGCGACGCCGACCGCGCCGTGCCGCTGGCGGCCCGCGCCGCGCTCGCCAACGCGCGTCAGGCCGACCTGTTCGTCTCCATCCACCTCAACGCGATGCCCGGCCCGGCGCGCGGCCGCGCGCACGGCGTCGAGACCTACTTCCTCTCGGCCGACGCCAGCGACGCCTCCGCGACCGCGGTGGCGGCGCGCGAGAACGCCGACCGCCTGGCGGGCGAGCCGGAGCCGGATCCGCGCGACCCGGTCTCGGGGATCCTGCAGGACCTGGCCGACAAGGACGCCCTGTCCGAGAGCTCGCGCCTGGCCTACGCCGTCCACGAGCGCCTGGTGCACGGGCTGGGCGCCGAGGATCGCGGCGTGAAGCAGGCGCCGTTCTACGTCCTGGCGGGCGCGAGGATGCCGGCGGTGCTGCTCGAGGTGGGCTTCGTCTCGAACGCCGCCGAGGCGCGCCGCCTGGCGACGCCGGCGTACCAGGACCAGGTGGCCCGCGCCATCGCCGAGGGCGTCGCCGCCTGGCGCTCCGCCCTCGCGGCCCGCTGACCCGAGGTCGAGCGGTCGTGGTCGGTCGCGGTCGCCGTCGCGGTCGTGGTCGCGGTCGAGCTTCGCCTCTGGCCGCCCCGCAGTCCGACCGTTAAGATGCCCGCCCTCATGCCCTCCCGAACGAACGGCCGCGCCGACCTGGACCTCCGCGCCCTCTCCCTCGAGCCTGGCTTCTCGAAGCACGCCGAGGGCTCGTGCCTCATCCGCTGCGGCGACACCCAGGTGCTCTGCACGGCCTCGGTGGAGGACCGCGTGCCGCCGCACGTCTACGGGACGGGGGCGGGCTGGGTCACCGCCGAGTACGGCATGCTGCCGCGCTCCACCCACGAGCGCATGGCGCGCGAGGCGGCCAAGGGGAAGCAAGGGGGACGCACCCTCGAGATCCAGCGCCTCATCGGGCGGGCCCTGCGCGCGGCGGTCGATCTGCGCGCGCTCGGACCGCGCACCATCACCGTGGACTGCGACGTCCTCCAGGCCGACGGCGGGACGCGCACCGCCGCCATCACCGGCGGCTTCGTGGCGCTCGCGCTGGCGGTGAAGGCGCTCAAGGCCTCGCGCAAGATCTCCACCGCGCCGGTGAAGCGCCACGTGGCGGCCGTGTCGGTCGGGATCCTCGACGGCGCGGTCCGGCTCGACCTCGACTACGGCGAGGACTCGACCGCCGAGGTGGACATGAACGTCGTCGCCACCGGCGAGGGGGAGCTGGTCGAGGTGCAGGGGACCGCCGAGGGCAAGGCCTTCCGGCGCGACCAGCTCGATCAGATGATCGACGCTGCCCTGGCGGGCATCGCGCGCCTGAAGGAGGCGCAGGCGCGGGCGCTCGAGGTGAGGGGCTGATCGATGGAGCTCTTCTTCGCGACCACCAACCGCGGCAAGCTGCGCGAGCTGCGCCGGCTGGTGGAGGGGCTGCCGGTGACCGTGATCTCGCCGGAGGAGCTGGGGCGGCCGCTGCCCGAGGTGGTGGAGGACGGCCGGACCTTCCGCGAGAACGCGGAGAAGAAGGCGGCGGCCTACGCCCGCTTCTCGGGGCTGCACGCCGTCGCCGACGACTCGGGGCTGTGCGTGGACGCGCTGGGCGGCGCGCCGGGCGTCTACTCGGCGCGCTGGTCCGAGCTCGACGACGGCTTCGCCAGCCCGGCCTGCGCGCTGCCGCGGGTGGCGGACCGCGAGCTCGGCCCGGAGCTGGCCCGGGCCGCCCGCGACGAGGCGAACAACGACAAGCTGCTGGCGGCGCTCGCCGGCCGGGAGGGCGCGGCTCGCGACGGCGGGTACGTGGCGGCGCTGGCGCTGGCGGCGCCCGACGGGCGCATGCTGGCGTGCGTCGAGGGCGCCTGCCGCGGCCGGATCGGGCACGTGCGCAGGGGTACGCACGGCTTCGGCTACGACCCGCTCTTCCTGCCCGAGTCCGAGCTGGCGCGCCTCCGCGCGCCGGCCGGGGCGGGGCACCGGGGCGGCCCGCCCCGCACCATGGCCGAGCTCGAGCCGGCGGAGAAGGACGCCCTGTCGCACCGCGGCGCCGCCTTCCGCGCCCTGCGCCCGATCCTCGAGCGCCTCGCGCGCGGAGCCCTTTGACAAAAACCAGCCGTGAGGCTAGTTACTGCGCTCTTGGTTGGGCGGCTGGGGCGGCCGCGACTTTCGGGGCGTAGCGCAGCCTGGTAGCGCGCCTGCCTTGGGCGCAGGAGGTCGCGGGTCCGAATCCCGCCGCCCCGACTCTTTGAAAACAGGGGTGGACGGTGGAAGCCCGGCGGGTCTGTGCGCCCGTAGCTCAGCTGGATAGAGCAGCGGCCTTCTAAGCCGCGGGTCGGGGGTTCGACTCCCTCCGGGCGCGCCAAATTTTACGGTGAGTGTAGCTCAATCGGTAGAGCACTGGACTGTGGATCCGGGGGTTAAGGGTTCGAGCCCCTTCACTCACCCCATGCTTCTCTCCACGCGCCGCCCTCCGCGCCCGTAGCTCAGCTGGATAGAGCGTCGGCCTTCGAAGCCGCAGGTCGGGGGTTCGAGTCCCTCCGGGCGCGCCAGCTGGCGGCGCGAGACAGGGGGGCCGGCGAGATGTTCGCCGGGCCGCGTTGCAGGCGTTGACACCCGGAGGGCGCCGTTGTAGATCCGCCACCCTTTGCAGGGCCAGGGCGCATAGCTCAACTGGCAGAGCAATGGACTCTTAATCCATAGGTTGAAGGTTCGATTCCTTCTGCGCTCACTGAAGAAGAGACGGGGACCCGGCGACGGGTCCCCGTTTCGTTTCCGGGCTTCCGGGCAGGGCTCGCGCGCGGCGAGGCTAGTCGCCGTCGTCCTTCTTGCCGCCGGCGATGACCTGGAAGCGGGGCCGGCGGCGCGGGGGCGCCCGCAGCACGCCCGCCAGGATCGCGTCCCAGGGGACCGCGCAGTCGAGGCGGCGGCCGCGGAACGTGAGCGAGCAGCGCAGGCCCCAGTCGTCCATGAGCAGCTCCGGCGTGTCGCGGCCGACCACCAGGTTGAGGCGCACGAGCTGCTCCTCGCCCAGGTACTCCGGGAGCTCCACGCCGGGGGTGGCGGGGTTCACGATGATCGACTCCACCGCCTCGGCCGCCTGGCAGGCGGCCAGCATGTCGGCGTACCGGCGCTGCAGCGCGAAGAGCTGGAGTGCGCCCTCGGACCAGCCGGGGCAGGTCGGGGGGCAGGCCGCCTCCGGGGGGTGTTGGTGCTGAGCGTCCACGACGGAATGTTTACTACGGTTTCGCGCCGCGGTTCAGGGGAGCCTCGGCGTGGTACACGGTGCTCGGGGCGGGTGGCGGAACGGCAGACGCGCCGGACTTAGGATCCGGTGCCGCGAGGCGTGAGGGTTCGAGTCCCTCCCCGCCCATTTCCCTTGACCCGACGCGGCAGTGCACGTACCTACCGACCCGCCTTTTCCACCCCAGTCGCGAGAAAGAAGCCATGAAGATCGAGGTCGAAGCCCTCTCCCCCGTGGAGAAGAAGGTCACCGTCGAGGTGGACCCGGAGCGCGTCGCGGCGGAGCTCGATCGCGCCTACGCCTCCCTGGGCCGGCGCGTGAAGCTGCGCGGCTTCCGCGCGGGGAAGGTGCCGCGCAAGGTGCTGGAGCGGAACTTCAAGGACGAGGTGGAGCGCGACGTGGTGGAGAAGCTCGTCTCGGCGACCTTCTCCGACGCGGTCCGCGAGCACGCCCTCGAGGCGGTCGCCCCCCCGCGCGTCGACGTGGCCGAGGAGGGTCTGCAGCAGGCGCAGCCGTTCCGGTTCACGGCCCGGGTCGAGGTGAAGCCCAAGCTCGAGCCGAAGGACTACCAGCAGCTCGAGGTCTCGCGCCGGCCGGTCGAGGTGACCGACGCGATGGTGGCGGAGGAGCTCGGCAAGCTGCAGGAGAGCCTGGCGCAGCTCGTCCCGGTGGAGGGGCGCGCGGAGGCGCAGGCGGCCGACTACGCGACCATCGACTTCGAGGGGACCATCGACGGCCAGCCCTTCGAGGGCAACCGCGCCGAGGGCGTCACCGCGCGCGTCGACCCCGGCGAGTTCCTGGAGGGCTTCCTGCCCCAGCTGGCCGGGAAGAAGCTCGGCGAGACGACGGAGCTCGACCAGGCGTTCCCGGCGGACTACCGCGTCGCGCAGCTGCGCGGGAAGACGGCGCACTTCGTCGTCACCCTCAAGGGCCTCAAGGTCCGGCAGCTCCCCGCCCTGGACGACGAGCTGGCGAAGGACGCGGGTGTGGAGGGCGCCGACACGCTCGAGAAGCTGCGCGCGCGCGTCCGCGAGGACCTCGAGAAGCGCGAGAAGCGGCGCTCGGAGTCGGAGCTCAAGGACGCGCTGGTGAAGGCGGCGCTGGCGAAGAACGACTTCGAGGTGCCGCCGGCGCTGGTGGAACGCGCCATCGACGCGATGATCCAGGGCGCCGCCGACCGCTTCGCGCGCCAGGGGCTCGACTTCCGGCAGATGGGCCTCGACGTGCCGCGCATCCGGGCCGACCTGCGCGAGCAGGCGCTGCTCCAGGTGAAGGGCGCGCTGCTGCTCGAGGCGATCGCCGACCGCGAGAAGATCGAGGTCACCGACGACGACGTGCAGGCCGAGATCGCGCGCACCGCGACCGAGCTCAACCTGCCGCTCGCGCGCGTCCAGCAGGAGCTGCGGGGCGGCGAGGGCCGCCGGGCCCTCCAGAGCCGCGTCCGGGAGGACAAGGCGCTTGCCTTCCTGACCTCCTCCGCTAACTTCAAGTAGTCGCAGGAACCGCCGCGAAACGGCGAGGGAGAAACCCATGCCTTACATCCCCATGCCGTACGTGGTGGAGCAGACGCACCGGGGTGAGCGCAGCTACGACATCTACTCGCGCCTGCTGAAGGACCGGATCGTCTTCCTGGGCACGCCCGTCGACGACGACGTGGCGAACGTCATCATCGCCCAGCTCCTGTTCCTCGAGTCGGAGGACCCGGACAAGGACATCTCGCTCTACATCAACAGCCCGGGGGGGTCGGTGACCGCCGGCCTCGCGATCTACGACACCATGCAGTACGTGAAGCCCCAGGTGTCCACCATCTGCCTCGGGCAGGCGGCCTCCATGGGCGCCTTCCTGCTCGCCGGCGGCGCGCACGGCAAGCGGTTCGCGGTGCCGAACGCGCGCATCATGATCCACCAGCTCTCGGGCGGCTTCCAGGGGCAGGGCACGGACATCGAGATCCACGCCCGCGAGGCGCTGCGGCTCAAGCAGCGGCTGAACGAGATCCTGGCCCGCCACACCGGGCAGCCGATCGAGCGCATCGAGAAGGACACCGAGCGCGACTACTTCATGGGCCCAGGTGAGGCGAAGGAGTACGGCCTGCTCGACGACGTGATCGTCCACCGGCACCGCGCCGGGCAAGCAGAGCCGAAGAAGCCTTAGTAGAATGAGGATCGGGGCCGCCGGTGGCCCCCCGGGCCACGCCAGGAGGCGCCTTTGGAGAAGCGCGAGACCCTCTGCTGCAGCTTCTGCGGGAAATCGCAGAAAGAGGTGAAGAAGCTCATCGCCGGCCCGACCGTCTACATCTGCGACGAGTGCATCGGGCTGTGCAACGACATCATCGCCGAGGAGATCGCGGGCGAGGAGAAGCGGGACCAGAAGGTCCGCATCCCGCGCCCGTCCGAGATCAAGGCGATCCTCGACGAGTACGTGATCGGCCAGGAGCGGGCGAAGAAGACGCTCGCCGTCGCCGTCCACAACCACTACAAGCGCATCGAGACGCGCATCAGCGTCGACGACGTCGAGCTGCAGAAGTCGAACATCCTGCTGCTCGGCCCGACCGGCTCCGGCAAGACGCTGCTCGCCCAGACGCTGGCCAAGATCCTGAACGTCCCGTTCACGATCGCGGACGCCACCTGCCTCACCGAGGCGGGCTACGTCGGCGAGGACGTCGAGAACATCATCGTGAACCTGCTGCAGGCCGCCGACCACGACATCGAGCGGGCGCAGAAGGGCATCGTCTACATCGACGAGATCGACAAGATCGCCCGCAAGAGCGAGAACCCCTCGATCACCCGCGACGTGTCGGGCGAGGGCGTCCAGCAGGCGCTGCTCAAGATCATCGAGGGGACGGTCGCGAACGTGCCCCCGAAGGGCGGCCGCAAGCACCCCCAGCAGGAGTTCCTGCAGGTCGACACGACCAACATCCTCTTCATCTGCGGCGGCGCCTTCTGCGGGCTGGAGCAGGTCATCGAGCGCCGCATCGGCGGCAAGAGCCTCGGCTTCGGCTCCGACGTGAAGTCGAAGACGGAGAAGAACGTCGGCGAGCTGCTCTCGCTGGTCGAGCCGGACGACCTGCTCAAGTTCGGCATGATCCCCGAGTTCGTGGGCCGCCTGCCGGTGGTGACGAGCCTCGAGGAGCTGGACGAGGGCGCGCTCATCGAGATCCTGACCAAGCCGCGCAACGCGCTGGTGAAGCAGTACAAGAAGCTGCTCGAGATGGACGGGGTGCAGCTCAAGTTCACCGACGGCGCGCTGCGCGCCATCGCCCGCGCCGCGCTCAAGAACAAGGCGGGGGCGCGCGGCCTGCGCGCCATCCTCGAGATCGCGATGCTCGACATCATGTACGACGTGCCGAGCAAGCGGAACGTGCGCGAGATCGTGATCTCCGAGGAGGTCATCGACAAGAAAGAGGCCCCCCTGGTGGTCATGCAGAAGGAGGCGGAGAGCGCGTAGGCCGCCGTCCGACCTCTCCTGCCACGCCTCGGCCGGGCTCCTGCCCGGCCTTCGCCTTTCCGGGCGGTCCCTCGAACTCCTTTGACGGACGGCCCGGCCTGGAACAAGAAGACCGGGTCCGCAGTTTCGGGATGCTAGTGTCGGGTGGGGACCCTTCCGAAGGAGCGAAGCGCGCGATGTCCATGTTCTTCCGCAACGAGGACGGCAAGCGGGACGGCAAGCCGAGGGTGGCCGGGCTGCCGCTGCTGCCGCTCCGCGACATCATCGTGTTTCCGCACATGGTGGTGCCGCTGTTCGTCGGGCGCGAGAAGTCGATCGCGGCGCTCGAGCACGCGATGGCCTCCGACAAGACCATCCTCTTGTGCGCGCAGAAGAAGGCCAAGACCAACGAGCCGACCGCCGACGACATCTTCCCGGTCGGGACCGTCGGCACCCTCATCCAGCTGCTCCGGCTGCCGGACGGCACCGTGAAGGTGCTGGTGGAGGGCAAGAAGCGCGCGCGCGTCCGGCGCTTCGTCGCGGCCGACAAGTTCTTCGAGGTCGAGGCCGAGGAGATCGAGGAGCCGGTGGAGCGCACCGTCGAGCTCGAGGCGCTCATGCGGTCGGTGCAGTCGACCTTCGAGGCCTACGTCAAGCTCAACAAGCGGATCCCGCCCGAGATGCTGATGAGCGTCTCGACCATCGACGACCCGGCGCGCCTCGCCGACACGATCGTCGCGCACCTCTCGCTCAAGCTCAACGACAAGCAGGCCATCCTGGAGACGGAGAGCCCGCAGAAGCGGCTCGAGAAGCTGTACGAGCTCATGCAGGGCGAGATCGAGATCCTGCAGGTCGAGAAGAAGATCCGCACCCGCGTCAAGAAGCAGATGGAGAAGACGCAGAAGGAGTACTACCTCAACGAGCAGATGCAGGCCATCCAGAAGGAGCTGGGTGAGCGCGACGAGTTCAAGAACGAGATCCAGGAGCTCGAGGAGAAGATCAAGAACAAGAAGATGTCGAAGGAGGCCAACCTCAAGGCGAAGAAGGAGCTCAAGAAGCTGAAGATGATGAGCCCCATGAGCGCCGAGGCCACGGTCGTCCGGAACTACATCGATTGGATCCTGACGCTCCCCTGGTACGAGTACACCGACGACAAGCTCGACATCGCCGAGGCGGAGTCCATCCTCGACGAGGATCACTACGGGTTGAAGAAGCCCAAGCAGCGCATCCTCGAGTACCTCGCGGTCCACAAGCTCGTCGACAAGATCAAGGGCCCCATCCTGTGCTTCGTCGGCCCGCCCGGCGTCGGCAAGACCTCGCTCGCGAAGTCCATCGCGCGCGCCATGGGCCGCAAGTTCGTCCGCATCTCGCTCGGCGGCGTGCGCGACGAGGCCGAGATCCGCGGGCACCGCCGCACGTACATCGGCGCGCTGCCGGGGAAGATCATCCAGTCGCTCAAGAAGGCGGGGTCGGGGAACCCGGTCTTCCTGCTCGACGAGGTCGACAAGATGTCGACCGACTTCCGCGGCGACCCGTCCGCGGCGCTGCTCGAGGTCCTCGACCCGGAGCAGAACTTCAACTTCAACGACCACTACCTCGACCTCGACTACGACCTGTCGAAGGTGATGTTCATCTGCACCGCCAACACGATGAGCGGCATCCCCGGCCCGCTGCAGGACCGCATGGAGGTCATCCGGCTGGCCGGCTACACCGACCTCGAGAAGCTCTCCATCGCGCGCCGCTACCTGGTGCGCAAGCAAGTGGAGACGAACGGCCTCGATGGCGTGTCGATCGAGTTCCGGGACGACGCCGTGAAGGCGCTCATCCACCGGTACACGAAGGAGTCGGGCGTCCGCTCGCTGGAGCGCGAGGTGGCGAGCGTCTGCCGGAAGATCGCGAAGGACGTGCTGAAGCACGGCCGCGAGAAGAAGTACGTGATCGGGCCGAAGGCGGTGCAGCGCTTCCTCGGGCCGCCCCGCTTCCGTTACGGCACCGCCGAGGCGGAGGACCAGATCGGCCTCACCACCGGCCTCGCCTGGACCGAGCTCGGCGGCGAGCTGCTCACCATCGAGGCGACGGTGATGCCCGGCAAGGGCAAGCTCATGATCACCGGCAAGCTGGGCGAGGTGATGCAGGAGTCCGCCCAGGCGGCCATGAGCTACGTCCGCTCGCGCGCCGAGGTGCTGGGCCTCGACAAGCGCTTCATCGAGAACATGGACATCCACGTCCACGTGCCCGAGGGCGCCATCCCCAAGGACGGGCCCTCGGCCGGCATCACCATGGCGACCACGCTCGTCTCCGCGCTGTGCCGGCTCCCGGTCCGCAAGGACGTGGCGATGACCGGCGAGATCACGCTCCGCGGCCGCGTGCTCCCCATCGGCGGCCTCAAGGAGAAGGTGCTCGCGGCGCACCGCGGGGGGATCAAGAAGATCCTCATCCCCAAGGAGAACGCGAAGGACGTCCGGGAGATCCCGAAGAAGATCCGGGACCAGCTGCAGATCGTGCTCGTCGACCACACCGACGAGGTGCTGCGCGAGGCGCTGCGGCTCGAGGACCCGGACGCGTTCTTCCAGAAGCTGCCGGCGGGGCAGCACCAGGGCGGGCCGCCGGGCCCGACCTCGGCCGGCTCCGAGGCGACCCCGGCCGCCTGAGCGAGGTGGGCGCCGCGCCGTGGACTCGCGGTGCGGACCCTCTCCCCGCTGCCCTCGGCGAGGCCTCCTCAACCCTCCGCCGCCACCCGGGCATACACCCGCTCCGCTCCCCGGGCGCTCGGCAGCGGGCTGAGCCCGAGGCGAACCAGATCCCAGCCCGGCGTCCCGTCCTTCACCACCACCCACCGGCGCGCGACCTGACGGGCGCGGGCCAGCGTCTCCGGCGCGAGCGGGCGCGGATCGGCGAGCCGGCGCACGAGGTCGAAGCCGGAGGCCCCCGCCCGCCCGAAGCGGAACATCGGGTCGAAGGCCACCACGTCGACGCTCCGCTCGGGCAGCGAGGCGAGGAGCGCCGCCGCGTCGGCTCGGACGACCTCCACCCGCCGGGCCGCCTCGAGCTCGCAGCGCGCCAGCCCCTCGGCGGTGAGCGCCGCCAGCGCCGGGGACGCCTCCACCCCCAGCACCCGCCCGCCGGGCCCGGCTGCCGCCGCGGCCACGAGCGCGTCCATGCCCAGCCCGAGCGTCGCGTCGAGCACCGCATCGCCGGGGCGGAGCTGGGCGGCCTCGAGGAAGCCGTCCCGCGTCGAGCGCTCGCCCTGGAGCAGGCGCTTCACCCGCAGCGCGGCCATGCCCGCGCGCCAGGGGTGCTCGGCGCCGTCGAGGTAGAGCGCGGCGCGGCTGCGCGACACGACGAGCAGGGCGTCGGCGCCGCTCGCGGCCGCCACCTCCGCCAGCGGCCGGCCCGTGCGCGCGGCGAAGGGGAGGCCGTGACGCGCCGCGGCGGCGCGGGCGGCGGCGTCGCCGGCGGCATCGAGGGGGGAGGTGACGGCGAGCTGCACGGGAGATCGGCCGGAGGCTCGGGGTTGCGCCGCGGCGGGCGGCTCGGTTAGACTACGAAAAGTTATATAACAGTTATGAAAAAGAGCAACGGCCGCGCGGCCAAGGTCCGCAGCTTCTCCGCTACCGACGAGGACGTCGCCATGCTGGAGGCGGTGGCCGCCTACCACGGCCACACCAAGAGCGGCGCCATCGTCGGCCTGGTCCGGCGCGAGTTCTGGCGCCTCTTCCCCGCCGGGACGGGCGCCATCCGGCCCGCGCACGGCGCGAGGGTGAAGACCTCATGAGCCTGCCCGTCCTTCCCATGCACGACCCGGTGGCGAGCCCCGTCGCCGGCAGCGATCTCTCCCCCGCCTCGGCGCGCGAGCTCCACGAGGAGATCCGGGCCCTGGCGCGCGCGCGCGACGCCGTCATCCTGGCCCACAACTACCAGGTGCCCGAGGTCCAGGCCGTGGCGGACTTCGTGGGGGACTCGCTGCAGCTGGCGGTCGAGGCGCAGAAGGCGGCGCAGTCCACCATCGTGTTCTGCGGCGTCCACTTCATGGCCGAGTCGGCCAAGGTGCTGAACCCGAAGAAGCGCGTGCTCCTCCCGAACCTCTCCGCCGGCTGCTCGCTGGCCGACTCCATCACCGCCGAGACGCTGGAGGACTGGAAGGCGCGCTACCCCGGTCACGCGGTGGTCACCTACGTGAACTCGACGGCGGAGGTGAAGGCGCTCTCGGACATCTGCTGCACGAGCGCCAACGCCGCCAGCGTGGTGCGCTCGCTGCCGCAGCGGAAGATCCTGTTCACCCCCGACAAGAACCTCGGGCGCTGGGTGGCGGCGCAGGTCCCGGAGAAGGAGGTCGTGGTCTACGACGGGTGCTGCCCGGTGCACGACGTCCTGCGGGCCTCCTCGGTGGGCAAGGCGCGCGCTGGCCACCCGGACGCGGTCGTCATCGCGCACCCCGAGTGCCGGCAGGACGTGGTCGAGCTGGCGGACGAGGTCTGCTCCACCACCGCCATGCTCGCGGCGGTGGCGCGCCACCCGGCCGCCAAGACCTTCATCGTGGCGACCGAGCACGGCATCGTGCACCAGCTCCGCCAGCGCTGGCCGGACAAGGAGTTCGTGGTCGCCGACGGCTGCCTCGGCTGCCGCATGCACTGCCCGTACATGAAGATGATCGACCTCGTCATGGTCCGCGACGCGCTCGTGCGCGGCCGGCACGAGGTGGACGTGCCGCCGGACGTGGCCGCGGGGGCGCGCCGCGCCCTGGAGCGCATGATCGCGGTGCCCCGGGACGCCTGATCGGGTGCGACGTGGCGCCCCGGTGTGCCGGAAAGGGGCAGGGTGACCCCCTTCTGATACACTCGCCCCAAGAGAGGGGCGCTTGAGCCAGGTCAATCAGGGCGCCGCCGCCGTGGAGGCCGGCGAGTGCTGGAGGATCGTGAGCGAGCTGTGCGGCGCCGCCGTCCTGACGGTCGACGCCGAGCTGCGCGTCCTCGACGCGAACGTCCTCGCCGCCGACCTGCTCGGCCCGGCGGCGGAGGCGCTCGCCGGCCGCGCCCTCGACGACCTCTTCCCTCCGGCGGTGCGAGCGCGGCAGCGCGCCACCCTCGACCGCGTGCTCGGCCACGGCGGCGGCCCGCGCGCCCGGTGGATGGGCGAGCTCGAGGTGGTGGGCCGGAGCGGCCCGCTGCGCGTCGAGGTCGCCCTCCAGGAGCACGCCGCGGCCCCGCGCCGCTTCACCGCGGTGCTGCGCCCGCTGGCGGGCCGGGTGGTGGCGGACGACGCCCTGGCGCTCGCGGCGCGCTCGCTCTCCGCGCTCACCGGCGACAGCTTCTTCCGCGCGCTGGTCGCCGATCTGGCCGCCGCGCTCCGCGCCGAGTACGTGCTCGCCGCCGAGCTGCTGCCCGGCGGCCGCCGGCTGCGGACGCTCGCCTTCCACGCCGACGGCGCGCTGTCCGGCCCCATCGAGTGCGACATCGCGGGCTCGCCTTGCGAGAACCTGGTGGCGGGGAGCAGCGCCGGGTGGGCGGCCGCCGTGCAGCAGCTCTTCCCGCGCGATCCGCTCCTGGCGGAGCTCGACGCCCGCGCCTGCGTCGGCACCCCGCTGCTCGACAGCGCCGGCACCCGCATCGGCCTCCTGGCCGCGTTCTACCGCGCGGAGCAGCCGGAGCTGGGGCAGGCCCGGGCGCTGCTCGAGATCTTCGCCGCCCGCGCCGGGGCCGAGCTGGAGCGGCAGCAGGCGGAGCGTGCGCTGCGCGCGCGCGAGGAGCGGCTCGAGCTGGCGCTGTGGGGCACCGATCTCGGGCTGTGGGACTGGCGCATCCAGGAGGACACCATCCTCTACGACGCCCAGTACGAGGCGATGCTGGGGTACGCCCCCGGCGACGCGCCGCGGTCGATGCACGAGTGGGAGATCTCGATCCACCCGGACGACCGCGCCGAGGCGACGCGGCGCATCCACGCTCACCTCGAGGGGCGCAGCCCGCACTACGAGAGCACGCACCGGCTCCGCACCGCCGACGGCGGCTGGAAGTGGATCTTCGACCGCGGCAAGGTGGTGGGGCGCGACGACGACGGCAAGCCGCTGCGCATGGTGGGGACTCACCGCGACGTCTCCGACCACCGCCTGCTCGAGGAGCAGCTGCAGCAGTCGCAGAAGATGGACGCCATCGGGCGCCTGGCCGGCGGGGTGGCCCACGACTTCAACAACCTGCTCACCTCCATCCTCTCGGCGGCCGAGTTCGCGGCCGAGGGCGTGCCGGAGGGGTCGCCCGCCCGCGAGGACCTGGGGGTGGTGCGCGAGGCGGCGATGCGCGCCTCGCAGCTCACGCGCCAGCTGCTCGCCTTCGCGCGGAAGCAGGTGGTGGCGCCGCGGGCGGTGTCGCTCAACGCGCTCCTGCTCGAGACCGAGCGGATGCTGCGGCGGATGGTCGGCGAGGACATCGAGATCGCGTGCCGGGTCTCGGCCGACGTCTGGCCGGTCAAGGTCGACCCCTCCCAGCTGCAGCAGGTGCTGGTGAACCTGGCCGTGAACGCCCGCGCCGCCATGCCCCGCGGCGGGCGCCTCACCTTCGAGACGCGCAACGTCCGGATCGCGCCGGACGCGGCCGAGGCGCGCGAGGTCTCCCCGGGCGAGTGGGTGCTGCTGTCGGTGAGCGACACCGGCAGCGGGATGAGCGGCGAGACGCTGGCGCGCATCTTCGAGCCCTTCTTCACCACCAAGGAGGCGGGCCGCGGCACCGGGCTGGGGCTCGCCACCGTGTACGGCACCGTGAAGCAGTCGGGCGGGCACATCTCGGTCGCGAGCGAGCTCGGGCGCGGCACGCGCTTCGACATCCTGCTGCCGCGCGCCGAGGGGGCGCCGGTGGCGGAGCCGGAGCGGCCGGCCGGCACGACCCGCGGCGGCGGCGAGACGGTGCTCCTGGTCGAGGACGACGGCCTGGTGCTGGAGGTGAACGCGCGCGCCCTGTCCGCCCTCGGCTACCACGTGCTCCCCTGCCGGAGCGGCGCCGAGGCGCTGGAGCGCACCCGCGCGCACCCCGCGCACATCGACCTGCTCGTGAGCGACGTGGTGATGCCGCGCATGAGCGGCCCGGCCCTGGCGCGCGCCCTCGAGGCGCTGCGCCCCGGCCTGCGCACGCTCTTCGTGTCCGGCTACGCGGAGGAGCTCACCGCCGCGGCCCCGACCACGGCGGCGTTCCTGCCGAAGCCGTTCACGCCGCGCGCGCTGGCGGTCAAGGTGCGCGAGGTCCTGGAGACGCCGGCCGCCCGGCCGAAGGACACGCTGGCCGGGTGAAGGCGGGGAGGGAGCGGCGCCCGACGCGGGCGCCGCCCGGCCGCGACCCTCCTCAGCGCGCGGCCGACGACCGCAGCTCCTGCACCAGCCGGTCGGCGCGGTAGACCTTCGCGAGCGCCTCCAGGATGGCGGCGCCGTGCACCGCCACCGCCCGGTTCTGCGCGGGGTCGAAGCCGTAGTCCCCGCCGAGCGACTGGATGTTGCCGTCGAAGACGAGCCCCACCACGCGCGCGTCGCGGTCGACCACCGGCGAGCCGGAGTTGCCCCCGATGATGTCGTTGGTGGTCGCCATGTCGAACGGGGTGGCGAGGTCGAGCCGGGCCCGGGCGTCGAGCCAGCTCTGCGGCAGCGCGTACGGCTCGCGGCCGGTCGCCCGCTCGAAGGCGCCGCCGAGCGTGGTGAGCGGCCGCACCTCCCGGCCGTTCTCCTGGTACCCCTTGACGGTGCCGTAGGAGAGCCGCGGCGTGAAGGTCGCGTCGGGGTAGGTGTTCGTCCCCTCCGTCTCGAAGCGCGCCTTCGCGATGAGCTCCGCGTTCCGCTTCGTCACCGCCTCCACGCCGTCCTCGTACCGCTTGCGCACGGCGCGGGCGTCGGGGTCGACGCGCAGCGCCAGCGCGATCATCGCGTCGTCCTCGGCCGCCTTCGCGACGGCGGCCTGGCCGCCCTCCCACAGCTTGCGCCGGTAGCCGACGTCGGCGAGCTTCGTCCCGTTCACCAGCCGCTCGGCCAGCTCCTCCGGCGAGGCCTGGCCCAGCACCTTCTTCACCGCCGGGTCGTCGGCGCCGAGCGCCTCGCGCAGCTTCTCGAGGGAGAAGGCGAGCTGGAACTTCTCGAACTCGGGGTAGATGGGGGCCGGGCTGAACAGCGCCTGGGTGACGGCCGGCAGCGCCGAGTCGCGGAACTCGCGCAGCCGCTGCCCGTTGGGCTTGGGCCGCTCCTCGGCGCCGCGCACGAGCTGCCGGGCGAGGCGGAACAGGTCGCCCGAGAAGGCCAGCCCGCGCTCGAGCTGGTTGAGCGGGCGGCGGAGCTGCTTCAGGTCGGCCTGGGCGCGAGCGATGGCGTCGAAGGCGGGGAGGTACCGCTGCGCGCGCGCGGGGTCCTTCGCCAGGTCGGCGCGGAGCTTCCCCTCGGCCGCCACCTTCGAGGCGAAGAAGGTCTTGTCCTGGAGCGCCTCCAGCCGCCCGCGCAGCGCCTTGTAGCTGTTCTCCACGTAGAAGAGGTCGGCGTTCGAGTGGCGGGCCTGCTCGGCGCCGCGGTGGCGGTACTCGGCGAGCCGGCCGCGCAGCTCGGCCAGGCGCAGGAGCGCGTCCGGCAGGCCGACGTCGCGGGCGTACTCGAGCTGGGCCACCGTGAGCTGGCGGGAGGTGCCGCCGGGGTTGCCCGAGACGAAGGTGAGGTCGCCCTCCTTCGCGCCGCGCTCCGACCAGCGGAAGAAGTGCTCCATCCTGGCCGGCTGGCCGTCCTCGTAGACGCGCAGGAAGGCGACGTCGAGGTCGTAGCGGGGGAACATGAAGTTGTCGGGATCGCCGCCGAAGAACGCGATGGCGAACTCGGGCGCGAACGCGAGCCGCACGTCCTGGTACCGCTTGTACTTGTAGAGGTCGTACACGCCGCCCTGGTAGAGCGTGACCACCTCGCACCGCAGCCGGTCCGAGGTCTGGCACTCCTTCTCCACCCGCGCCATCTCCGCCCGCTGCGCCTCGCCGTACGCGGCCCCCTCCTTGCCGGCGGTGGCGGCGTTCAGCCGGGCGGTGACGTCGGTGATCTCCACGAGCTGGTTCACCTCCAGCGCCGGGCACTTCGGCTCCTCGGCCTGCGTGCGCGCGTAGAACCCGCTCTTCACGTAGTCGCGCTGGCCGGTGGAGAGCTGCTCGATGCAGACGTGCGCGCAGTGGTGGTTCGTCAGCACGAGCCCCTGGCTCGACACGAAGCTCGCCGAGCAGCCCTGGGCCAGCCGCGCCGAGGCGAGCCGGACCTGGTCGAGCCACGCCGGGGTGGGGCGGAACCCGTACTGCTGCTCCACCTTCTGGGAGGGAAAGTTGTTGAAGGTCCACATCCCCTCGTCGGCGCGGGCGGCGCCGAGGCCGGCGGCGAGGGAGAGGGCGGCGGCGAGCATCTTCATGGGCGAGCGGCTCCAGGGCGCGGGAGAGAGGACGAGAGCGCGCATGAGAGCGCGCGGGCGGGGGGTGGTCAAGCGCCTCGCGACGCCCTGCGGCAGCGAGGCGCGAGGGTCTGGCGGTTTGACCGGTCCGGAGGCGCGCGCTATGACCGCCGGGCGATGAATCGACTCAAGGTCCTCGTCTACGTCGCGCTCGTCATCGCCGCGGGCGCCGCCGGCGTCCACCTCTTCTCGCAGTGGGCGGCCGAACGCACGCTGCGCCAGCTCGATCGCGACCTCGCGGCCGCGGCCGGCTCGCTCCAGGGGCGCGCGCCGTCGCTGGGCCCCGACGGGCTCGCCGGCGCCGAGACCCTGCGCGGGCTCCGGCGCGAGCTGGGGGCCGACGTCACCTCCATCTCGGACGGGCGGGTGGTGCAGAGCACCCTCCCGCCCCAGGAGGCGGCGATGGTGGCGAGCGCCGGGCGCGACGCAGGGGGCCGGCCGGCCTCGGCGGGGACGCTCGCGCCGCAGCGGCCGATCTTCGACCTGCCGTTCCCGGTGCCCCCGCTGCCGCTCCTCCTGGTGCAGGCGCCCGCGCACCGCGTGCTCACCGTCCCGTCGCCCGCCGGCGCCGGTCTCGTGGCGCTCTCGGTCTCGACCGCCGCCGCGCTCGGGCCGGTGCTGAGCGGCCAGTGGCTCGGGCTCGCCACCCTGCTCCTCCTCTCCCTGGCCGGCCTCGTCCTCGTCCTCGCCGTGACCGACGAGCAGCGGACGGTGCTGCCGCGCGAGCTGGTGGCCGCCGCCGACCGGGTGGCGCGGGGCGACTTCAGCGCGCGCGCGCCGATCATGGCCGGGCGCCTCGGCACGGTCGCGGCAGCGCTCAACCGCGCCGCCGAGGCGGCGACGGCCGCGGCGGCGCCGCACCCGCCCGCCGCCACCGGCGCCGCGCCGCTCTCGCCCGACCAGCTCGCCGAGCTGCCGGCGCCTCGCCCCCGGCGCGCCCCCGCCCCGCCGCCCCCCACCGCGCCCGAGCCGGAGCCGCTGGCCGCGCTCGACGAGCCCGCCCCGGAGGCCCCGGCCGCCGCCGGGGGCTGGCCCGCGCGCGCCGCCGAGCCCGCGCCGGCCGAGCTGTCGGAGCTCTCGGCGCCGGAGCCGGCGCCGCTGGCCGCCCCGGACCCGCCTCGCGAGGAGGAGGACGCGACCGCGCGCGACTTCTTCGCCGCGCCGGCCGGGGCGTCATCGCTCTTCGACGCCGCGCCGCCCGAGGCGCCGGCCCCGGTCGCTCCCGCGCCGGCCGCCCCGGCGCCGGTCGAGCCCCCCGCCCGCACGCAGGCGTGGGTCGCCGGCGACGAGGACGAGGAGCACTGGAAGGCCACCTACCAGGACTTCCAGCGCGTCCGGGCGGAGTGCGGCGAGGCGCGCGACGGCGTCGGGTACGAGCGGTTCCGGGAGAAGCTGCAGAAGAACCGCGACCAGCTCGTCGAGCGCTACGGCTGCCGCACCGTGCGGTTCCAGGTCTACGTGAAGGAAGGCAAGGCCGCGCTCAAGGCGTCGCCGGTGCGGTAGGGCGCGAGGCCGCGCTCGACCGTCAGTGATCGTCCATGAAGAAGTTCTGCGGCGCCGAGCCCGGCGGCGGCTCGGCCGCGCTGTGCTGCGGCGCGGTGCCGCTCACGAAGGGCACCAGCACGGCGTCGGCCGCGGCGGGGTCGGCGAGCAGACCCGTCTTCGGGTCGACGCGCGCCAGCTCCACGCCCGCCGGCGCCTGGAAGTCCGCCGGCGGCCGGCGCGACAGCGCCTCGCGCATGAAGCTCACCCACGCCGGCAGGGCGGCGCCCGCGCCCGTCTCGTGGGCCCCGAGCGGCTCGTGCGAGTCGAAGCCCACCCAGACGCCCGCCGCGAGCTCGGGAGAGAAGCCCACGAACCACGCGTCGCGGTGGTCCTGCGCGGTGCCGGTCTTCCCCGCCAGCGGGCGGCCCAGCGCCCGCGCGGCCTGGCCGGTGCCGTAGTCGATCACGTCGCGCATCATCGAGGCGAGCACGAAGGCGACCTCCGGCTCGAGCCCGGTCTCCGGGAGCGCCCGCGCCGGGGCCGGGGCCGCCGGGGAGACGGCCGCGGGGGCGCCGTTCGGATCCGCGCTCGGGATGGGCGCCGCCGGGGCGGTCCCGGTCGCCGCCGCCTGGACGACGGCCGGCGCCGGAGCGTAGGCCTCCGGCGCGGCCAGCGGGCGGTGCTCCTCGAGCACCTGCCCCTTGCGATCGCGCACGCGCAGCACGAGCACCGGCCGGGCGGCGAACCCCCGCGCGGCGATGGTGGCGTACGCGTTCACGAGCTCGAGCGGGGTGACCTCGCCCACGCCCAGCGCGAGCGAGAGGGTGCGCGGCAGCTCCTGCTCCACCCCGCTGCGGTGCGCGAACTGGATGACGGCGTCGACCCCCAGCGCGTCGACCAGCTTGGCGGAGACGGTGTTCTTCGAGTGCGCCAGCGCCTGCTTGAGGAGCAGCGGCCCGTCGTAGGCGTCGCGCTCGAAGTTCTGCGGCTTCCACTCCTTGCCGGTCCACGGGTCGCGGTAGAGGTCGGGCGTGTCGTAGACCAGCGTCGCCGGGGTGTAGCGGCGCGACTCGACCGCGGCGCCCCACACGAACGGCTTGAAGGCCGAGCCCGGCTGGCGCTTCGCCTGCAGCGCGCGGTTGAACTGCGAGAGCGCGTAGTCGTAGCCGCCCACCAGCGCGCGGATGCCGCGGCTCGGCACGTCCACCGCGACCAGCGCGCCCTGCACCTTGGGGACCTGCTCCAGCGCGAGCGGGATGGGCTTGCCGGCGCGGGCCAGCTCGGCCGGGCTCACCTTCCCGCCCAGCGCGCGCACCAGCACGACGTCGCCCGGCTTCACGACGTCCTTCATGCGGCGCGGGGAGGCGGTGGCGGAGGCCGGGTTGTACTTGCGCGCCCACCCGACGTCGGCGAGCGTCAGCGTGCCGCGGGCGTCGCCGAGGTCCACCTGCGCCGAGCGGTCGGTCACCTGCGTGACGAGCCCGTCGTAGAGGTGCTCGGGCAGGAGCGGCTTCACGCGCATCATGCGGCGCACGTCGCCGTGGTTCTCGGCGCCGGGCTCGACGTCGTCGGGGGAGACGCGGCCCAGGTCCCAGACCAGCACCTCGCCCGCGCGCGGCTGCGCCGCCTTGAGCCGCTCCCGCCAGAGCGGCATGGCGCCCGTCACCTGGCCCGGCTCGAGGTGGGCCACCGCCCCGCGCCAGCCCTGGCGCTTGTCCACCGCGCGGAGCTGCGCCTCCATCGCCTCCTCGGCCGCCCGCTGCTGCTGCGGGTCCATCGCCACGTCCACCACCAGCCCGTCGGTCTCGACGCGATCCGCCCCGTACGCCTCGTCCAGGTAGCGCCGGACCGCGTCCGCGTACCAGGCGCCCGGCGGGTCCTCGTCGCGCCGGGCGACGGCGATGGGCCTCGCCATCTCCGCCTCGGCCACCTGGCGCGAGATGAAGCCCTCCTCCGCCATGCGGCGCAGCACGTACTTCTGGCGCTCCTTGGCCGCCTGCGGGTGCTTCACCGGCGAGAGCCGCTCGGGGGACTGCACCACGCCCGCGATCATGGCCGCCTCACCCACCGTGAGCTGGCGCACGCCCTTGCCGAAGTAGAAGCGGGAGGCCTCCTCGACGCCGTAGCGCCGGTGCCCGAAGTAGATCTGGTTGAGGTACAGGAAGAGGATCTCGTCCTTGGAGAGGTTCCGCTCCAGCCGCGGGGCGAGCACGAGCTCCTTGAGCTTGCGCTTCGGGCGCCACTCGCTCTGGAGCAGGAACGTCTTCACCACCTGCTGCGTGATGGTCGAGCCGCCGCAGCCGAAGTGCCCGCGGAACACCCCCTTCACCGCGCAGCGGGCGATGGCGAGGTAGTTGACGCCGCCGTGCTCGTAGAACTTGGCGTCCTCCGAGGCGAGCACCGCCTTCTTGACCACGTCCGGGATCTGCTCGAACGGCACCACCGTCCGCCGCTCGCGCGCGAACTCGAAGACCTCGCTGCCGTCCACCCCGTAGACGCGGGTGGCGAGCAGCGGCTGGTAGTCCTTGAGCGTGTCGAAGGCCGGGAGCCCGTGGGTGGCCCCCCACAGGAACCCCCCGCCGCCCAGGCCGAGCAGGGCGATCGCGAGGGCGGCGAGCGGTCGCCGGTGGCGGCCGAGCGCGCCGCGGACGCGCGCGAGGGGAGAGGGGAGGGCGAGCGGGGTCACGGCCGAGACGTGCTGGACAGGCGTTTCCAAGGCGCACCGAACCTATACGACAAACGGGCGGGCAGGGAATTCCGCCCGGTGCCCGGCCGGGCAGGCGCGGGCGGCGGCGCCCGGCCGGGGTGGGCCGCCGCGAGGTTTTCCTTTGACACGCGCGGCGAACGGAGGGAGATCACCCCCCATTCCCAAGGACACGCCGTCGAAGGAGAAGAAATGAATCGCATCTTCCTGCTTTCGCTTTGCATGACCGCGCTCGTCGCGGCGGGCTGTCCCTCGAAGCCCCAGAACGGTGAGTGCAAGTCGAGCGACGACTGCAAGGACCAGCAGGGCTACGGCAAGGTGTGCGTGCAGGGCCGCTGCCAGGAGTGCGGCGCCGACACGGACTGCCAGGCCGGGTTCGTCTGCAAGGAGAACAAGTGCGCCCCGCGCCCCGAGTGCTCCCAGGACGCCGACTGCGGCGCCGGCAAGGCTTGCCAGGCGGGCCGCTGCATCGCCGCCGCCCCGAAGGCGGAGTGTGACAGCGACGCGCAGTGCGGCGCGAACCAGAGCTGCCAGGCCGGCAAGTGCGTCGCCAAGGCGGCGCCCTCGGGCGCCGAGGCGGCCGCCGCGTGCACCGGCGAGGCGCACGCGGTCCACTTCGCTTTCAACAAGGCCGATCTCGACGCCGACGCGCGCGGCACGCTCGACACCATGGCGGCGTGCCTGAAGGCGGCCGGCAACGTCGCGCTCTCGGTCGAGGGTCACTGCGACGAGCGCGGCACGACCGAGTACAACCTCCACCTCGGCGAGCGCCGGGCCGAGTCGGTCCGGAAGTACCTCGTGAACCTGGGCGTCGACGCCAAGTCCGTGAAGGCGGTCAGCTACGGCAAGGAGCGCCCGGTGTGCAGCGAGGCCACCGAGGACTGCTACGCGAAGAACCGCCGCGGCGTCGTGACGCCGGGTGGGGCCAACCGCTCGTGAAGCGAGCCTCGCTCCTCGCCCTCCTCCTCGCCTCCGCCTGCTGGGTCCCCGTCGAGCGGGGCCGGCAGATGGAGGCGCGCATCCAGAGGCTGGAGGGCGAGAGCGAGCTCTCGGCGCGGCAGCTGGAAGAGCAGCGCGCCGTGCTGCGCGACCGGATCGCCGCGGCGGACGGGAAGATCGCCGAGGTCCAGAAGAAGCTCGACGAGCTCAACGCCACCGCGCACCGGACCGGCGCCGACCTGGCGGTGAACCAGGACCGCCTGGTCGAGGACGTGCGCCGGCTCTCCGGGACCCTGGAGGAGCTGGCGCACCGCCTCGATCTCGTCGATCAGGCGCTGGCGCAGCAGAAGAGCGACACCGACGCGCGCTTCGCCGCCCTCAAGGGCTCCGGCGCGCTCGACGAGCTCGAGGCCCGGCGGAAGGTGGAGCAGCTCAAGCTCCCCTCCGACAAGGGCGAGTTCCTCGCCCTGGCGCAGGCCCAGGAGGCCAAGGGAGAGCGCGCGGTCGCCCGCGTGCTCTACGAGGACTTCGTGAAGCGCTGGCCGAGCGACCCCCGCGCGGCCGACGCCCACTTCCGCCTGGGCGAGCTGTGGTACGGGGACAAGCGCTGGCGCGAGGCCATCCTCGAGTACGGCAAGGTGGCGCAGGACTTCCCCCGCTCGGACAAGGCCCCGGACGCGCTCCTGCGCACCGGCGAGTCGATGCTGGCGCTCGACCTCAAGGACGACGCGCGCGGCCTGTTCGAGGAGGTGGTGAGCCGGTACCCGCGCTCGACCGCCGCCCAGCGCGCCAAGGCGCGCCTGCACGACCTCGCGGCCGGCGGCAAGAAGAAGCCGGCCCCGAAGAGGCGCTGACCGGCTGCGCAGGCGCGGCCGTCAGTCGACGGGGAGGCTCTTCCCGTCGAAAGGCCTCACCGGGATCGAGGCCACGTCGACGCCCTCGAGGCAGCGCACGTTGACCGCCACCATCGGCGTGCCGTCCGGCTGCGCGCCGCGCGCGAAGGATCGGATGCCGCAGCGGCTGCAGAAGAGGTGGTGGATCTTGCGCTTGCCGAACTGGTAATCCGAGAGCGCCTCCTGACCGCCGAGGAGCTCGAAGTCCGCGGCCGGGGCGAAGGCGAGCAGCGTGCCGGTCTTGGAGCAGATGGAGCAGTTGCACGCCGCCACCCGCTCCAGCTTCATCTTCACGCGGTAGCGCACCGCGCCGCAGTGGCAGCCCCCGCTGTACGTCGTGGTCTCGCTCATGAGCTCCTCCTCCGCCGCGGAGGCTTAACCCCACCGCGGCGCCGGTTCCACCCGCGCGTCGCCGTCAGTCCTCCTCGTCCGGCAGGCTCAGCGCCGGGTCGCGCCCCTCGTCCTGCAGGCTCCACTGGGCGATGCGCTTCATCACCGTGCTCTTCGCGATGGCGAGCTCCTTCACCACCGCGGCGCGCTTGCCGCGGTGGCGCCGCAGGGAGAGGCGGATCGCCTCGCGCTCCAGGTCCTCCATGGTGAGGCCGCGCACGAACAGGGTGTCGTGGTCGCCGGCGCCGGCCGAGGCGCCGCGCGCGTCCTCGAAGGTGACGGCGGAGGGCGGGATGACGAGGCCCTGCCCCCGGAAGAGCAGCGCCCGCTGCACCACGTTCTTGAGCTGTCGCACGTTCCCTGGCCACTCGTAGCGGGAGAGCTTCTCGAGCGCCTCGTCGGAGAAGCGCACCGGGAGCCCGCGCGGCGCCGCGCGGGCGAGGAAGTGCGCCGCCAGCGGGCCCACGTCGCCCGCGCGCGCGCGCAGCGGCGGGATGGTGAGCGGCACCACGCACAGCCGGTAGTACAGGTCCTCGCGGAACTTGCCGGCGCGGACCTGGGCCTGCAGGTCGCGGTGGGTGGCCGCCACGATCCGGACGTTCACGGTGAGCGGCCGGGAGGCGCCCACCCGCTTCACCTCGCCCAGCTCCAGCGTGCGGAGCAGCTTCGGCTGCAGGTCGATGGGCAGCTCGCCGATCTCGTCCAGGAAGATGGTCCCGCCGTCCGCCTCCTCGAAGGCGCCCTTGCGCAGCCGGTCGGCGCCGGAGAAGGCGCCCTTCTCGTGCCCGAACAGCTCGCTCTCGATGAGCGACTCGGCGATGGCGGAGCAGTTGACGGGGATGAAGGCGCGGTCGCGGCGGCTCGAGAGCCGGTGCAGCGCGCGCGCGACGAGCTCCTTCCCCGTGCCGGTCTCGCCCAGGATGGTCACCGCCGCGTCGGAGGGGGCGACCCGCTCGACGAGCTCGAAGAGCTGCCGCAGGGCCGGCGCCCCGGAGATCATGCCCTCGAAGGCGGCCTCCGCCGGGCGCGGCCGCGCCGCGCCCTCCAGCACGAGCTCGCTGTCCCCCAGCGCCACCGCCAGCCCCGGCGCGAGCTCCGCCTCCGCCACCCGCAGCCCGCCCACCAGCGTGCCGTTGGTGGAGCCGAGGTCGCGCAGGTGCCAGCGCGCCCCCCGGCGCTCCAGCCGCAGGTGCCGCGCCGAGACGAACGGGTCGTCGAGCACCACGTCGGCCGAGGGGTCCTTGCCGACCACCAGCCGGTCGCCGTCGAGGTCGATCACGCGCTCGCGGGCCCGCTCGCGGATGCGCAGGCGCGCCGCCGGGGCCGGCTCCGGGCCGGCCGCCCGCAGGGCCGTCAGGCCGCCGCGCCGGGTGAGCCCGTCGTCGCCCCCGGGGCCGGCGCGGAAGAGCGCGCGCCAGGCGCCGAGCGCGATCTCGGTGCCGTCGGTGAGCGGGGCCTCGCTCCTCACCTCGGCGCCGACGCGCGTCCCGCGCCCGGAGCGGTCGACGAGCACGAAGCCGTCGCCGCGCCGCTCGACCTCGGCCTGCAGCCGCGACAGGGCGGGGTCGGGGAGGCAGACGTCGCAGTCGGGGGCGCGCCCCACGCTGGTGCGATCGGCGAGCGCCACGCGCAGGAGCTCCTCGCCGTGGCGGAAGAAGGCGAGCTCGGGCATCCCCCGACGTTAGCGCAGCCCAGCCGGATAGTGAAGCGATCGATCGCTCCGCCGATCACGGACCGTGCACGAGCTCCTCGAAGTCCGGCCGACCCTTCAGCGCGTCGAACATGGGGTCCGAGGCGAGCCACTGGCGCACCTTGCCGCCGTCGGTGGCGAGGGCCCGGCGCAGCGCGTCCAGCGCCGGGGCGGGGCGGCCCCACAGCGCGTACAGCGCCGCCAGGTTGTAGTTGAGGAGCAGGTCGTCCGGGGACAGCTCGCCCGCCCGGGCGTAAGCGCGCTCCGCCTCGGCGTAGAACCCCTTCTGCGCGTAGCAGATGCCGAGGTCGAGGTGCGCCTCGAAGCCGTCGGGCTCGAGCCGCACCACCTCCTTGAGCAGCGCGATCGCCTCGCGGTAGTCGCCCTCGTCCATGAGCAGCGCCGCCAGCTCGTGGCGCGGGAACGGATCGGCGGGGGCCAGCTCCACGGCGACCTCGAGCTCCTTCCTGGCCTCCTCGGGCTTCCCCTGGTCGGCCCAGGTCAGGCCGAGGTTCAGGTGCGCGTCGGGGTACTCGGGGTCGAGCTGGATGGCCTGCTGGTACTCGGCCACCGCCATGTCCGGCCCGTGCGTGGCGAGGAAGCAGGCCAGGTTGTAGTGCGCGGTGGCGCTCTCCGGCTCGAGGGCGAGCGCGGTGAGGTACTCCTGGAGCGCCTCGCGGTGCAGCTTCTTCTCGGAGTAGACGGTGGCGAGGTTGTCGTGCGCGTGCGCGGAGCGCGGGTCGAGCTCGATGGCCTTCAGGAACTCCTTGATGGCCTCGTCCAGCCAGCCGCGGTCGGCCAGCTCGATGCCGCGCGCGTTGTGCGCGTCGGAGAGGGCGGTGGGATCGCGGTCGCGGCTCACGCGTCGAGTCTAGCCGCCCGGCGGCCGGCGCGCAGGTCCGCAGCATGCGCGTTGACGGCCCGGGCGCCGATCGGCATGCTCCTCCCCCTTCCCGCACCTCGGATCGCGATGGCCCTCTACACGCCCCTCTCCGACGCGCAGCTCGCGCAGGTCCTGTCGCGCTACGGCCTGCCGCCGCCGGAGCGCGCGCTGCCCGAGCCGAAGGGGAGCGTCAACACGAACTACCACCTGTGGTCGGGCGGGCGGCGCTGGTTCCTGCGGCTCAACGAGGGGAAGACCGTCGAGGACGTGGCGTTCGAGGCGGAGGTGCTGCGCTTCCTGGCGCGGGAGGGCTTCCCGGGGGCGCCGCTCGTGCTCACCCGCGACGGCGCGGCGCAGACCGAGGTCGCCGGCCGGCCGGCCATGCTGTTCGCCTTCGCGGAGGGCGAGGAGCTGGAGCGCGCCGACGTGACGCCCGCCCGCTGCGAGCGCATCGGCGCAGAGCTCGGGCGCCTGCACGCGCTGGCGCCGCGCTTCGCGCCGGCGCGGCCGAACCCGTACCGCTGGGCGCGGGTGGACGCCTGGCTGCGCGAGCTGGGGCCGGAGGGCGACGGCGACCCCCTGGTCGCGGCCGCCATGCCCATGCTGCTCGACGAGCTGGCGCACGCGCGCACCCTGCCGCCCGGCCCGGCCGGCCTGGTCCACGGCGACCTGTTCCTCGACAACGTGCTGTGGGTGGGCGAGCGGGTCTCGGCCCTGCTCGACTGGGAGATGAGCTGCGTCGACGCCTTCGCCTACGACCTCGGCGTGGCCGTGAACGCGTGGTGCTACGGCGAGCGGCACGAGCCGGCGCTGGCGCGGGCACTGCTGGCCGGCTACCAGGCGGAGCGCCCCCTCGACGCCGCCACCGCCGGCGCGCTCTACGCGCACACCCGCTACGTGGCGCTGCGCTACACCGCCTCCCGCATCCACGCGTTCCACCGCGCGACGCTCTCGGCCGACCGGCTGGCCTGGAAGGACTGGACGCGCTACCGGGACCGCCTGGCGGCGCTGCGCGCGCTCGGCGAGCCCGCCTTCCGCGCGCTCCTGGGCCTGTAGCGGCGAGCGTAGGGGCAGCCGAAGGAGGCTGCTACAACCCGCTGACGAACTTCCACTGCCCGTCCTCGCGGACGAGCTGCATGCGCTGGGTGTCGCTGGCGGACTTCGCCACCTCGCCGGTCCGGGTCTGGATCCGGAAGTGCTCGTCGTAGAAGACGTAGGCCGCCGCGCGGTCGCCCTTCACCTCGACCCGGCGGACGCCGATGTCGAGCCGCAGCGCGGTGATCTTCGCGTAGTCGGCGGTGAGGCGCTTCACGAGCTGCGGGTAGTCGATGTCGTCGGCGGGGTCGGGGGTGCCGGCGTCGTCGAAGTACTGGCTGGAGGCGAGCGCCAGCACCGCCGGGGCGTCGCGCCGCTCCGCCGCCTGGCGGTAGGCCTCGATGGTCGCCACGATCGCGCGCGTGTCGGGCGTGTCGTCGATGGTGGTGCCGGGGATGCGGTGGGCCCCGCAGGCGAGCGCGAGGACGGCCAGGGTCGCGGCGAGGGAGCGCATGCCGCGTTTAAAGCGCGCCCGGCCTGCGCGCGTCAACTGCGGCGTGGCCCGGCCGGTGCCCGGCCGGCGCGCCGCCCGGGGCTCGCGAGGCGGGCCGGCGGTGGGCAGATTTCGCCCTCACCACCCGACGCGGGGGGAACTCATGAAGCGCGCACTCAGCCTCATCGCCCTGGCGGCCGTCGCCTGCACGAACCGGGCGGCCACCTACTCGGGAGACACGTCCAGCGGCGCGGACACCGCCCGCGCCGCCTCCTCGGGTGCGGCGATCTCGCCCTCCCAGCTCTCGCCCGAGCAGGTGCGGCTCGTCCAGCGGTCGCTCATCGACCGCGGCTTCGCGGTGGACCCGACCGGCAACTTCGACGATCGGACCCAGACGGCGCTGGGCGACTTCCAGCGCGCGCGCGGCCTGCCGGCCACCGCCGCCCTCGATCGGCCCACGCTGGACGCGCTCGGCCTCGACCCGCGCGAGGTGACGCCGCCGGGCGGCCGCGCGGCGGCCCCGGCCAGCGGCCCCGCGACCGAGGAGGGGACGGGCGCCGGCACCGGTCAGACGCCCGGGGTCAGCCCGTACGATCCGGCGAACTCGGGGCAGCCCGACTCGAGCCACCCCAGCCGCGACGGGGACGACACGGACAAGTGACCGCCCCGGGCGAGGGGCGAGCAGGCTGCGGGGGCGGGATGGGGAGGGCGGCGCGGCGGCGCTTGTCAGGCCGGCCCCCGCTCTCTACATTCCGGCCGCATGTCGACCGCGAGCTACGAGGCCCTGAAGAAGTTCTTCGAGACGTCGGCGGCGGCGCGCAAGGCCACGCGCCCGCTCCACGACGCGGCGGAGGTCGCGCTGCAGCTCGACGGCGGGCCGGCGCACTTCAAGGTCGAGGGCGGGAAGGCGCAGGTCCACGAGGGACCGGCCGTGAACCCCGACTTCACGCTCCACCTCCCCGACGGCGCCGTGAAGCGCATCACCTCGCTCCCCAGCGACGACGTGGGCGAGTTCGGGGTCGAGTTCTTCAAGCTGGTGCTGGAGAAGGATCCGGCGCTCAAGGCCAGGGTCAAGATCGACGCGCCGACCGGCCAGCTCCTGTCGCACGGCTACCTGAGCGTGCTGGCGCAGGGCGGGATGAAGGTCACCTGGTGGCTGCTCAAGAACGGCGTGAAGAACCCCAAGGCGGCCATCGACCGGCTGCGCCACGGGTAGCGCGCGCCGCGGCGCGCCCGCGGACGCCTCACCGCGCGCCGCGCGCGTCCCGCTCGAAGGCGCAGCGCGCCGCGGCGTCCTCCGCCTGCGCGCGGAGCGCGGACGCCGGCGGCGCGGCGCGGGCCAGCGCGCGGAAGGCGGCGATCCCGGCCTCGGCCTGACCGGCCCGGCAGAGCGCCTCGGCCGCCAGGCGCCGGGCCTCCTCCTCGAGCTCGGGGCCCGGCAGCGCGCCGGGATCGAGCCGGCGCAGCGCCTCGATCGCCAGCTCCGGCGCGCCGCCCGCCAGCCGGGCGCGCGCGAGCAGGTACCGCGCCAGCGGCGCGTCGCTCCCGGCGAGGCGCGCCACCGCGCCGGGGGCGCCGGGGCCGCCCAGGAGCCACGGCGTCACCGCCTGCGCCAGCGGCGCGTCGCGGGCCGCCGCCAGCTTCGCGTCGAGGGCGCGCGCCTCGGCGCCCGCGGGGTGGGCGAGCGCGCGCGCCGCCCGGTAGCGGGCCGCCGCCGCCGCGCCGTCCCCCGCCCCGAGGCGCAGGTCGCCGAGCTGCTCGAGCAGCGAGGCGCGCAGCGCGCTCCGGCCGCCCGCCGCCTCGGCGCGGCCGAGCGCCTCCGCGAGCAGCGCCTCCGCGCGCGCCGGCTCGCCGGCGGCGCGCCACGCCTCGGCGGCCCCGCGCAGCCAGGCCGGATCCCCGCCCGAGAGCGAGGAGGCGCGGCGCAGGAGCCGCTCGGCCGCGGCGGCGCGGCCGCGGGCGGCGTCGCGCGCCGCCTCGACCTCCAGGTCCGCCACCTCGCGGGCGCAGACGCGGGAGAAGAGGCTGCCGCGCTCGAACCGCGCCTCGGCCTGGGCCGCGAGCGCGGGCGGCACGCTCACCCCGTCGAGGAACGCCTGCCACTCGGCCTCGAGCGCCGGCAGCGAGCGGCCCAGGGCGCGCGGCACGTCGTCCTCCGCGTAGGCCGCCAGCACCGCGGCCGACCCGTAGCGATCGAGCAGGAAGCGGAGGAAGCTCCCGGCGGCGGTGTACGCCCGGGCCGGCGCGGCGCTCCAGAAGCCGGCCGGGCCGAGCAGCGACGCGAGCGGCGGCAGCCGGCCCTGGTCGCGCAGGGCGCGGGTCCAGGCGTGGACGTCGAACGGGCCCGCCGGCACCTCCACCGCCACCGCCAGCCCCTCGGTGAGCCCGGCGTCGACGAGGAGCAGCTTCCGCGCCGGCACGCCGAGCAGCCCCGGCGCGGCGGCGCTGGCGAGCGCGTGCACGAGCTCGTGCCGGAGCACCGGGTGCGGCACGCCCTGGTCGTGGACGTGGATCTCCGCCAGCCACGGCTTCGTGAAGCTGGTGTGACCGGCCCCGACGAGCCGCCGCTTCTCCTCGGCGCTCCGGTACAGCCAGACCGTGGCGCGCGGCGCCCGCGCGAGCCCGAGCGCGCGCGCCACCGCGGCCGCGTCGTACTCGCAGTCGAGCAGGAGCCGCTCGGCCTCCTCGGCGCTCTTCTCGCGCGGCAGGTGGACCGTGCAGCGCGCGCCCTCCCGCACCGCGCCCAGCGCGCCCGCCAGCTCCGCCCGCGTGGCGGTGCCGCCGCCGAGCGCGCGCGCGCCGAGGGCCGCCAGCGCCGCGAGCGCCAGCGCGAGGGCGGCCCAGGCGCGGCGGCGGGGGTCGCGCTGCGCCTGCCAGAGCGCCCCCGCCGCGAGCGCGGCGCAGGTCCAGGCCAGGGTGCCGGCCCGGAAGAGCAGGAGCCGGCGGTCCACCGCCAGCGCCTCGTCGTAGAGCGGGCCGGGCCAGACGCCGAGGAGGTGGTCGAGCGCGGAGGCGGAGGGGCCGAAGTACCCGGCGGCGAGCGTGCCGAGGAGCGAGGCCGCCGCGACGAGCGCGTAGAGGAGGGCCGCGCGGCGGCGGCGGCCGGCCGCGGCCAGCCCGCACGCGACGCCGAGCGCCGCGGCGAGCAGGGCCGAGGGGGCGGCCACCAGCGCGAACAGCGCGGCGCCGGCGAGCGGCCGGCACGGGGTGGCGAGCGCCGCGCGGGCGGCCGAGGCCGAGAAGAGGAGCGCCTGGAGCCCGAGGAGGACCATCGCAGCGGCGGCGAAGGGGCGGAGGATCGGGGCGCGCGGCGCCGCCCCCGGGGCGAACCCGGCCCCGCCGCGGCGCGCGGCGGCGGCCGCCAGGGCCCGCCGCGCCGCCGCGATCCCGAGCGCCGGCCCGACGAGGAGGGCCGAGAGGAGCGCCGCCGCGAGCCCCAGCTCGAACCCGGGCACCTCGAGCAGGGGGAGGGCGCCCCCCGCCGCCCCGAGGAGGGTCAGCGCGGCCGCCGCCGCCCACACCCACCGCGCGTGGAGCAGGGAGGCGATGTGGTCGGCGGTGCGCCCCTCGTTCATGCCCGGGACCTGCGATACCATGCCGCGCGATGACGGAACACCGCCAGCACCCGCGCGCTCCGATCGAGCTCGAGGTCGGCTACAAGCGCCTCAACAGCTTCTTCGCCGAGTACACGAAGAACATCTCGAAGGGCGGCACGTTCATCAAGACGAAGAAGCCGCTGCCGGCCGGCACGCGCTTCCTGTTCAAGCTGCAGGTGCCGTCCCGCCCGGAGCCGTTCGAGATCGAGGGCGAGGTGGTGCGGGCCGACGAGCCCGGCGACGAGCCCGGGATGGCCATCCGCTTCGTCTGGCAGGATCAGACGGCGCGGCTGGCGTTCGAGGCGAGCGTGGAGCGGCTCATGGTCGGCAGCCTCGGCCCGCAGGTGGCGGCCGAGCTGCTCAAGCCCGAGCGCGGCTAATCCCGCGCCGCGTCGCCCTCGAAGGTGACGCGGTCGCCCGCCGCGACGCCGTGGGCCGCGCTCCAGCCGCCGTTCACCTCCAGCACGTAGCGGCTCGGCCGGCCGGGCGTCCGCGGCGCGGTGGAGTGCGGCTCGGCGCGCTCCACGATCCCGACCACGGTCTTCCCCTCGTCGATGAAGATCATGTCGAGCGGGATGAGCGTGTTCTTCATCCAGAACGCGTGGACGGCCGTGTCGGGGAACACGAACAGCATGCCCTCGTCCGGTCCGAGCCGCTCGCGGAACATGAGCCCGCGGGCGAGCTGGGCCTCGCCGCGGGCCAGCTCGACCGCGACCGCGCTCACCCGGCCGGAGGGGCTCTCGATGAGCACGCGGGGCGGGGCGGAGGCGGCGTCGGCGCCGCGCCCGGCGGGCGGGCCGGGCGCGCGGCAGGCCGCGAGGGCGAGGGCGAGCCCCACCGCGGCCGCGCCTGCGGGGGTGAAGCTCACTGCAGCGGGACGGCGCAGTACTTGGAGAAGGAGCCGGCGCCCGAGCTGGCGCCGCCGAGGTACGTGGCCTTCTGCTGGTCGGTCAGCGTGGCGAGGAACGCGTCGTCGAGCACGACGGCCCGGCAGACGAGGCCGGTGTCCGAGGGCGAGCAGTCCGCGTCGCCCACGCAGGGCTTCGAGCAGTACGGGTTGTTCTTCGCCTTCCCCGCGAGCGGCGCGGAGGAGGCGATGCAGACGAGGTTGTCACACTGCGTGTTGCCGGACTCGAGGTAGTCGCCGGCGAGCGTCGCGGGGAGCTGCAAGGAGAAGTCGCAGTGGGAGCCCACGTCGGGCGCCTGGCAACCGGCGAGGGCGAGGGCGAGGGCGGCAGCGGCCGTGGCGACGGTGCGCATCGCGGCGAAGGGTTAGCACGCGAAACCGGCACCAGCAAGGGAGCGCCGGTGCGCGAGATGTGCGCAACGACCCCACGCCGCGGCGCGCGTCCAGTCCCTTGCCAAGGGGACCTTCCGTTGCCCGTCCCGGGAACTCGTACTAGCATGCGACCCGTGGCTTGACCGGCGGGATACCCTTGGATCTACCAAGACATACATACACCTTCCTCGCCCTCCTGCTCGCCCCGCTCGCAGCCCTGGGGCAGGCGCAAGAGCCGCCGGGCCTCGATCTCTCGCAGCCGCAGCCGGAGAGCGCGCGCCCCGCGGACGAGGCGGCCCGGGCGAGGAAGAGCGAACCCGTCGTGCCGCTGGCGGCCGGCGAGAGCGACGTGGCGCTGGGCGACCGCGTGAAGGCGGTGCAGCGCAAGGGCTTCATGAAGGCGCACCGGCTGGAGCTCGGCCTCGCCTTCCCGGCCACCGTCAACGACGCCTTCTACGAGAAGGTCGGGTTCGGCGGGAAGCTCGCCTACAACTTCGAGGACAGCTTCGCGCTCGCGCTGCGCGGCGCCTACTACACCCAGCTGCGCTCGAACCACGTGCGGGAGGCCAAGGCGGCCTTCTCGAGCCAGCTGCTCCAGAGCGAGCTCAACGGGCAGCTCATGCTCGACGGCATCTGGTCGCCGGTGTACGGCAAGGTGGCCTGGCTCGGCTCCTCCATCGTCCACTTCGACGTCTACCTCCTGGCCGGCTTCGGCGGGGTCTGGAGCGCCACCAGCTCGGCGCCGCGCAAGGAGGGGCCGCACATCGCCACCGACTTCGGCGGCGGCATCCGCTTCTACCCGAAGAGCTGGCTCGCCATCGACGGCGGGCTCATCGCGACGCTCTACCCGGACCAGCCGGTGACCCAGGCGCCGAGCACGGTCCAGAAGGTGGTGGCCGCGCAGCTCGGCGTGTCCATCTTCTGGCCCTTCACCTTCGAGTACGTCTACCCATGACCTCGCGCGCCGCCACCGCCCTCGCGTGCGCCGTCGCGCTCGCCGCCCTCGCCCCGCGCGCGGCCCGCGCCAGCGCCGCCGACGCCTTCGAGAACAAGGTGAAGCCGGTCTCGGGGCAGCTCTACCAGAAGGGCGGGAAGCTCGAGCTGACCGCGCTGGGCGCGCTCTCGGTCGACGACGCCTTCTTCTCGAAGTACCAGGGCGGGGCGAAGCTCGCCTACCACTTCAACGACTACTTCGCGCTCGGGCTGACGGGCTCCGCCGGCACGTCCAGCCCCACCGGCTCGACCTCCATCTGCCCGCTCAACAAGACCTGCACCTCCGCCAGCGCCGCGCAGCTGTACCAGGTGCCCGGCGACATCAAGTGGATCACCGGCCTCGAGCTCGAGTTCTCGCCCATCTACGGCAAGCTCAACGTCTTCGCGGAGAAGGCGCTCCACTTCGACCTCTCGCTCCTGGCGGGCGCGGACCTCGTCAGCTACCGCGACGTGCTGAAGCCCGCGGACGCCAACAGCGGGCAGGTGCCCGGCAACGCCACCTCTCCCGGCGGCCACGTGGGCCTCGGCGCGCGCGTCTTCTTCGCGCGCTTCATGGCGCTCCGGCTCGAGATCAAGGACGTCATCTACTCGGTCCCGCACCTCTCCTCGGGCAACCTCCAGACCCAGCTCATGGCCGAGGCCGGGCTCTCCTTCTTCGTCCCGGTCGTCCATCGCGACGACACGTGAACGGGTGAGGCCCATGACACCGCATCTGCTCCGCTCGCTCGCCCTCGCCGCCGCCGCCGCCGTCCTCGCCGGCGCGCTGCCCGCCTCGGCGCAGCTCGGGATGGACCTCGTCCCGGACGAGAAGAAGGCGCAGGACAAGAAGGCCCAGCCGAAGAAGGCGCCCGAGGCGAAGCGCCCGCCGGCGCCCACCACGCTCCCCGAGCTCGACATCGGCGCAGCCGGGGCGAAGAAGGGCGAGGCGCCGCGCCGGATGGCGGCGGCGAACCAGGTGTTCCAGCGCGGCGACTTCGACACCGCCGCGCTCGCCTACGACGCCATCCTCCGCGACCCGGCGCTCTCCGAGGCGCACGACGAGGCGCGCTACCAGCTCGCGAAGAGCCTGTACCGGCTTGGGCTGTACCACTCCTCGCTGGCGCAGCTCGACCTCATCCTCCAGCGCGGCCCCCAGGGCACGAAGTACTTCCACAACGCGCTCGAGTGGCTGTTCCAGGTGGGCAAGAAGACCGTCAACGAGGACGTCATCGTCAACGAGGTGGCCCGCTACGCGAACGGCGCGTTCCCGCCCTCCTCGCAGGACGCCTTCACGTACCTCCTCGCGCGGTACTCCTACGAGCGCGGCCACGCGCTCGACGAGGCCGGCCGCCCGGCCGAGGCGAAGAAGGCGTACGACGAGGTGCGCCGCCTCACGGTGCAGGTGCGGCCCGAGGCGGGAGCGCGGCCGCCCGCGCACCCGGCCGGCGACGAGCCGCGCCTCGACGAGGCCGACCTGTACGCGCGCGCCCGCTTCCTGGACGGGCTCGTCCAGTACGCCGAGGGGAACGGCCAGTCGGCGGTGGAGTCGTTCAAGGAGGTGGTGCGGCTCACGAACCCGAAGCGCGGCCGCGCCCCCGACCCCCGCGTCCGCGAGCAGGCGTTCCTGCAGCTCGCCCGCATCCACTACGAGCACAAGCAGAACCGCTACGCGATCTTCTACTACGACAAGATGCCGTGGGGCGGCGACAGCTGGCTCGAGGGGCTGTGGGAGGCCTCCTACGCGCACTACCGCATCGGCGACTACGAGAAGGCGCTCGGCAACCTCCTCACGCTCCAGTCGCCCTACTTCCGCGACGCCTGGTTCCCCGAGTCCTGGATCCTGAAGGCCATCATCTACTACGAGAACTGCCGCTACCCCGAGGCGCGCGCGATCCTCGACGAGTTCCACGGTGGGTACGAGGGTCTCCTGGCCGAGCTCGACCGGATCACCGGCCAGCGCAGCCAGCCCGCGGCCTTCTACGATCTGCTCGAGGACGCCGAGCGGGGGCGCGCCCAGGGCTCCGCCCAGCTGCGCCGCATCCTGAAGCTCGCCCTCACCGACCGCGACGTGAAGCGGCTCCACGACACCATCCTCGAGGTCGAGGGTGAGATGGACCGCGGGCTGGGCGGCCGCCGCGAGGCGTTCCGCGGCTCGTCGCTGGCGAAGGACCTCCGCGCCCAGCTCGAGGCCGAGCGCGGCCGGCTGGTGGACGAGGCCGGCGCCCGCGCCCGCGCCAAGCTCGAGTACGAGCGCGACGCCCTGAAGGACCTGCTGCAGCAGGCGCTCCGCATCAAGATCGAGGTCTCGCGCCAGGAGCGCCAGGCGCTCGAGGGGGCGCTGACCCGCGGCGGCCCGGTGGACGTCCTGAAGGACTACCGCTACTCCACCGCCGTCTCGGACGAGCACCTGTACTGGCCGTATGACGGCGAGTTCTGGCGCGACGAGCTCGGCACGTACACGTACACCCTCACGAAGGGGTGCCGCGACGTCGCCGCGCGCGAGGCGCGCTAGCTCCGGGGAAACGCGCATGGCCCGACGCATCTGCTCCCTCCTGCTCGCGTGCGCGCTGGCGATTGCACCCCGAGTGAGAGCGGACGACCCGCGTCCGCCGGCCGCCGCCGCCGCGACCGCCAAGGACGCCGGCCTCGGGAAGCGGCGCTCGCTCGCGCCCGACGCGTCGCTCGCCGGCTCCATCGAGGCGAAGGGGCGCGCCGCCGAGCCGGCCGGCCCGCGCCTCGACTTCGACACCTTCCGCTTCGCCATCGAGGGTCAGGTCTCCGGCAAGCGCCGCGAGGAGATGGCCGACCTCGAGCAGCTCATCCGGCTGGGCGGCTCGGCCCAGGAGCTCCCCGGCTGGCTGTTCCGGCTGGCCGAGCTGCACTGGGAGGAGGCGCAGTACCTCTTCTTCGAGGCCAACCGCCGCGACGACGCCCTCGGCCAGGCGAAGGGCGATCCGGCCCGGGTCGAGCGGCTGCGCGCGGAGAAGAAGGACCTCGAGGAGCGCTCGCGCGGGGAGCAGGCGCAGGCCATCGCGCGCTACCGCGAGATCGCGAAGCGCTTCCCGAACTACCCCCGCCTCGACGAGGTGGTCTTCTTCCTGGGCGAGAACCTGTGGAAGCAGAACCGCCGCAAGGACGCGCTCGAGGCGTACAAGGTCCTCATCCAGCGCTTCCCGAAGTCGCGCTACGTGCCGGACGCCTGGATGGCCTTCGGCGAGCACTACTTCGACACCGCGGACAAGGGGAACCGGAAGGAGACGCTGAAGAAGGCGCTCGAGACCTACCGGCGCGCCGCCGCCTACACCGAGTCGAGCGTCTACGGGTACGCGCTCTACAAGCAGGCGTGGGTGCACTACAACCTCGGCGACTGGACCGAGGCGCTCGACCTCTTCAAGGCGGTCATCTTCTTCGGCGACCTCCCCACTTCGACGGTGGCGCCGGACAAGAAGCTCGCGCTCGCCCGCGAGGCCCGGAAGGACTACGTCCGCACCTACAGCCACGTCGGCTCGCCCAAGGCGGCGCCGGACGACTTCGCGCGGGTGGGGGGCAAGGACGCCCGCGACATGCTCAAGTCGCTGGCGACGCTCTACTACGACGAGGGCAAGGACCGCGACGCCATCCTGGTCTACCACGGGCTCATCGTGGCCGATCCGGCCGCGCTCGACGCGCCGGGCTTCCAGGCGCGCATCGTCACCTGCGCCGGCCGCATGGGGAAGAAGGACCTGGCCGTGCAGCAGGCGGGCGTCTTCGTCGAGATGCTGCAGGCGGCCGAGAAGCGGGGCGGCGACGAGGCGGCGCGGCGGTCGCTCGAGGGAGCCCGCAAGGACGCCGAGAACACCCTCCGCACCCTGGCGGTCCAGTATCACGCGGAGTTCAAGAAGACGCGCGAGGACGCGGTGGCCTCGCTGGCCGCCGAGCTGTACCGGCTCCACCTCGGGCTCTTCCCGGACGCGCGGCAGGCGTACGAGATGCGCTTCTTCCACGCCGAGCTGCTCTACGCGCTGGAGAAGTTCCAGGCGGCCGGCGACGAGTACCTGCGGGTGGCCGACCTCGACGCCCGCCGGATGGAGAAGCCGGGCGAGGACGGCAAGCCGCAGAAGCCGGGGAAGTTCCTCCTCGACGCGCTGGAGAGCGCCGTCCAGTCCTACGACGTGGTGGCCAAGCGCGCCGAGGCCACCGAGAAGCGGCCGCAGGGGGCCGAGGCGCGCGGGCGCCTGCCCATCCCGAAGGAGAAGCAGCAGCTCGTCGACGCCTGCCAGCGCTACCTCGCGCTCGCCCCGCGCGGCGAGAAGGCGGTCGAGGTCTCCTACAAGGCGGCCAACGTCTACTACCGGTACAACGCCTTCCCCGAGGCGCAGAAGCTGTTCGCCGACATCGCCGACCACCACCCGCGCCACGACCTGGCGCGCTACGCCGCCAACCTGGCGCTCGACGCGTACAACCTCCAGGGCGACTGGCGCGGCATGAACGCCGCCGCCAAGCGCTTCTGGCAGAACGGCGAGCTCATGCGGGCGCAGCCGGCCCTGCGCGAGGACCTCTCCAAGGTCATCGAGCAGAGCGGCTTCAAGCTCATCGAGGAGCTGGAGCGGTCGGGGCGCCCCGGCGAGGCGGCCGACGCCTACCTCGCCTTCGCCCGCGACTGGCCCGCCTCGCGCCTCGCGCCGACGGCGCTGTACGACGCCTCGGTCGACCTCGCCAAGGCCGGGCGGCTGGAGCGCGCGCTGGCGGTCCGCGAGCAGCTCGTGCAGCGCTACCCGCAGGATCCGCTGGTGCCGAAGGTGGGCCTCGCGAGCGCGCAGGACCGCGAGGCGGTGGGCGACTTCGACCGCGCCGCCGAGGGGTACGAGCGGTACTACCAGGGGTGGCGCCGCGCGGCCGGGGTGGCCGCCGCGCCCGCCAGGAAGCACGGGAAGCGCGGCGCCCACGCGCCGCCGCCCGCGCCGGCCGGGGACGCCGCCGGCTACGCGGAGGACAAGGCGCGCGACGCGCTCTACAACGCGGGCGTGCTCCGCGAGGGGCTCGCCGAGTACGGCCGCGCGGAGGCGGACCGGACGCAGTACGTCGAGACCTGGCCCGCTTCGCCCGACGCGGCGCGCGTCTTCCTGTCCCTGGCCGACCTGGCCGGCCGCCAGGGCGCGGTCTCGAAGGAGCTGCGCGTCCTGGAGGAGTACCAGCAGCGGTACGTGAAGGACCCCACCGAGTGGCTCGCGGTGCAGGACCGGATCGCGCGGCTCTTCCGGAAGGCGGGCAACGCCGCCGGGGAGCGGCGCGCCCACGAGCAGGCGCTCGCGTACTGGCAGCCGCGGCGGGGCCAGGTCGGCGAGCGCGGGCTGGCGGTGGTGGCCGAGGCGCAGGTCCTCGCGCTCGAGCCCGCCTTCGAGGCGTACGACCGGATCGACTTCGCCGTCCCGGCGCGCCTCTCGCCGCAGCGGCAGGTGAAGTGGCTGAAGGGCCAGGCGGAGCTGAAGAGCGCGCGCCTGCTCGAGCTGCAGAAGCGCTACACGGCGGTGGTCGAGACCAAGCAGGCCGAGCCGGCGGTGTGCGCCCTCTACAAGATCGGGCTCGCCTACAAGCGCTTCGCGCACGCGTTCCAGACCGCGCCGGTGCCGAAGGAGCTCCGGCAGAACAAGGCGTTCGCCGAGGAGTACCGCGCGCAGCTGAGGCAGCTCGCCGAGGCGCCCGAGAAGAAGGCGGTCGAGGCGCTCGAGTACGCCATGACGAAGTCGCGCGAGCTGGGCGTCTCGAACGCCTGCTCGCGCGCGGCCACCGAGATCCTGACCCACTACAAGCCCGATCTGTACGGGCCGCCGCTGGAGCAGGTCCCCCCGCTCGCCGCGCCGCGGGCCCCGGGGCGCGCGAGCGGCCACGGGCTGCTCACGGCGCTGTACCTGCCGCCCGGGCCCGAGGCCGCGGCGCCGGTCGAGCCGGGCCCGGCGCTCCCGCCGCTCGGCGCGCGCGCGGAGCCGGCGGCGACGCCGGCGCGCGACCCGGACCTCCAGCTCGACGAGCCCGAGGAGGTGCGCCCCGGCGCCGTCGCGCCGCGCGACCCCTCGCCGCCGCCGCCGATCAAGGACGAGGATCTCCTGCCATGAGGCGCGCGCTCTCCATGACCCTCCGCCTCGCGCTGCCGCTCGCGGGCGCGCTCCTCGCCTGCGCCGGCGGCGGCGGCAGCGCGCCGCGCGCCGGCGGCCGCCCCGACGCGACCTCGACCTCGACCTCGAACGGGAGAGCGACCTCGGGCTCGGGCTCGGGCTCGACGGGCGCCAGGGCCGGCAGCTCGACCGCGACCGCGAGCCGTCCGCCCGCCCCGCCGCGCCGGGAGCTCTCGCCGCGCGGCCAGCGCCTCTTCGACGAGGCGCTGGCGGCGGCGGAGGAGCAGAAGCGGCTCAAGGTCCCGACCGACTGGGAGACCCTGGAGCGGCGCTGGCGCGCGGTGACCGAGGCCGAGCCGGTCCCGGAGGCCTGGTTCAACCTCGGCGTGGCGCTGGAACACCGCGGCCGCCCCGGCGAGGCGCGCGCGGCCTACCAGCGCGCGCTCGAGCTCGAGCCACGCCTCGCGCCGGCGGCGGCGAACCTGCTCCTGCTCGACGAGCCCAAGGACCCGGCCCTGGCGGCCCAGCGGTGGAGCGAGCTCGCGCGCCGCCACCCGGACGACGCCGTCTCGCGGGCGCGGCTGGCCGCGCTCTACGAGGCGGCCGGCCAGCGCGACGAGGCGTGGAAGCTCGCCCGCGAGGCGCTCCTGCGCGATCCGCGGGCGGTGGGCGCCTACAAGGTCATGATGCGGGTGGCGCTCGGCCGCGGGAAGCCCGACCTGGCGCACCTGCTCGCCGTGAAGGCGCGCAAGCTCGACCCCGCCGACGCGGAGATCGTCTCCTTCGTGGGGGACGTGCTCGCGGCCGAGAAGGACCGCCCCGGGGCCGTGGCGCAGTGGCGGAAGGCGATCGCGCTCGACGAAGGGTACGTGCCCGCCCGCTACGCGCTGCTCGCCGACGCCTTCGGGAAGCAGCACTGGGAGGGCGTGGCCGAGCACGCGCGCGCCATCCTGCGCTCCGACCCCGACCCGCGCGTGCAGCTCGCCCTGGGGGTGGCGCTCCGCTACCTCGGCAAGCCCGACCAGGCGCTCGCGGCCTACGACCAGGCCGAGAAGCTCGGCGCCGGCAAGCTGCCCGAGGTGCACCTCGCGCGCGGCGTGGCGCTCATGAAGTCGAAGGAGCAGTGCGAGCCGGCACTCGCCGAGCTGCGGCGCTACGTGGTCGCGGCCGGCCCGGCCGCCGCGAGCGAGGGCCCGGCCATGCGCCTCACCCGCGAGTGCGAGCAGATCGTGCTCGCCGGCCGGCAGGCGGAGGAGGCGGCGCGCGAGCTGAAGGCGGAGGCCGACCGCGAGGCCGCCCGCAAGGCCGCCCAGCCGGCGAAGGAGCCGCGCCCGGCCGGGGCTCGAGGCCCCGAGGCGACCCCCGCCGCGAAGCCGGTACCCCCGGCGAGCGGGGCAGGGACCGTGCCCTCGCCCGGTCCTGCGTCCACCCCGACGGCGGATGGGCGATGAACCCCGACAAGGTGGCCGAGGTGAGCACGGGTGTTGCTATCCCCATGGAAAACCCGGTGCTACGCTCCCTGTCACGGAGAAGAGGGACAAGAGGGACACCGATGCGAAAGCGGCTTCTTCTGACGGTCCTCGCCTTTCCCCTGTTCGCCTTCGGACAGGAGAAGCAACCGCCTGAACCCCGGGTGGAGTACGAAAAGAAGACGGTCATCAACTTCGACGACGACACGATCCAGGGTGACCTGACGCGCCCCGATGGAGAGTATGTCGAGGCGCGCAAGCGGGTGAACCACTCGAACTTGATCAAGATCCGCGAAGAGTGGCGCGACAAGGTGAAGCAGTCCGCCGCCGACCTCTGAGCGAGCGCTCCGATGCCTACTCCCCTCACCCTCGAGGTCTACCGCGGCGACGAGCTGGTCCGGACCGAGCGCTTCACGCGCGAGATCATCAAGATCGGCCGGCTCGCCTCGGCGCACCTGTGCCTCGAGGACGAGCGGATCTCGCGCATCCACTCGGTGATCGAGGTGGGGGCCGAGGGCGTCTCCATCATCGACATGGGGAGCGCCGAGGGGACGTTCGTCAACGGCAAGCGGGTGAGCAAGGGCTCGCTGAAGCACGGCGACGAGATCAAGCTCGGCGGCCTGCGCATCGTGGTGGCGGGGGACGGCAGCCCCGCCGCGGGGCCGAAGAACCGCGCGCTCGAGGTCCCCGCCCAGGCGGCCGCCCGGGCGCTCCCCGCCGCGCACGCCAACGGCCAGCACGCCAACGGGCAGCACGCCAACGGGCACCCGCACAACGGACACGCGCCGAACGGCCACGCGGTGGCCCCGCTCCAGACCTCGGCCGGCGCCGCGCTCGCGCTCCGCGCCGCCGAGCCGGCGCCCGCGCAGGCCGCGCAGGCCGCGGTTGCGCCCGCGCCCGCCCGGCCGGCGCGCCCGGCGCTGGCGCTCGCGCGCCCCATCGACGAGGAGCCGGTGGAGGAGGGCGCCCCCGACCTCGGCGTGGAGCTCCGCGTCCTCTGGGGCGACGCGCTCCTCGACGCCGGCACCTTCGTCGCCCCGAAGCAGCCGGTCCTGGTGGGCGAGGGGCCGCGCTGTCACTTCCGCCTCTCCGGGCCCGACCTCCCCACCTCCGACTTCCCCATCCTCCGCCACGAGGGCGGCGAGTACCGCTTCCTCTTCGCGCGCGGCATGCGCGGCGGCGTGGAGGACGGCGGCAAGCTCCGCACCTTCGGCGAGCTGGTGAAGTCCCGCGCCGCCTCGCAGGACGAGGCGGTCGAGGGCGCGTGGTCGGTGCCGGTGCCGCGCGCCGGGGCCGCTCGCGCCGAGCTGGGCAGCGGGCTGTGCGTCGAGGCGCGCTTCCGCCGGCCGCCCAAGGCCGCGGTGGTGCCCTGGTGGGAGCGGCTCGACTACCGCTACCTCAACCTGCTCCTCGTGCTGCTCTTCCTGCAGGGCGGGTTCGTGGTGGCGGCGAAGACCACCACCCGCGACATGGACCTCGTGCAGGACGACCTCGCCAAGGGCCAGCAGCGGATGGCGAAGTTCGTGATGAAGGCGCCCGAGCAGCAGCCCAAGGTGAACCCCTACCTCGAGAAGCTGAAGAGCGATCTCCGCAAGGAGCAGCCGGGGGAGATGGCCGAGCGCCACAAGGGCGACGAGGGCCAGATGGGCAAGAAGGACGCGCCCAAGACGAACGGCCGCTCCGCGCCGAAGGCCATCGACCCGAACGCGAAGGAGCTGGTGAAGAACTCGGGGCTGCTGGCCGCGCTCGGCAAGGGCCGCGGCACCGGCGGGCTCTCCACCGTCTTCGGTCAGGGCGGCCTGGGCGGCGACCTCAAGGGCGCCATCGGCAACATGTACGGCCCGGTGGTGGGCGACAGCCGCGGCGTCGGCGGGCTCGGCCTCAAGGGCACCGGGACCGGCGGCGGCGGCGCGGGCGAGACCATCGGCATCGGCGCGGTGGGCACGAAGGGGCGCGGCGGCGGGCTCGGCGGCTACGGCTCCGGCGTGGGCGGCCTCGGCGCCAAGCGCGACCGCGACGTCGCCATCGCCACCGGCGAGACCAAGGTCCTCGGCGCCATCGACCCGGAGCTCATCCGCAAGGTCATCCGCGACCACGCCGACCAGGTCCGGTACTGCTACGAGCAGCAGCTCACGCTCAACCCGAAGCTCGGCGGCAAGGTGGCCATCAAGTGGCAGATCAACGCCGACGGCCGCGCCTCGGCCACCCTCCTCGACCCGAGCGTCCCCATCGACTCGGACGGCCTGCGCACGGTGGGCGAGTGCATCATGAGCCGCATCCGGACGTGGGAGTTCCCCAAGCCCAAGGGCGGTGGCATGGCGATCGTCACCTATCCGTGGATCCTGCGCAGCTCCGGCTCGGGCTCGGCAGGATAGGATGGCACGCGTGACCCGCATCCACTCCAGACCCCTCCTCGCCGCGCTCCTCGCGATCTCCCTCCTCCCGGCCCTCGCGGCGGCGCAGGAGGCGGCGCCGCCCATGCCGGAGGATCCGCGCGCGCCCCGCTTCAAGGAGGTGGAGCGCGGGTTCTTCACCGGCTTCGAGGTGGGCTACCTCTCGCTCTTCAAGACCCCCACCGCCGACCCGGTGAAGTTCCCGTTCGCCGGCGCCGGCGGCGGCACCGCCAGCGGGATGCTGGTCGGCGCCACGCTCGGCTACGACGTGTCGAGCCGCGTGGCGGTGTCGCTCTTCGCGCTGGGCGGCAACGCGCGCGCCAGCGTCTCGTACGGAGCGTTCAGCGTGCTCGCGGCCGGGCTCGACCTGCGGGTGGCGCTCCTCGGCGCGAGCGACAAGTACGGGGTGGAGCGGCTGCACGTGTACCTGCACGGGCGCGGCGGCGGCCTCCTCACCACGCCCGAGGGGCTGCTCGGGCACACCGACGTCTACCTCGCCGGCGGACCGGGGGTGGAGTACTTCACGCACCTGCGCCACTTCGCGGTCGGCCTCGCCGCCGACGTCGCCTACCTGACGAAGGCCAAGGCGGCCGGGCTCGCCATCACCCCGACCGTCCGTTACACCTTCTAGGCGGCTGCGGCTTCCTGCACCTTCCAGCGGCCTTCCCCCGATGAAGGGACAGGGTCTATGCTTTCGCCCGAACTTTCTGGCGATTCCCAGACCTTGACCCCTCCCGTACCCGAACAGCAGATCCGCGCGCACCTGGCCGCGCTCGAGGCGGCCCCCGCCGACGAGCAGGCGTTCCGCGCGCTCGAGGGGATCTACGAGCGGGAGTCCCGGTGGGAGGACCTGGTCGCGCTGTACGAGCTCCGCGCCCGCCGCGACGCCGGGGACGGCGCGGGGAGGCTGCTCGCCAAGGCGGCCGACCTGGCGCACCACCGGATGCGCAACGCCGCCCGGGCGGAGGAGCTCTACCGGCAGGTGCTGCACGCCGAGCCGCACCACGCGGCCGCCCTCCAGGCGATGGTGGAGCTCCACGAGGAGCGCCAGGACTACCCCGCGGTGGCCGAGGCGCTGGAGCAGCTGGCGGGGAGCACCCGCGATCCAGCCGCGGCGGCCGAGCTCTACCTGCGGCTCGGGCGCGTCCACGAGGAGCGGCTCCTCCACCGCGACCGGGCGGCCCTGTACTACCAGCGCGCCCTGCGGCTCGCCCCGGGGCTGGAGGCGGCGCGCCAGGCGGCGCTCCGGGCGCAGGTGGCCCTCCGCCGCTTCGCCCAGGCGAAGCGGACGCTGGACGAGGCGCGCGAGCGGGGCCTCCCCCTGCCGGCGCTGGCGGCCGAGTACGCGCGGCTGGGCGCGCTCCTGGTCGAGGAGCCGCTCGACCACGGGCTCGCCATGGAGGCGCTGTTCGAGGCGCTGGCGCTCGATCGCGCCGCGCCCGGCGCCGCCGCGGCGATGGAGCGGCTCAAGACCGCCCCGCGCGCGTGGCGCGGCGAGGCGCAGGCGCTGCTCGACGAGGCGGGGCGCGCGAAGGAGCGGCGCGCCGCCGCGCAGCTCACCCTCAAGGCGGCCGCGCTCCACGGCGCCTACGACCCCGACGCGCCGCGGCGGGTGGTGGAGCTCGTCGAGCGGGCGCTGCTCCTCGCGCCGTCGCTGCGCCACGGGCTCGACCTCCTGGAGCGCGTCTTCGGCGAGCGGCAGGACTGGCGCGGCCTCGCCGCGGGGCTGGCGCGCCTCGCCGCCGAGGTGCGCGACCGGGCGGTGGTCTCGGAGCTGCACCTGCGGCTCGGGCAGGTGGACCTGGTGCGGTTCGGCGACGCGGTCGAGGCGGCCGCCGCGCTCGAGCGCGCGCTCGCGCTCGACCCCGCCAGCGAGCCCGCGGCGCAGCAGCTCTTCGAGCTGCACCTCGAGGCGGGCCGGCGGGCCGAGGCGCTCGCGGCCCTGGAGCGCCACCTCGCCGCCGCGCCCGAGCGCCTGCACCACGTGCCGTGGCGGCTGCGCGCGGCCGAGATCGCGCAGGCCCTCGGCGACGCGCGCCGCGCCCGCGCCCACCTCGAGGCGGCCCGGCGCGTCGACCCCCGCTCCCCGGCGGTGGCGGCGGCGCTGGCGCCCTTGCTGGAGCGGGCCGGCGAGTGGCGGGCGCTCGCCGACGCGCTCGAGGCGCAGGTGCAGGCCGAGCGCGAGCCGCTCGCGCGGGCGCGCCTGCTCGAGGCGCTGGCCCAGGTGGAGCTCGAGCGGCTCGGCGCGCCGCGCGAGGCGCTCCGGCGCCTGGCGGAGGCGCTCCGCCTCGACCCGGGCCGGGCGGCGCTGCGCAAGGCCATCGACGCCGCCGCGGCGCGCGCCGACCTCTTCCCGGAGCTGGCGCGCGCCTACCGCGCCGCCGCCGAGGCCCCCGGCGCGGCCCCGGCCGCGCGCAAGGTGCTGCTCCGCCGCGCGGCCGAGGTGTGGGATCGCGACCTGGGGCTGCCGGAGCAGGCGGTGGAGGCCTGGCGCGCGCTCGCCGCCGCCGACCCGCAGGACGCCGGCGCCCGCGCCGCGCTCGACGGCTGCCTGGTCCGCGCCGGCCACCTCTCCGAGGTGGCGGACGACCTGCGCCGGCGCATCGCCGCGGCCGCCGACCCGGCCGCGCGGCGGGAGCTGTGCGCCAAGCTGGCGCGGTCGCACGAGCAGGCCGGGGACGCCGCCGGGGCCGCCGGCGCCTGGCGCGAGGTGCTCGCCGCGGGCGAGAGCGCGCCGGCGCTGCGCGGACTCGCGGACGCGCTCGCCGCGCTGGGGCCGGCGCACGCCGCCGAGCAGGCGGAGGTGCTCGGGCGGCTGGCGGGGCACCTCGCCGGCGCGGAGCGGTCCGAGGCCGAGCTGGCGCGCGCGCTCCTCCTGGCCGGGCCGGCCGCCCGCGGCGCGGAGGCGGCGCCGCTCCTGGTCGCGCTGGTGCAGGGCGGCGCGCTCCCGGCCGAGCGGCGGACCGAGGCGGTGGCGGCGCTCGAGGCGCTGCTCGCGGCCGGCGTCGAGCCGGTGGCGGTGGCCGAGGCGCTCCTGGCGGTGCACCGGGCGGGCGGCGATCGCGCGCGCCAGGTGGCGCTGCTCGAGCACCTGGCGGCGCGCCGGCCGGACCTCTCGGGCGAGGAGCGGGCGCGCCGGTTCCTCGAGGCGGCGCAGCTCCGCGAGGCGCAGGGCGACGCGCGCGGGGCGCTCACCGCCGCGGCGGCCGCGCTGCGCGCCGCGCCGGGGCCGGGCGAGGCGCTCGACGCGTGCGAGCGGCTGGCGCGCGGCGCGGGCGCGGTCGGGGAGCTCTACGCCCTGCTCGACGAGGCGGCGGCCCGGCTGGAGGGGCGGCCCGACGAGGAGCGCGCCCTGCGCCGCCGCGCGGCCGAGATCGCCGAGGACGAGCTCGGGAACCTGGAGGAGGCGAGCGGGCAGCTGAAGCGCGTGCTCGCGCTCTCCCCCGGGGACGCCGCCGCCCGGGCCGCCCTGGGCCGGCTCGCCGCCAGCGAGGCCGGCGCGGAGGCGTCGCCCGAGCCTCCCCCGGCGCCGGCCCCGGCGGGCGGGGAGCCCGAGCCGCGCCGGCGGCTGGCCGAGCTGGAGGGCCAGGCCGCCCGCGCCGCGACGCCGGGCGACCGCGCCGCGGCGGAGCGCGAGGCGTCGCAGGTCTGGGGCGAGCGCCTCGGCCAGTGGTCCCTCGCCTTCGCGGCGCTGGCGCGCGCGGCGCGCGCCACCCCCGCCGACGTCGCGGTGCGGGCCGAGCTGCGGCAGGCGGCGGCCCGCGCCGGCGCGGACGCCGACGCGGCCCGCGCCTACCACGCCTTCCTCCCCACCCTCGCCGGCGCCGAGGCCGCGCTCGCCTGGCGCGAGCTGGCGGCGCTGTACGAGGAGCGGCTCTCCGACGCGGCGCGCGCGGCGCGCGCGCTCGGCGAGGCGCTGCGGCACGCGCCGGGCGACCCGGCGGCGCTGGCGTCCCTGGCGCGGCTGCACGGCGCGGCGGGGCGCGAGCGGGAGCGGGCCGAGGCGAGCCTGCTCCTCGCCGAGCGCGCCCGCACCGACGCCGAGCGGCTCGGGGCGCTGCGCGACGCGGCCGAGGCGCTGGAGCGCCTCGGGGACGCGCCGCGCGCGGCCGAGGCCTGGGCCCGTGCGGCGGCGCTCGCGCCGGACGACGAGGGCTCGCGCGCGGCCCTGGAGCGCCTCTACGAGCGGCTCGACCGCCCCGCCGAGCTGTGCGCGCTGCTCGAGCGCCGCGCCGGTCCAGGCAGCCCGCGCGATCTCCCGCTGGCGTTCCGCCTGGCCGGGCTCAAGCTGCGCCTCGGCGCGCCCGCCGAGGCGCTGGCGCTCCTGCGCGCGGTGCTGGCGGCCGACCCGGCGCACGAGGGGGCGCGCGCGGCGCTGGTCGAGCTGTCGGCGGCCCCCGGCGGCCCGGGCGCCGAGGCGCTGGCGCTCGCCGATCGCGCCCTGGCCGCGCGCGGCGAGCACGCCGGGCGCGTGCTCCTGCGCGAGAAGCGGCTCGCCCGGGCGACCGAGCCGGCCGAGCGGGCGCGCCTGCACGCGGAGCTGCGGGCGCTGCACGAGCGCGAGCTGGGGCGGCCGGAGCTGGCGCTCGGGGCCGCGGCGCGCGCGCTGGCCGAGGGCGGTCCGGTGGCCGCCGAGGCGGAGCCGGAGGTGGAGCGCCTGGCGGCGCTCACCGGCCACCCGGAGCGGCTGGCCGAGGCGTACGAGGCGGCGGCCGCCGCGGCCGCGGGCGGGGTGGCCCTGGAGCTGCGCCGCCGCGCCGCGCGCGTCCGGGCCGAGCGGCTGGCGGACGTCGCGGCCGCCGCGGCGGCCTGGAGCCAGGTGCGCGAGGCGGCGCCCGACGACCGCGAGGCGCTGGAGGCGCTGGCGCGGCTCTTCGCGCGCGCCGGCGACACGGCCCGGCTGGACGAGGTGGCGCGGCGCCGCGCCGAGCAGGAGCAGGGCGCCGAGCGCGCCGCGCGCCTGGCGGCCCTGGCGGCGCAGGAGGAGGGGCTGGGCGACGCCGCGCGCGCCCTCGCCGCCGCGGAGGCGGCGCTCGCGGCCGACCCGCGCTCGGCCGCCGCCCTCGAGGTCGAGGCCCGGCTCCACCGCGCCGGGGGGCGGGCCGGCGCGCTCTCCGAGGTGCTGGCCCGGCAGGCCGAGCTCGCCCGCGACGACGGCGCGCGACGCCAGGACCTGCTCTGCGAGCGCGCCGCGCTGCTGGAGGGGGAGGGCGACGGGCGCGCCGCGCTCGAGGCCTGGGCGGAGGTGCTGGCCGAGAGCCGCCAGGAGCCGCGCGCGCTCGCCGGGCTCGACCGCCTGCTGGCGCGCGAGGCGACCCGCGACGCCGCCGCCCGCATCCTGGAGGACGTCTACCGCGTGCGGGGCGACGCGCGCCGGCTGGCGGCGCTGCTCGAGGCGCGGCTGGACGGGGCCGACCGCTCGGAGCGGGCGCCGCTCCTGGCGGAGCTGGCGGCGCTGCACGATCGGCTCGGCGACCGCGCGGCGGCGTTCCGCGCCCACACCCGCGCGCTCGGCGAGCTCACCGCGCCGGGGCAGGACGACCCGGCGCTGCGCGGGGAGCTGGAGCGGCTCGCGTCGGCGGGCGGGCTCTTCGCCGAGCTGGCGGAGGTGTACGAGGGTCTCCTGGCGCGCGGGCTCCCGGCGGCGGCGCGGCCGGAGGTGCGGCGGCGGCTCGCCTCGCTGTACGCCGACCGGCTGCAGCGGCCCGACCTCGCGGCGCGGGCGCTCGAGGCGCTCGCGTCCGAGACCGGCGACGCCGAGGCGCTGGCGGGGCTGGTGCGGCTCTACCGGGCGCAGGGCGCGTGGCGGGAGCTCGCCGCGACCCTGGCGCGGCAGGCGGAGCGCGCGCCGTCGCCGGAGGCGAAGAAGGAGTTCCTGCTGGAGATGGCGACCGTCCTCGACGAGCGCCTGTCGGATCGGGAAGGGGCCATGGACGCGTACCGGCAGATCCTGGCGGTGGATCCGGAGGACCCCAACGCGCTCCGCGTGCTGGGGCGGCTCCTCGGCTCGGCCGAGCGGTGGGACGAGCTCGTCGAGGTGCTCGGGCGCGAGGTCGCGCTCGCCGAGAAGAAGGTCAACCTGGTGGCCGAGGCGGCCGAGCTGCGCTTCCGGCTCGGGCGCATCCGCCAGCAGCGGCTGGCCGACGTGGCCGGGGCGCTGCAGTGCTACCGGGGCGTGCTCGACAAGGTGCCGCGCCACCCGGCGGCGCTGGCGGCGCTGGAGGAGCTGGCGCGCGCCGGCGGCGCGGGGGCCCCGGAGGCCTCGGCCCTCCTCGAGCCCATCTACGCGCAGGAGGGCGAGCACCAGAAGCTGGCGCAGACGCTGGAGGCGCGCGCCGCGGCCGCGACCGACGCCTCCTCCCGCGCCGCGCTGCTGCGGCGGGTGGCCGAGGTGCAGGCCGGCCCGCTCCGCAACCCCGAGCTCGGCTTCCTCACCGCCGCCCGCGCGGCGCGCGAGGACCCCGAGGCGCCGGAGTCGCTCCAGCTGGCCGGCCGGATCGGCGAGGCGAACGGCCTCACCGACGAGCTGGCGAGCCTCATCGCCGAGCTGGCCGAGCGCGCCCACGGGGCGCGCGCCCGGGCCGAGCTGCGGCGCCGGGCCGCCCACCTCACCGAGCGCGGCGGCGACCCCGCCCGCGCGGGCGAGGCGTGGCAGCGCGTGCTCGAGCTCGCCCCGGACGACGCGGAGGCGCTCGCCGGCGTGGCCCGGGCCCACCGCGCCACCGGCGCGGCCGAGCCGCTCGCGGCCACGCTGCGGCGGCTGCTCGCGGTCACCGAGGACGCGGCGGCGCGCCCGGCGCTGCTGGCGGAGCTGGCCGCGCTGCAGGAGGAGCGGCTCTCCGACCCGGCCGGCGCCATCGCCACCCTGCGGCGGCTGCTCGAGGCGGAGCCGGACCGGCGCGACGCGCTGGTCCGCCTCGATCGCCTGTGCGTCGCGGCCGAGAAGTGGGTCGAGCTGGCGGACGTGCTCGCCCGCGAGGTGGCGCTCGCCGACGCCTCCGGGGACGCGGCCGCGGCGCGCGGCTTCCGGCAGCGGCTGGGCGAGCTCAAGGAGACGCGGCTGCTCGACCGCGAGGGCGCGCTCGCGCTCTACGAGCAGATCCTGGCCGGCCACCCCGACGACCCGGCCGCGCTGGCGCGGCTCGAGGCGATCCTGCAGAAGGACCCGGCCCAGGCGCGCGCGGCGGCCGCCCTGGAGCGCGCCTACGCCGCCTCGGGCGCCTGGGCCCGCTACGCGGCGGTGCTGGAGGTGCGCGCCGGCGAGCGGCCGGACCCGGTGGAGCGCAAGGCGCTCTTCCTCGAGCTGGCGGAGGTGCAGGAGAAGCGGCTCGGGAACGGCGAGCTGGCGTTCCTCGCGCTCTGCCGTGCCTTCCGCGACGACCCGGCCGACCCGGCGCTGCGCGCCGAGCTGACCCGGCTGGCGCAGCAGGGCGACCACGCCGAGGAGCTGGCCGGCCTGTACGAGGACGAGTTCGGGAAGCTGCCGCAGGCCGCCGCCGCCGAGGTGGCGCTGGCCCTGGGCGGCCTGTACGAGGGCAAGCTCCAGGCGCCCGACGCCGCCGTCCGGTGGTTCGAGGAGGCGCGCCGCCAGGACCCGGCCGGCGCGCCCAAGGCGCTGGCCGCGCTCGACCGGCTCTACCGCGCGCGCAACCAGCCGGAGCCGCTGGCGGGCGTGCTGGAGGCCGAGGCCGCGCTGGCCGGCGCTGACGAGCGCGCGGCGTTCCTGTTCCGCCTCGGCCAGCTCGCCGAGGAGGAGCTGCGCGACCCGGCGCGCGCCGCGCGCGCCTACGAGGCGCTGCTCGCCGCCGAGCCGCGGCAGCCGGCCGCGCTGCGGGCGCTGGAGCGGCTCTACGAGGCGGCGGGGCAGACCGAGGCGCTGGCCGAGAACCTGGCCGCGCAGCGCGAGCTGGGGGCGGACGGCGCGGTGCGCCTCACGCTCACCGCGCGGCTGGCGGCCTTGCGGCAGCAGCTCGGGCGCGACGAGGAGGCGCTCGCGCTGTGGCGCGAGGCGCTCGGCCAGGACCCGCGGCACGAGCCGGCGCTGGCGGCGCTGGAGGGGCTGTACGAGAAGCTGGAGCGCTGGCCCGAGCTGGCCGAGCTCCTGCGGGCGCGGCTCGCCGTCACCGCCGACCGCCGCGAGGCGGCCCGCATGCAGGAGAAGCTGGGCGCGCTGTCGGCGGGCCGGCTGGGCGACGGGGCGGGCGCGGTGCGCGCCTACCTGGCGGTGCTCGACGCCGACCCGCGCCACCGGCGGGCGCTGGAGGCGCTGCGGGATCTCTACGCGGCGCAGGACGACCTGGAGGGCCTCGCCTCGGTGTACCGGCGCCTGGTGCCGCTGCAGGAGGGGGCGGGGGGCGTGAAGGCCACCCGGCTCGCGCTGGCGGACGTGCTCCTGCGCGCGGGCAAGAAGGGCGAGGCGGCGGAGCAGGGCCGGCGCGCGCTCGAGCTCGAGCCGCACGGCGACGAGGAGCTGTCGCGCCTGGCGGCGATCTTCGAGGCGGCCGGCGCGCCGCAGGATCGCGTCAAGGCGGTGGAGGCGCGGGCGGGGCTGCTCGCCGCGGCGGGGCGCGCCGACGAGGCGGTCCTCGCCTGGCAGGCGGCGGCCGAGGGCTGGGAGAAGCCGCTGGGCCGCCCGGAGGCGGCGGCGGCGGCGCTGGAGAAGGTGCTGGAGCTCGCCCCGGATCGCCGGGACGCGTGGCTGAAGCTGAAGGAGCTGTACGCCCGCGCCGGGAACTGGCGCGCCTACGTGCGCGTGTCGGATCTCTTCACCACCCACCTCGCCGACCGCGCCGAGCGGCGCGCCGTGCTGAAGGAGCTGGGCGAGATCCACGAGAAGCGGCTCGGGCAGAAGGAGATGGCGTTCATCACCTGGTGCCGCGCCTTCGGCGACGACCCGGCCGACGCCGACGCGGTCGCCGCCATCCAGCGCCTGGCCGCCGAGACCGGCGCCTTCGACGAGCTGGCGGCGGTCTACGAGCAGGTGGCGGACGAGGCGAAGGGCCTCGCCCGGGCGAAGCTCCTGCTCCAGCTCGGCCGCGTGAAGGACCGCCGGCTCGACGACGCCGACGGCGCCGAGGCGGCCTTCCGGCGCGCGCTGGAGGTCGACCCCGCCAGCCCGGAGGCGCTCGACGCGCTCACCGAGCTCTTCACCCGGCGCGGCCGGGTGAAGGACCTCGTCATCGCGCTCGAGCAGAAGCTCGAGGCGGCGGCGGGCCTGGAGGAGAAGAAGGCGACGCTGCTCGAGATGGCCCGCATCTACGACGGGCAGCTCCACGACGCGGGCGAGGCGATCACGGCGCTGAAGCGCGTGCTCGAGCTCGACGGCGCCGACGCGGCCGCGCTGGAGGCGCTCGCGACCCTGTACCGGCGCGAGGCGCGCTGGGGCGATCTGGCCGGCATCCTGGCGCGGGCGCGCGACCTCGCCCCCGACGAGGAGACCCGCGTCGCCTACCAGCTCCAGATCGCCGGGCTGCACGAGAACGAGATCGCGGACGACGAGGCGGCGGTGGAGGCCTACCGGGCGGTGCTCGGCCAGGACGACCGCAACCGCGCCGCGCTCGACGGCCTGGAGCGCCTCTACACCAAGCTCGACCGCTACGCGGAGCTGAACCGCGTCTACGAGCGGCAGGCGGCCCTCACCGGCGACGCCCGGGAGAAGGTGCGCATCCTCGCGAAGAGCGCCGCCATCTGGCAGGAGAAGCTCTCCGACCCGCGCAAGGCCATCGAGCAGAACGAGGCGGTGCTGGCGCTCGACGGCCAGAACCTGGCCGCCGCCCGCAACCTCGAGACGCTCTACCGCGCCGAGGGGGCGTGGGAGAAGCTCATCGCGGTGCTGCAGCACCACGCGAGCCTCACCCAGGACCGCAAGGAGCTCACCGGGCTGCTGGTCCAGATGGGCGACGCCTGGTCGAAGGAGCTCGGGCGCGCCGACCGCGCCGAGGCGATGTACGCGAGCGCGGTCGAGGGCGACCCCGAGGCGCGCGAGGCGGTCTCCGCGCTGGCGCGGCTCTACGAGCAGAGCGGCAACTGGAACCTGGCGCTCGACATGCTGCAGCGCGAGGCGAAGCTGGCGCAGGGGCCCGACGCGGTGGAGATCCAGGCGCGCATCGGGCGCATCCAGGAGGAGATGCTCCAGGACCGCGGGTCGGCGAAGCTCGCCTACGCGCGGGCGCTCGACGCCGATCCGGGCCACCTCGCCAGCCTCCGCGCCCTGCGCTCCATCGCCGAGGCGGAGCGCGACCGCGACGCCTACCTGCGCTACCTGCTGGCCGAGGCGCGCTACGTCGACGCGCCCGAGGAGAAGGCCAGGCTCCTGCACGAGGCGGGGCGCATCCACCAGGAGGAGCGGGACGATCCCGACGGCGCCGCGCGCCTCTACGAGGAGGCGCTGCGCAAGGTGCCCGACTTCCTCCCCGCCGCCCGCCCGCTGGCGGACCTCCACGTGGCGCGCGCCGACTGGCCGCGCGCCGAGGCGGTCCTCGACGTGGTGGTGGCGCGGCTGGAGAAGGACGGCGAGGCGAAGGAGCTCTGCCGCCAGGCGTACCGGCGCGGCTACGTGGCGGAGAAGCTCGGGAAGCGCGAGAAGGCGCTCGCGAGCTACCGGCGGGCCTACGAGCTCGACGCCACCTACCTGCCCGCGCTGGAGGGGCTCGGGCACCTGCTGGTGGAGGACGGCGCCTTCGAGGAGGCGCTCAAGATCCACCAGGCGATCCTCATCCACCACCGCGACGGGCTGACCGACCTCGAGGTGGTCGAGACCTACTTCCAGGTGGGCCACATCCAGGCGCGGCTGGGGCAGGGCGAGCGCGCCCAGAAGAGCCTCGAGAAGGCGCTCGAGATCGACGCCGGCCACGAGCCCTCGCGGCGCGCGATGGTGGGGCTGCTCGAGGCGGCGGGCGACTACGAGCGCGCCGTCGAGCACCGGCTGAAGCTGGCCGGCGTGCTGACGGGGCCGGCCCGGCTGGAGATGCTGGTCGCCGCGGGCGCGCTCTGCCGCGACAAGCTGCAGGACCCCTACCAGGCCATCGACGCCTTCACCTCGGCGGCGCGGCAGGACCCCGGCAACGTGCAGGTGACCGAGGCGCTGCTCGGCCTGTACCGCGACACGCGGCAGGGGCAGAAGGCGGCCGACGTGCTGCAGCGCCTGCTCGAGGCGCCCGAGGTGAAGGCCGATCCGGCGCGCGCCGCGCGGCTGCACCACGCGGTGGCGCAGACGCTGCGCGACGATCTCTCCGATCCGGCCGGCGCGGCGCGCGAGCTGGAGGCCGCGCTCGACGCCGACCCGCGGCTGGTGCAGGCGTTCGCCGACCTGGAGGCGCTCCTCACCGCCGGCCAGCAGTGGCGCGAGCTGGAGCAGGCGTACCTCCGCATGATCCAGCGGCTCCCGAAGGGCCCCGAGTCCTCGACCGCCCGCCTGGCCCTCTGGAAGACCCTGGCCGAGCTCTACCAGCGCGCGCTCTCCGATCCCGAGAACGCGCGCATGGCGTACGAGGTGGTCACCAAGGCGGACCCCGACGACGCGGCGGCGCTGGAGGCGCACGCGGCCCTGGCGGCGAAGCTGCCCGGGCACGAGGGGGAGGCCATCGCGGCCTGGCGGCGGCTCCTCGCCCTCGGCGCGCCGGCGCAGCGGCCGCTCTCGGCGCTGGTGGCGCTGCACGCGGAGCGCAAGGACTACGACCAGGCCTACTCGGCGGCGCAGGCGCTCACCTTCCTCGCCGGCGGCGCCAGCCCCGAGGAGGCGCAGGTGGTGTCGCGGCTGCGCCGCTTCGCCCGCGACGCCGCCAGCGGCACGCTCGACGACGCGCGCTGGGCGGCGCTCCTGCACGAGCGGGCGCGGGGGCCGCTGGCGGCCATCCTGGCGCTCCTCGCGCGCGACGCCGCCGAGCTCTTCGTGCAGCAGCCGAAGGAGCTCGGCCTCACGCCGAAGAAGGACGAGCTGGACGTCGCCGGCTCGATGCTGTTCCTCGTCAACATGTACAAGTACGTCGCGCGCACGCTGGGGATGCCGGCGCCGCGCCTGTTCCGCCCCGGCGAGGCGGGCGGGCGCCTGCAGCTCCTGCCCCTCGCGCCGCCGGCGGTGGTGGCCGGCGAGGACCTGTTCCGCGAGCGGCCGAAGAAGGAGCTGTGGTTCACCATCGGCAAGGCGCTCGCGTTCCTGCGCCCGGAGCTCACCCTGGCGCGCCTCATGCCGCACGACCAGCTCGACGCCGTGTTCCAGGCGGCGGCGAGCCTCGGCACCTCGCGCTTCGTGGTGACCGCCGACCCGCACCTGGTCGAGAAGCTCAAGCGGCGGCTGGAGAAGGCGCTGCCCGCGGAGACCCGCACGCAGCAGCTCAAGGTGCTCGCCCGCGCCTACTGCGACGTGCAGCACCCGGGCGACGTCCGCGCCTACATGGACGCGGCCGAGCTGACGTCGAACCGGGCCGGCGCGCTCCTCGCCGGCGATCTGGACGTGGTGCGGAAGATGGTGGTGGCGGAGAAGGCCGCCGTGTCGAAGCTGCGCGAGGAGACGAGGCTGCGCGACCTGGTCCTGTTCTGCACCTCCGAGGCCTACGGCGAGCTCCGCCGCGACCTCGGACTGTCGGTGGTGGTCCCGGCGTAGCGCCACCGGGGGGCGGGCGGAGGGGGGCGCCGTGCGCGCCCCGATCCTTCCTTGACCCCCCGGTGTTACAACCCTACGATTGATTGGATTTTCGGCCATTTACGCCGACGAGCGCCTATGAAATTCGCCTGCGACAGCTGCGGCTCGCAGTACATGATCTCGGACGAGAAGGTCGGTCCGAACGGGGTCAAGGTCCGCTGCAAGAAGTGCGGGAACGTCGTCGCGGTGAAGCGGCCGCCGGCGTCGGCGCCGGAGGTGTCGCCGGCGCCCAGCCCCGAGCGGGCGGCGGGGGCGCCCGAGGGCGGGCTCGAGAGCGAGCTCGGACACGCGTTCGACAGCGCCTTCGGCACCGGCGGCCCCGCCGGACCGGCGGCTTCGCCGCCGGCCGACCTGGGCGACGACTGGTATGTCGCGGTGGACGACAACCAGGTGGGGCCGCTCCCGGCCGAGGGCGTGAAGACGCGCTGGGAATCGGGCGAGGTCGGCCCCGACACGCTGGCCTGGCGCCCCGGCATGGCCGACTGGGTCCCCATCTCCACCATCGCCGAGATGGCGCAGTACCTCGCGCCGGTCCCGCGCGGCGGGAAGCCGGCCGCGCGGCCGGTGGCGAGCGCCGGCCTGGCGCCGGCCGCGGCCGCGCGCGAGGAGCGCCCCGCCCCCGCCCCGGCCGCGCCCTCCGCGGCGCCGGCCGCTCCGGCCGCGCACGCGAACGGCCACGTCCAGGGGGCGCAGGGGGCCTGGAAGCCGAGCGCGGCGAGCGCGCTGGCGGCGCTCGCCAGCGAGGAGATGGCCTCGCTCGAGAAGCCCGAGCGCAAGCCGGCCGAGTCGACGGTGAAGAGCGGCTCGCTCGTCGACAAGATGGAGCTGCCCGACGGGGGCGTCGATCCGACGAACCTCATCCCCCTGACGATCAAGGGGCTCGAGCAGACCACCGACACGAAGCTCGAGCGCCCCCGCAGCACCGCCGCCGACCGCACCGAGATCCGCCAGATCAAGAAGTCGGCGGTCCGGAGCGTGGTGGCGGTGGGCGTCGCCATGCTGGTGCTCTTCGGCGTCGCGGTGGCGGCCATCGCCTGGTACCTGAAGCCGCACGAGGTGGCGGTGGTGCGCGCCCCCGCCGCCGCCCCGCCGGTGGCCGCCGCGCCCGCGCCCACGCCTCCTCCCGCGGTGGCCCCGGCGCCGGCCCCGGTCGCGCCGGCGCCGGCGCCGACCCCTCCGCCGGTGGCGCAGGCCGCGCCCCCGGCCGCGGCGCCCGCCCCGGCGGCCCCGGCGCGCGAGCCGGCCCGGGCCGAGGCCCCTCCCGCCCGCGAGCCCGCGCGCGCCGCCGCGCCGAGCCGCCGCGCGCCGGCGGAGCCCCCGGCCCGCCCGGCGCGCAGGCCGGCGGCCCCGCAGCGGGTCGCGTCCTCCGAGCCGGCGCCGCGGCCGGCGCCCGAGCCGCCAGCGCGGCGCAAGCCGGCCGGCGATCCGCTGCTCGACGTGGGCGGCGACGAGGAGCTCGAGAAGGAGCTGGGCGGCAAGCCCACCAAGCGGAGCGTCTATGTCCCGCCGGCGCTCGGCGCCGATCTGCCGGACAGCGTCTCGCAGTCGCAGATCCAGGAGGCGGTGGCCGGGCAGAAGTCGGCGCTCCTGCGCTGCATCGAGCAGCAGCGGGCGGCCGACCCCAACGCCCGCGGCACGCTGCGCCTGCGCTGGCTCATCACCGGCGACGGCGGCGTGCGCGAGGTGCGCGTCCTCTCGGACGAGTTCGCCCGCCAGCCGGTCGCGCCCTGCATCAGCGGGGTGGTGAAGGGCATCCGCTTCCCGCGCTCGCGCACCACGGGGCAGGAGGTCGTCTTCCCGTTCAAGTTCTGAGCGGGGGCGGGGGCGGGGCGTGTCGGTCGAGAGCGAGCGCGCGGGGATGGGCGACGCCTACCGGCCGGTAGCGGAGATGACGCTGGGTGAGCTGGAGGCGATCCGGCTCATCCTGCGCGGCTCGTCGGTGGTGGACTGGCGGCGGCTCCACTTCGCGGACGCCGCCGAGGTGGACCGGTTCCTCGCCCTCAACCTCTTCGACGCCCACGACCCGCGCGACGAGGGGCGGCTCCGCTCCATCCTGGCGCAGGCCGTCGAGTACCTCCGCAAGGCGTTCGGCTACCGGGTCGCGGACGCGGTGGCGCAGCCGGCCGACGTCCGCGAGCTCTTCCTGCTCGCCAGCGGCGCGCTCGAGCCGCACCGGTACCGCCGCATCGCCTGCGTGGTGCTGAAGTGCATGCACGTGGTCCACCACCTGGAGGCGCGGGAGCTCCTCTTCCGCACCCCCATCCGCGAGGCGGACCTGGCCGAGCGCGTCGACCGCCGGGTCATGGCGGAGGCGCGGCGGATGCAGCAGCTCGGGCTCCCGGTGGTGGAGTTCGTCGGCAACGTGAAGGCGCGCAACTCGCTCATCACGAAGCTCATCGCCAAGCGCGAGACGGTGGCGGCGCAGATCTTCGACCGCGTGCGGTACCGGGTGGTGACCGAGCGGCAGGACCAGATCCCGCCCATCCTCCACCACCTCGCGACCACGCTCTTCCCGTTCAACTACGTGGTGCCCGGGCAGTCCGAGAACACGCTGGTGAGCTTCCGCGACATCGTGACGCGCCACCCGCGCGGCGCGGAGCTCGTGCCGGAGCTGCAGGCGCCGCTCGGCCTGGAGGCGCGGGAGCGGCGCCCGCGCAACGTCTTCAGCGGCAAGCGGTACCGGGTGCTCAACTTCGTGGTGGACCTGCCGGTGCGCGTGGACGAGCTCTTGCCCCCCGACGGGCCGCTGGCCGAGGACCTGGGCCGGGTGGTGTTCTCGCAGGTCGAGTTCCAGATGGTCGACCAGGCCACCGCCCGCCAGAACGAGGTGGGCGACGCGAGCCACGAGCGTTACAAGCGCCGGCAGAGCAAGATCGTGCTGCGGCGCCTGTCGCGCGGGCTGGTGGTGCCCAAGCGGCGGCCCCGCGGAGAGGGGTGAGGCATGCGCGAGTCCACGAAGGAGAGCCCGGTCGACCGCGGCGAGGTGGAGGTGGACGGGCGCTGCCAGATCTGCGGCGCGCAGGGGCGGGTGCTCGGGATCCCGGGGGCGCCGCAGCCGAACCAGTTCTGCCCGCGCTGCGCGATCGAGTACGCCGAGGCGCCGGGCGGCGAGGACGACGACGGGCTGACCGGCTGATCAGCCGGCGGCGGCGGCGAACGAGACCATGTCGGTGCCGTCCGTCCACTGGCCGTAGTGCAGCAGGCGCGCCCCGCGCCCGGCCGCCCGCATCGCGGCGTAGATCGGCGCCACCCCGCACAGCCGGCGGCGCTCGTCGTCCACGGTGGCGTCGCGGTGGAAGCCGGCCGCGTCCGCGCCGGCGAGGAAGCCGAGCGTATGGCGGTCCTGGGCGCCGAGCGCGGCCAGCTCCGCCGGGGTGGGGGCGCGCGCGTCGCCGTACTGCGGGCCGACGTGGGCCAGGTCGGCCCCCGCGACGCAGCAGACCTTCCGGCCGCGGGTGGCGCGCGCCAGCGCCGCCAGGAAGGCGCCGGTCGCGGCCGCAGGATCGTCGAGCTGCGAGATGGAGGAGCAGAGCACCGGGACGGCGCGGAACGGCCGGTCGCCCAGCACCCAGCGCAGCCACACCATCTGGAACTCGCAGGAGTGCTCGCCGGCGTGGACGAGCTCGTCGGAGAAGAGCTCCTCCTCCGAGAGCTCGGCGGCGAGCGCGTTCACCACCTCGCGATCGGTGGCGACGGTGCCGAGCGGCGTCGCGTAGTCCTGCCGGGTCAGCGTGTGGAGGTGGGGCGGCGAGGCGTGGGCGGTGCCGAAGACGACGAACAGGTCGGCGTCGCACCCCTCGAGCGCGCCGTAGGCGTGGGCGTAGGAGGCGCCGCCGCGGCGGAAGTCGATGTGGGGCGCGACCAGCAGCCGGACGCCCTCGCCGGCGCGCGATCGCTGGTCGCGCGGGCCTGGCCCGCCGGGCGCGGTGTAGAAGGACGCGAGCAGCTCGCGCAGCTCCGTCTCGTCGGCGGGGTAGGCGCCCCCGGCGCAGGCGGGGGCGCGCGGCCCGGAGCGGAACGCCGCCAGCGCTCCCTCGCGCCGCGCGCGGTAGACGGGCCCGTGCACGAGGCCCGCCTCGCTCGCCTGGGCCGCCACCCGCTCCACGTCGGCGAGCGGGATGCGGGCGCCCGCCTTCGCGAGCGCCCGCACCACCTCCGGCAGCTCGCGGGCGCCGTCGAAGTGCGCCAGGACCCAGTAGGCGGCCGGCGAGACCACCGCCGCGCCGTCCAGGATCCCCAGGGGATCGCGCAGGACCACCGCCGGGCTGCCGTCCTCCAGCTCGATCGGCCGCGGCTCGAGCGGGACGAGGCGCGGCCGGGTCAGTTCGTCCGGGGGCATGCGAAGCATGTAGCCGCGCAGGGGGGCACGCGCCGCACCCGCCCCGGGCGCTACCGCCGGTTCTTCCGGTTCTTCTTCTTGTTCTGCCGCTCCTGCTTCCGCTTCTTCTTGCGGCGCTCGCGCTCGGCGGCGGTCTCGGTGGAGGCGATCGGCTCCGGGGCGTAGCCCATGAGCCGGGCGCGGGCCATGGCGCCGGCGGGCATGCGGGGCTGGAAGCCCTTGGGGAGCCCGGCCATCTGCCCCATCTGCGCCGGATCGAGGCCGCCGCCCTTGAGGGCGCGGGTGACGTCGCCCGCCTCGGCGCCGAGCACGTCCTCCATGCCCTTGCCCTGGAGCTGGCGGAGCTGGAAGAGCTGCTTGATCCCGGGGAGGCGCGAGAGCAGGCCCGGCGCGTCGCCGATCTGCTTCATCACGCCGCGCATGGTGTTGTACTGCTTGAGGAGGTCCTTCACCTCCTTCTCGCTCCGGCCCGAGCCGCGCGCCACGCGCTTCACGCGGCCGTCGTTGATGAGGTCGGGGCGCTGCCGCTCGGCGCGCGTCATCGAGTCGACGATGGCGACGATCTTCCCCAGCGCCGCCTCGTCGAACTGGAACCCCTCCGGCAGCTCGCCGAAGAGCGGGAACTTCTCCATCAGCTCGCCCAGCGGTCCCATCTTCCGGACCAGCCGGATCTGCGAGACGAAGTCGTCGAGCGTGAAGTCGCCCGAGAGCAGCTTCTGCGCGTCCGCCTCGGCCTGCTGCTCGTCGACGTGCTGCTCGAAGTCCTTCATCAGCCCGACGATGTCGCCGAAGCCGAGGATGCGGCTGGCGAGGCCGTCGGGGCGGAACTCCTCGAGCCGGTCGAGCGTCTCGCCCATGCCGAGGAACTTGATGGGCTTGCCGGTGACCTCCTTGATGGAGAGGGCCGCGCCGCCGCGGGCGTCGCCGTCGAGCTTGGTGAGGATGAAGCCGTCGAGCGCGAGCCGCCGATCGAACTCGGCCGCGGTGCGCACCGCGTCCTGGCCGATCATGGCGTCGCAGACGAGCAGGATGTTGTCCGGCGCCACCGTCTTCTTGATGTCCTCCAGCTCCTGCATGAGCGGCTCGTCGACGGCGAGCCGGCCGGCGGTGTCGTAGATGACCACGTCGCGCTTCGTCCGCGCCGCCTCCTCCATGGCGCGGCGGCACAGCTCGGGCGGCGCAAGCCCGGCCTGGTGGAAGACCGGGACGTCGAGCTGCTGCCCGAGCACCTTGAGCTGGTCCACGGCGGCGGGCCGGTAGATGTCGGCCGCGACCAGAAGCGGCTTCTTCCCGTCCTTGAGGAAGCGGTTGGCGAGCTTGCCGGCGGTGGTGGTCTTGCCGGAGCCCTGCAGCCCGACCATCATCACGCCGGTCGCGCCGCGCCCGTTCACCTTGAGCGAGGTGTCGACCGGCCCCATGAGCGCCTCGAGCTCGTCGTGGCAGATCTTGATGAAGTGGTCCTGCGGCGTGACCTTGACGAGGCCCTTCTTCGTCTCGACCTTCGTCTCCACCACCTCGCCGACCGCCTTCTCGCGGACGCGCGCCACGAACCGCTTCACCACGTCGAACGCGACGTCGGCCTCGAGCAGGGAGACGCGGATGTCGCGCAGCGCGTCGTCCACCACCTCGGGGGTGATCTCGGTGCGCCCCTTCAGCTTGTTCCGCGCCGCCTTGAAGCCCTTCGCTACCGTCTCGAGCATGCCGTCCCCGGTCCCGAAATCCCGTGTGAAGGTGGGGGTATAACACGACCGCAGGCCCTTTTCCGCCGGCGTCCCAGGGACGCGGCATGGGCCGCGCCCGCCGCTTCGTGCAAGGGTTCTCCCGGGGAGAGGGGGTGCCCGGGATGGAGTGGAAGCGCGAGTTCGAGATCGGACACGAGGCCATCGACGCGCAGCACCAGGAGCTCTTCGCCCACGTGGGCGGCCTCCTCGCCGCCATCGCGGGCGGGCGGCAGGAGCAGGTCGGGCCGGCGCTCCAGTTCCTGCACCGCTACGTCCTCGACCACTTCGCCGCCGAGCAGGGCCTCATGGCCGCCGCCGGCTACCCGCAGGCCGACGCCCACGCCGCGGAGCACGCGCGCTTCGCGAAGGACCTCCTCGCGCTCGAGACGCAGCGCGGGGGGAACCCGGGGAACCCCTGGCTCGCCAGCAAGCTCGCGGTCGGCCTCGCCAGCTGGCTGCGCCAGCACGTGCTCGGCGCCGATCGCGAGCTGGGGCGGTTCCTGCGCGCGCAGGGCGAGCGCTCCGCGGCGGAGTAGGCCCCGCCGCCCCGGGGGCCGTCACGCCAGGAGCCGCGCCAGGTCCTCCGGGCTGGCCGGCTTCGCGAGGTGGTGGTCGAAGCCCGCCTTCAGGGCCGCCTCGACGTCCTCCGGCTGCGCGTAGCCGCTCACGGCCACGAGCCGCATCCCTCCTCCGCCCGCGCGGAGCGCCCGCGCCACCTCGTACCCGCTCATCCCGGGGAGCCCGAGGTCGCACAGCACGACGTCGGGCGGCCGGGCGCGAGCCCTTTCGAGGGCGGCCGGGCCGTCGTGGGCGACGTCCACCTCGTGCCCGAGCAGCGCGACGACGTCGGCCAGCGACCCGGCGGCGTCGGCGTTGTCGTCCACGATGAGGACCCGCCGGCCCTGGCTGGCTGGCGCCGCCGCGGGCGCCGGCGCCGCGGCGACGGCCCCCCCCTCGGCGAGCGGCAGGCGGACCACGAACTCGGCGCCCCGGCCCTTGCCGGCGCTCGCCGCCTCGACGGAGCCGCCGTGCAGCGCCGCGACCCCCTTCACGAGCGAGAGCCCGAGGCCGAGCCCCCCCTCGGTCCGGGCCAGCGTGCGCTCGCCCTGCACGAACGGCTCGAAGACCTTCCCGAGGAGCGCGGGCTCGATGCCGGCGCCCGTGTCGCGCACGCGGATCTCGGCCTGGCCGCCGGCGACCGACAGCGAGAGCGTCACGGCGTCGCCCGGCCGGGTGAACTTGGCCGCGTTGTGCAGCAGGTTGCCGACGATCTGGGCGACGCGGGTCGCGTCCGCGTCCGCCCAGGCGTCGCCGGCCGGCAGGGCGGTCGAGAAGCTCACGCCCCGGCCCTCCAGGACGGAGCGGAGGTCCTCGGCGGCGCGCGCCACCACCTCGCGCAGGTCCACCCGCTCCCGCCGCAGCGCGACCTTGCCGCGTGCGATCCGCGTCACGTCGAGCAGGTCGTCCACCAGCCGCGTCAGGTGGTCGGTCTGGCGCTCGATGATGGCGCGCGCCCGGCGCGCCTGCTCGCTCTCCGGGGCGGCGCGGCTCAGCAGGTAGATGGAGTTGCGGATGGGCGCGAGCGGGTTGCGGAGCTCGTGCGAGAGCATCCCCAGGAACTCGTCCTTGCGCCGGTCCGCCTCGCGCAGCTCCTCCTCGTGCTGCTTGCGGCCGGTGATGTCGCGCGAGATCCCGAGCAGCCCGACCACCCGCCCCGCCGCGTCGCGGTACGGCACCTTCCGCGAGAGCCACACGCGATCGGTCCCGTCCGGCATCGGCACGCGCTCCTCCAGCTCGGCCGGGGCGCCGCTCTCCATGATCCGGCGGTCGTTCTCCATGACCACGCGGGCCACCTCCGGGTCCTCGAGGAGCTCCGCGTCGGTCCGCCCCAGGACCTGCGCCAGCGGCTTGCCGATGAGCGCGACCGTGGCCGGGTTCGCGAAGCGCAGCTGGCCCTCCCGGCTCTTCGCGTAGATGGCGTCGGTCGAGGTGTCGCTGATCGCCCGGAGCAGGGCCATGCCCTCGCGCAGCGCCTCCTCCGCGCGCTTCTGCTCGGTGACGTCGAGGACGAGCGACAGGACAGAGGCCAGCCTGCCGTCCGGGCCGGCGACGGTCGAGTTGTACCACTCGCAGTGGATGACGGTGCCGTCCTTGCGGACGTTGCGGTTCCGGCTGACGTTGCGCGGCCGCCGGCCGCTCAGCATGTCCCCCATGACCTGCTCGACGAGCGGCCAGTCCTCCGCGTACACCCAGTTGAGCTGGTTGATGCGGTTGCCCACCGCCTCGGCGGCGGTCCAGCCGAACATCCGGGTGGCCTCGTCCGACCAGCGCGAGATGCGGAAGTCGGTCGACCACTCGATGACCGCGAGGGGCGAGTTCTCGAGCAGCGCGTCCAGCCGCTGCGTGGCCGCGCCTGCCTGCTCCTGCGGGCTGGCGGCGGGGGGAGGCGTGGGCGAGTCGGTCATCGGGTCGGCGCGACGCGGGGTGTAAACCTACGATAGCACCGGTGGGCGCGCCGTACGCTCGGTAGGGCTGGACGGCTCGTCCGGGTTGATGCGCCGCGACACGATGGCCGCTCCCTCAGATGAAGCGCTTGAGGCCCGGCCAGAGCTCGCGGAGCGGCGCGAGCGGCTCGGCGCAGAGCCAGATGGGCCGCCGCCGCTCGTAGGGCATGTTCCAGGAGGAGTCGGGCGTTTCGCCCAGCTGCTCGAACCTCCGGCAGCGCCGGCGGAGCTCCTCCGCGCGCCCGCCCACCACCAAGAGCGCGGCGGGCTCCGGGGACGGCGGCCCCCACAGCCAGTAGCTGTTGTGCCCGCTGGAGCAAGGGGGCAGGCCCAGCGCCGGACCGTAGAGGTCGAGGGCGCCCGCCTCCCCGTAGTTCGCGGCAAAGAGGGCCGTGCGGGGGCGGAGGTCCCCCGGCACCGCGCGCCAGGCGCGCGCCACGGCCTCCGCCAGCTCCGGCCAGCCCACCTGATCGGCGTAGAGCTGGGGCAGGCGCCCCGTCTCCGCGCGCTCGCCCACGTCCGGCTTCACGCCCAGGCGCGCCTGCCACGCCGCGAGCTGGGGCAGCGGCAAGATCGGGATCGCGAGCGGCGCCACGAGCGCGGCCGTCCCGGCCAGCGCCGCCACGGCGGCGGCCCGCCCGGCCACGCCGCGCAGCGCCCGCTCGGCCGCGCAGCCGCCCGCGGCCCACAGCACCGGGAACGCCGGCGCGAGGTAGTACGCCTTGCCGCCGAGGGCGCCGAGCTCGGCCGCCATGGCCAGGAACGCGACGCCCAGCCAGCGCCGCGTCCCGCCGCCGGAGAGCAGCAGCCAGGCGAGCCCGCCGAGCCAGAGCGGCGCCGCGGCGGGGTTCTGCTCGAGGAGCGTCTCGCCGAGGAACCCGCGCCAGGTGAAGGGGGCGTTCTTCTCGAGCTGCCCGTTGCGGAGCAGCTCCAGCATCGGGAACCCGTGCCGCGCCTGCCACAGGAGGTTCGGGAGCGCCAGCGCGGCCGCCAGGGCGAGACCGGCGGCGAGCCAGGGGGTGGCGAGCCGGCGGCGGGCGCTGCCGGCCGCGAGCCCGGCGAGGAGCGCCACCGCCCAGAAGGCCATGGAGTACTTGTTGAGGAGCCCGACGCCCACGAGCGCGCCCGCGGCGAGCCAGGCGCGCGGCGCGCCGTCCACCGCGCGCGCCGCGGCCAGCGCCAGCGCGGTGAAGAGGAGCGGGTCGAAGGCGTTCATGGTGAGGAGGTGGCCCACGCCGAGGAGCGCGGGGGCGCCGAGGGTCGCGAGCGCCGCGAGCCCCACCGCGAACCTGCCGCCCCCGAGGCGCCGCGCCAGCGCGGCCGCGGCGAGGACGGTGCCGGCGTGCGCCGCGTAGGCCGGCAGCCGGAGCCCGATGGGCGAGGTCCCGAAGAGCGCCGACGCCCCCCGGGCCACGACCGCGATGAGCGGGGGCTGATCCACGTAGCCCCACGCCAGGTGACGGCCGCAGGCGAGGAAGTAGAGCTCGTCGCGGAAGACGCCGTAGCGGTTCCCGCAGGCGAGGTGAAGTGCGAGCGCGGCCGCGGCGGCGGCGAGCGCCCAGCCGTAGCCGGAGAGCCCGGCGGCGCCGGAGGTCGGGACGGGATGTTTCATAGCGTGAAGTAGGGCCGCCCGGGGTCGAACCGGGACTCCGCTCGCGCGGAAGCGGATTTTAAGTCCGCCGCGGCTGCCAGTTTCGCCACGGCCCCATGCCGTTGATGTTCGGTCACATCTTGCCATCGGCCGCGCCCGTGTGCCCGCTCTCCGCATCAGGGCCTTACCCGGGCTGGCCGGGCCCCGCCGTGTGCGCGGGTGAAGGCGCATTCACTCTTAGTCCGCAGGCTGCGGCAGGACGCCTTGATGCCGGACAGGTCCGCTCCACCGTGGGTCTGCTAGCGTCGCCCCTCGAACGCAACCACGAGGTCACTCCATGACACTCCGCTCTTCCGTCCGCATGGCTCTCACCGCCGCGGTCGTCCTCGCCGCCTCCGGCTGCGCCTCGGTGCCCATGGCGCCCAAGGAGCGAGACGACGGCGCGAAGACCTTCGCGACGCGCTCCGGCATGGCGAACCTGTACATCTACCGGTCCTCGTCGCTCGGGACGGCCGTCAAGTTCCCGGTGGTCCTGGACGGAAAGATGATGGGCGAGCTCCCGGGCAAGACCTTCATCCTGGCTCCGGTCGCGCCGGGTCCGCACACCGTCTACGTCTCGGCGGAGAACAGCGAGAGCGTGGCGGTCGACGCGCAGCCCGGCACGAACCACTACGTGCGGGTCTCGCCGGCCATCGGGTGGCTGTCCGCGCGGGTCGGCGTGGCGATCGTCAGCGACGAGAAGGAGGCCCGCAACGAGGTCGTGGAGTGCAGCCTCATCCAGGGGATGCCCTGAGCCGGGCGGCCTGAGCTGGCGGCGCGACCGGTAGGAGCGCCCGGACACGACGCCGACGTGACCTGCGGGGGGGCTGGATCGCGTCGACGTCGCGCCGAGCGGGCGCACATTACTCCAAGCACAGCCGGCGTCCAGCACTTCGAGCCGGCTACTGGGCGGCCAGCCAGTCGAGCGCGCTCGCCTCGTCGTCGAACAGCGCCAGCTCCTCGCGGCCGCGGGCCTGGACGTCGGCGGCGATGACCCTCCAGAAGCTCGAGCCCACCATGGCGCTCGCGCGGATGTGGGGGGTGTTCGCCTGGGCGCACGCCTTCAGCGCGGCGGCCGCCTCGCCGGTGAGGCGCGCGTAGAGGAGGGTGAGGGCGCGCACCGAGCGCGGCGGCTCCGCGGTCACGATCCTCCGCACCTGATCCGCCGCGACGATCAGATCGCGCGGCTCGAGCGCCGAGAGGTCGATGCGGAGGATGCGCGCGCCGCGGTGCTGGACGAAGGTCGGTGCGAACATGCGCGCGCAGGATACTGGGCGGACCCGCCGCCCACCAACGCCTACATGCTCGCGGAGCGGGCGTCGCTCAGCCGAGGAGGGGCGCTTCCGTCCGGGCCGAGGTCCCGGCCACGGGCGCGCGGCGGCGATCGACGTAGGCCGCCCACGGCACGAACAGCCACAGGAGCAGGCCCGCCGCGGCGATGGCCCTCGGGCTCGGCGGCGGCGGTCCGAGGGCGCTCGCGGCGTAGATGCCGGCGAGCGCCGCGACGAGCCCCCAGAACGCGTAGCGCCCCGCCCGGCTGCGCGCGCGGGTGAAGCTGGCGTAGGCGAGCACGCCCGCCAGGAAGAGCGCGGACTCGACCGCGAGGGTCGCGGGGACGCTGTTCCACAGCCCGAGCCCCACCTTCGCCGCCCCCGGCGCGAGCGGCAGATCGGGGCGGTGCGACGCGAGATCGAGGACCCAGTGCGAGACGACGAGCGCCGCGACCACCGCCGCCTCGCGCCGGCGCCCGGTCCGCCACAGGTAGGCGCCGCCGAGCGCCGCCGCCCACGCGACCACCAGGGCCAGGCTATGCGTCCAGGGGTAATGCACGAACGCGAGCGGCGTGAAGGCGGTGTCGCCGGGCGCGACGCGCACCTCCTCCACGCCCGCCAGCACCAGCGCCGGCCAGACGAGGTCGAGCCACTGCGCCGCCAGGAAGAGCGTGCCGAGCGACGCGCGCGGCGCCGCGCGCTTGGCGGCGAGCGCGACCGCGAAGTGCCCGAGGAACACGCCCCGAGCCCGGCTAGTCCTGCTTGGGCGCGCCGGCCTTGAACCCGAGCTCGTCGATCCGCTTCGCGAGCTGGGCCGGGTCCACCTGGCCCTTCTCGTAGGCGACCACCGCCTGGCCCTGCTCGACGCTCGCGTCCACCGACTTCACGCCCTTCACCTGGCCGAGCGCCGTCTTCACGCGCGAGGTGCAGTGGTCGCAGTGCATCCCCGAGACGGGGATGGTCACCCGCGCCTGGCCGGCCGGCAGCGCCTCGGCCTGCGCGGCGCCGGCGGCGGCCGGTCCGGCGGCCTTGCCGGCGTGGGCGTGCGCGGCGGAGTCCTTGTGCATGTCGCAGTCGGCGCAGGCGAGCGCGGCGGCGGGCGCGAGGACGAGGGCGGCGGCGAGGAGGACGAGGCGGGTCATGGGCAGCTCCTTGAGGGAAACGTGGAATTTCACCGGGGAAGCCGGCGGGCGCTCGTCCCGCGCGGGACCTGACGCGGCGCCGCAGGCCCTACCGGCCGTCGATGCGGACGCTCGCCACGGCCAGCGCGATCTCGCGCAGGAAGAGCACGAGCGCCACCGTGAAGGCGAGCATGGCGGCGACGAAGAGCACCGCCACCACGCGCGACGCGTTGAAGTGCAGCACCGAGCCGAGGAAGAGCACTGAGATAATGGAGCAGACGAGCAGCGCCGCCGTGACCCCCGCGCTGATGGCCAGGTTGATGAGGTGGCGGCGCCGGCCCTGCAGCACGAGCTCGTCGTGGTAGCGCGCGCGGGCGTCGGCCGGGGCCGCCGCGGCCGCGTTCACCACCACCCGCGCCCGATCGACGATGCGCCCGAGCCGCGTGCTCAGCAGGCCGAGGAAGGTGCCGAGCGCCGTGAGCAGGAAGACCGGCGCCACCGAGAGCTGGATGGTGCGGGCGAGGCTGCTGAGCTCCGTGTCGGTGGGGATCATCGGGCGTAGCGCTCCTCGAAGTGCGCGCGCAGCGCGGGGTGGCGGCGGAGCAGGTCGAGCGTCAGCTCCGCGTGGCCGGGCACGTAGCCGTTGCCGACGACGAGCAGCGCGTCCTTGCCCACCCCCTCCGCGCCCAGCGCGGCGGCGGTGAAGCTCGTCGCCATGGAGAAGAAGATCACGGTGCCGCCGTCGCGGACGCAGAGCAGCGAGGCCATCTCGGTGCCCGGCACGCTGGCGCAGTTCACGACCAGGTCGAACGGCCCGCCCGACGCCTCGGCGCTGGCGAGCGCGGCCACGGCGTCCGTGGCGTCGAGGCGCAGGGTCGCGTCGCAGTGCCCCAGCGCCGCCACTGCCGCCAGCGCCGCCTCGGAGCGGTCGGCCGCGACCACGGCGCCCGTCCCGCCCAGCCGCTCCCGCGCCGCGGCGCACACGAGCGCGCCCGACTTCCCGGCGCCGAGCACCAGCACGCGCTGCCCGGGGCGGGCGTGGCGCGCCACCAGCGCCGGCGCGCCGCACACGTCGAGGGCCGCCAGCGCCACCCGCTCCGGCAGGTCGTCCGGCAGCCGCGCCCAGAGCCCGGTCGCGAAGAGGATGGCGCGCCCCTCGCACTCCACGCGGTCCACCGCCGGCCGGACGGCGGTGATGCGCCGGAGCGCGAGCGGGGTGAGCGTGAGCGAGACGAGGGTCGCGACGCGGTCGCCCGGGCGGAGCGTCCCGGCGGCGGGGTGGCGCGGCCCGACCTCGGCCACGCGCCCGAGCAGCATGCCGCCCGAGCCGGTCACCGGGTTGTGCAGCTTGCCGCGCGCGCGGACGATGCGCTCCACCTCGGCCGCGAGCCGCGCCGGGTCGCCCCCGGCCGACGCCTCGAGCTGCCGGAAGCTGGCCGCGTCCACGTTGAGCGCCTCGACCTCGATCGCGAGCTCGTCCTCGCCGAGCGGCAGCGTCGGATCGAGGGCGTCGGCGCGCTGCGGCAGGGCGCCGGGCGGCGAGATCACGCGGCGCAGGCCGTACGGGTCCATGGCGCGAGAGGATAGCCGGGTCACCGCTCGGGCGCGACGCCGGCCGCCGCCAGCGCCGCCGCCGCCCGGCGGGAGAGCGCGTCCGCCTCGGCCACCTGCTCCGGCATCCCGCCGGCGCGGAGCGCGCGCGCCGCCAGCTCCTCCGCGCGCGCGGCGTCGACCGCCGCGCCGAGCGCCGCGAACGCCCCCGCCGCCTCGCGCAGCGCCGCCGCGGCCGGGCCGTGCCGCTCCTCGGCGGCGAGCACCCGCCCCCGCGCCCGCCGCGCCAGCGCCGCGAGCGCGCGCCCGCCGGGGTGGGCCGCCAGCGCCTCCAGCTCGGACGCCGCCGCCGCGGCGGCCGCCGGGCGCCCGCGCGCGAGCTCCACCCGGACCAGCTCGGGCCGGAAGAGCGCGTGGCACACCGCGCAGTCGCCGTGGCGCGCGAGGAGCCCGCTCGCCTCGCGCAGCGCGTCCTCCGCGGCGTAGATCGCGCCCGCCTCGAGCCGGTTGTGCGCGACCGTCGCGTGCAGGCGGCAGAGCGCGTGGCGGCGCAGCGGGGCGCGCTCCGCGGCCAGCACCCCCTCGCCGAGCACCGCCATCCCCTCCTCCACGCTGCCGCGCAGGGTGAGCAGCGCCCCCAGCCGGTCGAGCGCGAAGGCCTCGCCCAGGGCCGAGCCGCCCCGCTGGAAGAGCGCGCGCGCCTCGCGCAGCTCCGCCTCGGCCAGGTCGAGCCGGCCCGCGGCGAGCGCGATCGCGCCGGCCATCGCCCGGGCGGTGGCGAGCGCGAGCGGCGCCTGCCGGCCCGCGGCGCGCGCCCGGAAGGCGTCCACCTGCGCCGCCAGCGCCGGGAGCGGGCGGTCGCCAGCGAGCGCGTGCTCCCACAGGACGAGGTGCACGTCGAACGGCTGCTCCGGTCCGGGCTCGGCCGGCGCGGGGCGCTCCTCCGGCGGCGGCTCGCCCAGCTCCGCGGCGGCCAGCGCCGCCAGGTCGAGCCCGCGCCCGGCCAGCGCCGGATCCCCGAGCGCCCGCGCCTCCTCGGCGCAGCGCAGCGCGTGCTGGCGCGCCTCGCGGGGGCGCCCCTCGTGCCAGGCGAGCTGCGCCAGGAGGTGCAGGGTCTCCGCCCGCTCGTCGCCGCCGCCCGCCTCCGCGTCGGCCAGCGCCGCCTCGAGCTGCTCCCGCGCGTCCGCCCCGCGCCCGCCCGCGAGCAGCGCCAGCGCCGCCCCGCGGCGGGCGCGCACCCGCTGCTCCGGGCCCGGGCGCCAGCCGGCGAGGTCGGCGACGCCCGCCGCCAGCTCGAAGGAGCGGAGCGCGCCCGGCAGGTCCGCCAGCGCGAGCTGCACCTGCCCGAGCGCCTCGTACACCTCGAGCCGGGCCGGGCCGGAGGCGCCGGCCAGGTCGGCGCAGGCGAGCGCGCGCTCGTAGAAGCCGCTCGCCTCGCGCAGCCCGGTCCGGGCCGCGGCCCGGTGGCCGGCGGTCAGGAGGTGGCGGAAGGCGCGCTCCGGCTGGTCGGCGGCCGCGCGGTGGTGCGCGAGCGCCGCGGCCGCGTCCTCCACCCCGCCCGGCGAGGCCGCCGCGCGCGCCTCGAGCGCGTCGGCGATGGCGCGGTGCAGGGCGGCCCGCCGCGGCGCGGGCAGGGCGGCGTAGAGCGCCTCGCGCACGAGCGAGTGGTGGAAGTGGTGCCCCGCGCCGTCCTCGTCCACGATGCGCGCCTCGAGCACCTGCTCCAGCGCCGCCAGCGCCTCGTGGCCGGAGAGGCCGGTGGCGGGCTTCACCACCTCGACGTCGAAGCGACGGCCGGCCACCGCGGCGGCCTCGAGCAGCGCCACCACCCGGCCGCCCAGGCGCGCCACGCGCTCGCGCACCGCCCCGGCCGGATCGCCCGCCACCCGCAGGTGGCCCGACTCCTTGAACGCGCGCGCCAGCTCCTCCGTGTAGAACGGGCTGCCGTCGGTGCTGCGGTAGAACTGTGCCGCCAGCGCCTCGCTGGGCGCGGTGCCGAGGAGATCGGCGAGCTGCTCGCGGGTGGCGGCGAGGTCGAGCCGCTGCACCCGCACACCGCGCGCGAGCCGCTCGCAGTCGAGGTGCGCGAGCAGCATCTGCACCGGCGCGCCCGCGTGGACCGCGTCCTCGCGGCAGGTGGCCACCAGCATGAGCCGGAGCGCGCGCGCCTGGCGGGCCAGGAAGTGGAAGAGGTTCGCCGACGACTCGTCGGCGTGGTGCACCTCGTCGAGGAGCAGGTAGACCGGGCGCCCGCCGCCCACCGCGGCGAGCTGCGCCTGCACCGCCGCCAGCAGGCGCGCCTTCTGGGCGTCGTGCGGGCCCGCGGGGTGGGCGAGCTCGGAGAAGGGGTCGGCCGCGCCGAGGCCGCCGGCGCGCAGGTAGTCGGAGAAGAGGTCGGCGAAGCCGCCGAACGGCACGGCGCGGCCGGCCCGGAAGACGCCGGACATCACCACCGCCCCGGCCTCCTGGGCGAGGCGCGCCCCCTCGACGGCGAGCCGCGTCTTGCCGACGCCGCGCTCGCCCAGGAGCACGAGCGCCCCGGCGCCCTGCTCGACCAGCGACTCGAACAGGAGCAGGGAGCTGGCGCGGCCGCGGAGCGGCGCCGGCTCGGGCGTGCCGAGCAGCCTGCGCGCGGCGCGGCGGAAGCCGTCGTAGGGGAGGCGCGCCTGCGAGGGGCCGACCTCGCCGCGCAGCACCGCCTCGCGCAGCGCGGCGAGCTCCGGGCTCGGGCCGTGCGAGCCCCCGGCGCGCAGCGCCGCCTCGGCGGCGTCGGCCTGGCGGAGCGCGTCGGCCCGCCGGCCGGTCTCCGCCAGCAGCCGCACGAGCAGGCGCTGGGGCACCTCGGCAGCCGGGTCGACGTCCAGCACGCGCCGGAGCAGCGGGATGGCGCGCGCCGCGTCCCGGCGCTCGGCGAGCTGGCGGGCGAGCGGCAGCGCCGCCGCCGCGAACCTGCGGCGCAGCAGGGCGCGGGGCTCCTCGAGCCAGGCCGCGTCGCGGTGCTCGGGCGCGAGCTCGCCGCGGTAGAGCGCCACCGCCTCCTCGAGCTCGTCCGGGCTCCCGGCGGCCGCGAGGAAGGCGTCGACGTCCACCCACACCTCGGGCGCGAGGCGCAGCTCGCCGCGCTCGAGGTCGACGAAGCGGCCGCCCAGGATCTGGCGCAGGTCGTACAGGGCGCGGTGGAGGTTGTTGGCCCCGTTCGACCCGTCCCGCTCCGGCCAGAGCCGGTCGATGGCGGCGTCGCGGGGGAGGGTGCGGCCCGGGGCGAGCGCCATGAGCTGGAGGAGGTCGGCGGGACGGCGGCGGCGCCAGGACGCGTACGGGATCGGCGCGTCGCCGCGCACGACCTCGAACCGGCCGAGCAGAAAGACCTTGATGGGCGCGGCCGCACGCGCCGGCAACGCAGCTGGGCGGCACTCCCCGATCATCGCCAGCCCTCCCCCGGACTGGAACGTTAGCAGAAAACCTTGCGCAGCCCCGGAGGAGGGGAATGGGGCGAAATGCCGCGGCCGGATGGCAGGAAAGCGGCGATCGAGGGCGCGCCGCGCTAACGAGACGGCATGCGCCATCGCGTCTCGATGCCCCATCCGCACGGACACCTCTTCCACGTCGAGTTCTCCGTGCCGCGGCCCGGCGACGCGCTCACGGTCGGGCTGCCGGTCTGGACCCCCGGGAGCTACCTCGTCCGGGAGTATGCCCGGCACCTGGAGGGGCTCACCGCCGCCGACGGGGCCGGACGGGAGCTCCCGGTGGAGCGGCTCGACAAGCACCGCTTCCGGGTGGCGTCGCGCGGGGCGGAGGAGGTGACGATCCGCTACCGCGTCTACGCGCACGAGCTCACGGTCCGCACCTGCCACCTCGACGGCACCCACGGCTACTTCAACGGGGCGGCGCTGCTCCTCTACGCCGAGGGGCGCGAGCGCGACGCGCAGGAGCTCGAGGTGGTGCCGCCGGACGGCTGGCGGGTGGCCACCGCGCTCGACCCGGCGCCGGGCGCGCGCGACCCGTTCGGCGCCGCGGCCGGCGGCGAGGGGTGGCGCTTCACGGCGCGCGACTACGACGAGCTGGTGGACTCGCCGGTCGAGGTGGGCACCCACGCGCTGGTGCGCTTCGAGGCGGCGGGCCGGCCGCACGCGCTCGCGCTGTGGGGGCGCGCCGCGGGCGGGCTCGACCCCGACCGGCTCGCCCGCGAGGCGGCGCGGCTCGTCGAGCACTTCGCGCGGCAGATGGGCGGGCTGCCGTACCGGCGTTACCTGTTCATCGTCCACCTCCACCCGACCCTGCGCGGCGGCCTGGAGCACGCCGCCAGCACGACCCTGCTCGTGAAGCGCGGCGGCTTCTTCCCCAAGGACGCCTACCAGGACACGCTGGCGCTCGTCGCGCACGAGTTCTTCCACGTGTGGAACGTGAAGGGCCTCCGGCCGGCGGCGCTCGTGCCGTACGACTACCGGCGCGAGCAGTACACCCGCCTGTTGTGGTGGTTCGAGGGGGTGACGAGCTACTACGACGAGCTCACGGTGGTGCGGGCCGGGCTCGGCGCGGCGAAGCGCTACCTCGAGCACCTGGGCGAGGAGCTCACCGCGCTGGCGCGCCAGCCCGGCGCGGCCAAGATGAGCCTGGAGGAGGCGAGCTTCACCGCCTGGGTGAAGTACTACCGGCCCGACGAGAACTCCCCGAACAGCGCGGTCTCGTACTACCAGAAGGGCGAGCTGGTGGCGCTCCAGCTCGACCTGGCGCTGCGCCGCGCCGGCGGGTCGCTCGACGAGCTCGTGCGGGCGCTGGTGGAGCGGCACGGCGCGCGCGGCCTGCCCGAGGACGGCGTGGAGCGGGCGGTGGCGGAGCGGCTCGGCGCCGACGCGGCGCGCGCGTTCTTCGACCGGTACGTGCGCGGCACCGCGCCGCTCGAGCTCGACCTGGCGCAGCTCGGGCTCGCGGTGCGGCGGCGCCGGGCGCAAGGCTGGGACGACAAGGGCGGCACGCCCGCCAAGCCGGACGAGCGGCCGGCGCCGGGTTGGCTGGGGGCGGCGATCCCCGAGGGCCCGAAGCTGAAGGTGGCGAGCGTGCGCGAGGGCGGACCGGCCTGGAAGGCCGGCCTCTACGCCGACGACGAGATCGTGGCCGAGGACGGCCTGCGCGTGGATCGGGCGGCGCTGTGGAACCGGCTGTGCGAGCGCGGCCCGGGCGGCGCGCTGCGCCTCACCGTGTTCCGGCGCGACGAGCTCCTGGAGGTGGAGGTTCCGCTGGGCGAGGCGCCGGAGGACACGCTGTGGCTCGAGCCCGCCGCCGGCGCCGGCCCGGCCGAGCGCGCCGCCTTCGAGGCGTGGTGCGGCGCGCCCTTTCCGACCCGTCCCGCCTGAGCTAGGTTCGGCCGCCATGACCTTCGACCCGAGCCTGCACGCCGCCCGCCGCCGCGAGATCGCCGCCCGCATGGCGGCGGAGGGGGGCGGGGTGATGCTGCTCCCCGCCGCCGAGGAGAAGCTCCGCAACGCCGACGCCGAGTACCTGTTCCGGCAGGACTCGGACCACGCGTACGTGACGGGGCTCGACGAGCCGAGCGGGTGCGCGCTGCTCTACGCCGACGGCCGCTACGTGCTGTTCGTGCGGCCGCGCGACCCGGAGAAGGAGATCTGGACCGGCCGCCGGGCCGGGGTGGAGGGCGCGAAGGCGGCGTACGGCGCGACCGAGGCCTACCCGGTGGGCGAGCTCGACCAGCGCCTCCCGGCGCTGCTGGACGGCGCCGGCACGCTCTGGTTCAGCCTGGGCCGCGAAGCCACCTGGGACGTGCGGGTGGGGCGCGTCCTGTGCGACCTGCGGTCGAGGGCGCGCGCCGGGGCGCGGGCGCCGCTGCGGATGGCTGACCCCGCGCTCGTGCTGCACGAGCTCAGGCTGGTGAAGTCGGAGCCGGAGGTGCGCGCGCTGCGCAAGGCGGCCGAGATCACCGCCGAGGCGCACCTCGCCGCCATGCGCGACGGGCAGCCCGGCCGGCGCGAGTACCAGGTGCAGGCGGAGATCGAGTACGCCTTCCGCCGCCGCGGCGGGACCGGCCCCGGCTACGGGACGATCGTGGCCGCCGGCCCGAACGCCACCATCCTGCACTACCGCGCGAGCGACGCCCCGCTGAAGGACGGCGAGGTGTGCCTGGTGGACGCCGGCGCCGAGTACGACTTCTACACCGCCGACGTATCGCGGACCTTCCCCATCTCCGGGTCGTTCACGAAGGCGCAGCGCGCCGCGTACGAGGTGGTGCTCGACGCGCAGGTGAAGGCGATCGAGGAGGTGAAGCCCGGCGCCACGCTCGACGCCATCCACGACGCGACCGTCCGGCGGCTCATCGAGGGGATGCTGGCGCTCGGGCTGCTGCGGGGCACGGTGGACGAGCGCCTCGCCGACAAGTCGTACCGCAAGTACTACATGCACCGGACCAGCCACTGGCTCGGCATGGACGTGCACGACGTCGGCGCCTACTTCCTGGACGGCCGGCCGCGCCCGCTCGTGCCCGGCATGGTGGTGACCATCGAGCCCGGCCTCTACGTCCCGCCCGATGACGCGGCCGCCCCCGAGGCGCTGCGCGGGGTCGGCATCCGCATCGAGGACGACGTCCTCGTGACCGCCGAGGGCCACGAGAACCTCACCGCCTCGACGCCCAAGGACCCCGACGAGGTGGAGGCCTGCTGCGTCCGGTGAGGTCTGGGAGAGGCGCGCGAAGACTCCGCGCCTCCGTGCTTGACACCCCCAGGCCGGAACAGTAAAAACGCCGCCTTACGCGAGGGCAGCGCCTCCCGGGCGCCGCCGGCCGTCGAGCGGAAGAGTTTCATCGGGGAGTGGCTCAGCCTGGTAGAGCACTTGGTTCGGGACCAAGGGGTCGCAGGTTCGAATCCTGTCTCCCCGACCATCTAAACGCCCGTCATCGCAATGATTCTGCGGTGACGGGCGTCGTCGTTTCGGGCGACGTGGTGCGCTTTGTGGTGCGCCACGAGGTGCTCTAGTCTCGTCGCCCATGCGACGGGCCGCTTCAACCACCGCGCGGCCGAGCGCGTGGTGGCTAGCGCAGAGTCGCGCGCCGACAGGCCCTCCATCGTCACCGGGGATGTATATGGGCGTATGCGCTGGATCGCCCCCACGGAGAAAGACCTCGCAACCGAAACGCTCGAGAAGCGGCTGTGGACCGCTGCCGATGAGCTTCGTGCGAACAGTGGTCTCACCTCGGCGCAGTACGGCCAGCCCATTCTCGGCCTCATCTTCCTCCGCTTCGCCGACGCCAAGTTCGCGGCCCGCCGCGCTGCGCTGGACAAGGTCGCGACGGGCCGGCGCGGCTCGCGCGTCGACGAGCCGACCGCCTACCACGAGAAGGGCGTGCTGTACCTCGCGCCCGCGGCGCGCTTCGACGGCCTACGCGACTACCCGGAGGGCGGCAAGAACGGAAAGTCGCTCGGGCAGGCCATCGACGACGCGATGCGCGCCATAGAGGAGGCCAACCCGCAGCTCTCGGGCGTCCTCCCCAAGGCCTACTCCGGGTTCAATGCGCGCCTGCTGAAGGAGCTGCTTAAGATCTTCTCCACCATCCCGGTGGACCTCGAAGGCGACTCGTTCGGGAAGATCTACGAGTACTTCCTCGCCGAGTTCGCCATGGCGGAGGGGCAGGGCGGCGGCGAGTTCTACACGCCGCTTTCCATCGTCCGCCTCCTCGTCGAGATCCTGGAGCCATTCAAAGGTCGCGTGCTCGATCCCGCCTGCGGCTCCGGTGGCATGTTCGTGCAGAGCGCTCGGTTCGTGGCGGAGCATCGGAAGAACGGCGCCACGGACGAGCTGTCAATTCACGGGGTCGAGAAGGTCGATTCGACCGGCCGCCTCTGCCGCATGAACCTGGCCGTCCACGGCCTCGAGGGCACGATCCGTCACGGCGGCGAGCTGAACAGCTACTACGACGACCCGCACAACGCGGTGGGCAGCTTCGACTTCGTGCTCGCGAATCCGCCCTTCAACGTGAACAACGTGGACAAGGATCGGCTCAAGGACGCGGTCGGGCCCAGCCGCCGGTTCCCGTTCGGCCTGCCGCGGCCCGACAACGCGAACTACCTCTGGATCCAGCTCTTCTACTCGGCGCTCGACGCCAGCGGCCGCGCCGGGTTCGTCATGGCGAACTCGGCGTCGGATGCGCGCAACTCGGAGCAGGAGATTCGGAAGCAGCTCATCGAGTCGCGCGCTGTCGACGTGATGGTCTCGGTCGGCTCGAACATGTTCTACACGGTGACGCTGCCGGTGACGCTCTGGTTCCTGGATCGCGGCAAGCCCAAGGAACGCCGAGACAAGGTGCTGTTCCTCGATCTGCGGAACATCTACCGCCAGATCGACCGCGCCCACCGCGACTGGACCGAGGCGCAGATCGGCTTCATCGCCAACGTGGTGCGGCTGTACCGCGGCGAGCAGGTGGACCTCACCTTCGGCGGCGCCGAGGCGGACGCGAAGCTGCGCGACGTGTTCGGCAAGAACCCGAAGTACGCCGATGTGGCCGGATTCTGCAAGGTCGCCAGCGTGAAGGAGATCGAGGCGCAGGGCTGGAGCCTCAACCCCGGTAGATACGTCGGCGTCGCGCCCGGGGAAGAGGTGACTGACGAGGACTTCAAGGCGCAATTCGAGGCGCTCAACGAGGAACTCGAGACGCTTACGGCCGAGGCGCGGAAGCTGGAAGAGACGATCGCGAAGAACGCGGCGGAGATCCTGCAGCCGTGATGGACACCATCTCGATAGCGGATCTGGTCCGAGAAGGTGCCATCCTCGACATCCAGGATGGGAATCACGGTGAGAAGCATCCAACCGCCGCTGACTATGTCGATTCGGACGGGGTGCCGTTCTTGATGGCGCGGGACTTTCCGAACGGCAGTCTCGATGTCAGCAATGTTACGCTGCTGCGCCGAGACGTCGCGTCTAAGTTGCGCGTTGGCTTCGCCAAGCCGGGCGACGTGCTGCTGACGCACAAGGGAACGATCGGCGCTACAGGAATTGTGCCGAACGGGTTCGATTACGTCATGCTCACGCCCCAGGTGACGTACTACCGCACGGATCCTCGAAAGCTACTGAACGTCTACCTGCGGTGCGCGTTCAGAGCGCCCGCCTTCCAGCAGCAGCTCGCTGCCTTTTCCGCGCAATCCACCCGCCCGTTCGTCAGCATCTCAGCGCAGCGGTCATTGGTTGTGCCCGTGGCGCCATACTCGACGCAGCGACGGATCGCGACGCTCGTGTCCAGTTACGACGACCTCATCGCCAACGGCGAGCAGCGAATTCGGGTGCTCGAGGGAATGGTGCGAACCATTTACCGCGAGTGGTTCGTGTTGTTCCGCTACTTCGGTCGCCAGAAGGTGCAGGTTGTGTCGTCGCCTACAGGTCCAATCCCGAAGACTTGGACGGCGACGACGCTCGGCGCTGTCGTTGAAGCGGAAACCGGGAAGCGACCGAAGGGGGGTGCATCCTCGGTAGAGGACGGAGTTCCCTCCGTCGGAGCAGAGAATGTGAACGGGCTGGGCCGGCACGACTACGCTGTTGAGAAGTACGTCCCACGCGCATTCTTTGAACAGATGAGGAGCGGTGTTGTCCGAGATCGGGACGTCGCTCTCTATAAGGACGGCGCTTACATTGGCAGGTCGACATATTTCCGAGATGGGTTCCCACACCAAACGTTTGCGGTGAATGAGCACGTGTTTCTGCTGAGGACTGTAAGCCGGCGGCTCGGTCCGAACATGCTCTACTTATGGCTACAGCAGCCCGAAACTGTTCAGACGATCCGCTCCAAGAACGCTAATGCTGCGCAGCCTGGAATCAATCGAACTATCCTGAACGGATTACCTATTACTATTCCGTCGGAGGATGTTGCGGTTCGGTTCGAATCGCTCGTCGAGCCTTTCCTGGCTGCCATCGTCACGCTGGCGAAGCAGCGCGAACTGCTCCGTCGTGCGCGCGACATTCTTCTTGTGCGGCTCTTCTCTGGTAGGCTTCGAGTCGGCACCGCATGACACCCCACGCCTACACCGAGCTGGCGCTGGTCGAGGCTGCGACGATGGAAGTGCTCGCGTCGCTCGACTGGCCGACGGTGTCGGCGGCGGACGAGACCTTCAATCCCGACGGGACGCTGGGGAGAGAGTCGGCGCGGGAGACGGCGCTCCTCCCGCGCCTCCGTGCGGCGCTTGCGAAGCTGAACCAGGGTGTGCCCGCTGCGGCGCTCCAGCTCGCCGTCGACGAGCTGCTCCGGGATCGCCTCGCCATGGGTGCTGCGGCCGCGAATCGCGAGGTGCACGCTCTCCTCACGGAGGGCGTGCAGGTCTCGGTGATGAACCCCGAAACGCGAGAGCAGGAGCTGCGCACGATCCGGCTCGTCGATTGGGAGCACCCGGAGCAGAACGATTTCCTCGCCGTCGAGCAGCTCTCGCTCGAGGGTCCGCTCTACACCTGCATCCCGGACGTCGTGCTGTTCGTGAACGGCCTGCCGTGGGTCGTCATCGAGCTGAAGAAGCCCGGCGTCCCGGTGCGGCAAGCGTTCGACGAGAACCTCACCAGCTACAAGCACCCGCAGAACGGCGTCCCGCAGCTCTTCGCCTACAACGCGCTGCTCGTCGCGTCGAACGGCACGGACGCGAAGGTGGGCTCCCTCACCGCGGACTGGGATCGCTTCTTCGAGTGGAAGCGCATCGAGCGCGAGGACGAGCCGCGGCGCGTCTCGTTGGAGGTGCTGCTGCGCGGGACATGTGAGAAGGGACGGCTCCTCGACCTCGTCCGCAGTTTCTCGCTCTTCTCCGCGCACAAGACGGGCTTGGTCAAGGTCCTGGCCCAGAACCATCAGTATCTCGGCGTGAACAGCGCCATCCGCCAGGCGCTCGCAGCACGCGAGGCGGGACACGGGCGCGCGGGCGTCTTCTGGCAGACGCAGGGCTCGGGCAAGAGCTTCTCGATGGTATTCTTCGCGCAGAAGATCCTGCGCACAGTCCCCGGGAACTGGACGTTCGTCGTCGTCACCGATCGCGTCGAGCTGGACGATCAGATCGCGAAGACCTTCGCCGCGTGCGGAGCCGTCGCCGACGCGACGGCGTGTCACGCCTCGAGCGGCGCCCACCTACGCCAGCTCCTGGGCGAGAACCACCGTTACGTCTTCACTCTCCTCCACAAGTTCCAGACGGCGGAAGTGCTGAACGACCGGCGCGACGTCATCGTCATCGCCGACGAGGCGCACCGTTCGCAGTACGACCAGCTCGCCATGAACATGCGGGCGGCGCTGCCGAACGCGCTCTTCGTCGCCTTCACGGGCACGCCTCTCATCGCAGGCGAGGAGCGAACGCGCGAGGTGTTCGGCGATTACGTCAGCATCTACGATTTCCAGCAGTCGATCGAGGACGGCGCAACCGTCCCGCTCTTCTACGAGAACCGCACGCCCGAGTTGCACCTCAGGAATCCCGACCTGAACGATGAGCTGTATGAGGTCATCGACGAGGCGGGCCTCGACGATGAGAGCGAGGCGCGGCTCGCGCGATTGCTCGGGCAGCGCTACCACCTCATCACCCGGGACGACCGGCTTGACGCCGTCGCGAGGGACATCGTTCAGCACTTCCTCGGCCGCGGGTTCCAGGGGAAGGCGATGGTGGTCTCGATCGACAAAGCCACGGCGCTCCGCACCTACGACAAGGTCCGGCGCGCGTGGGAGGCGGAGAAGGCGCGCGTCAGGGCCGCCATCGACTACGGCAAGCCCGGCGAGGAGCTGGACGGCCTCGGCGAGCGGCTACGCCGGCTCGACACGGTGGACATGGCGGTCGTCGTCTCGCCTGGGCAGAACGAGATCGAGGAGATGCGCCAGCTCGGCCTCGACATCGTCCCGCACCGCAGGCGCATGGTGGATTCGCAGCCACCGCTCGACGAGAAGTTCAAGGACCCGGACGATCCGCTCTCGCTCGTTTTCGTCTGCGCGATGTGGCTCACGGGCTTCGACGCCCCAAGCTGCTCGACCATCTACCTCGACAAGCCGATGCGGAACCACACGCTCATGCAGACCATCGCGCGTGCCAACCGCGTCTATCCGGGAAAGCAGAGCGGGCTCATCGTCGACTACGCCAACGTGTTCCAGTCGCTCGAGAAGGCGCTCGCGATCTACGGCGCCGCGCGCGGAGTCAGGACGCCGGTGCGCGAGAAGGACGAGCTCGTGGGCGAGCTGCGCGCCGCAGTCGCCGACATCGAGGCCTTCTGTGCCGCTGCCGGCGTTCAGCTCCCGGCTATCGAAGCGAGCACGAACGCGCTGGAGCGGCTCACTCGTGTCGGAGAGGCTTCGAACGCGCTCCTCGCCTCCGACGAACGCCGCAAGGCCTTCCTTGCACACGCGCGCCTCGCCGAGCGCCTGTACGCGGCCATCAAGCCCCACCGAAGCGCAGCCGAATTCGCGGTGCGCATGTCCACCGTGACCGCGTTGGCGGAGCGGATCCGCGCCGAGACCACGCCTGAGCAGGCCGATCTCACCTCCGTCTTGGCTCGCATCGGCGACGTCCTCGACCGCTCGATCCAGGCGCCGGCGGAGGTGAGGGACCGGCCGGGGCCGCCGCCCATCGACCTCTCCCGGATCGACTTCAACGCGCTTGCGGCACGGTTCCAAGCGTCGGAGACGAAGAACCTCGATCTGGAGCGGCTGAAGGCGGCGATCCGCGCCCAGCTCGACAAGCTCATCGCCGCGAACGAGACGCGCGTGGACCTCCGCGAGCGCTTCGAGGCGCTCATCGAGGAATACAACGTCGGGTCGAAGCAGATCGAGCAGCTATTCCATGACCTGCTGGCGCTCAGTCAGACGCTTACTGACGAGCAGAGCCGGCACGTGCGCGAGCAGCTCACGGAGGAAGAGTTGGTCGTGTTCGACCTCCTCACTCGGCCCGGGCCGGAGCTCACGACCGACGAGCGAAGCGAGGTGAAGAAGGTCGCCCGTCAACTTCTGCACAGGATTCGCGGCATCCTGACTGTCGACTGGCGCCTCACGGCGCAGGCTCGCGCCCGCGTGCGGAGCGCGATCGAGGAGGCCCTCGACGAGGGCCTGCCCCGCGCGTACACGCCGGAGGTGTTCAAGACGAAGGCTGGCGCCGTGTTCCAGCACGTGTACGAGCACGCCTCGGCCGCATAGCTTTGGATGGCTAGCGGACCTGGGGTCGCCAGCGCACGCTAGTCGGGCAGTGCTGCAAGATCGCTAGCGAGCATTTCGAGGACGCCGTCCGGGTTCACGGTGCCCATTACGAGCCACGCAAACCACTCATCGATCACTCCGAGCGCCTCTGGCGTGAGCTCGAAGTCCGTCATCTTGTAGCTCGCTGGATCATTCCCGATCGGCTGCGTGTGATCCAGCCGTAGGATCGACTCGGAGCTCCCGCCGATCGGGAGTCGATCGTATGCGTACTGCGGATACTCGCCTCGTGAGATCCGCCGCACGAAAGCCTCAGGCCATCCAGCTCGTTTTCCGTTCTGGGCTTGATCGGATTCGGTGGACAGGTTGGTCACGCCGCTGACTGCTCGGCGCGTGCTGCTCTCTCGAACTCCGCCGGGCTCATGTAACCGAGCACCGAGTGCCTGCGCTGCTGGTTGTAGAAGACCTCAATGTAGTCGAACAACTGCTCCTTCGCGGCCGCGTGGCTCTCGAAGCGTTCGCCCAGCTCGGACTTGAGCGTCGAGAACCAGCTCTCCATAGCAGCGTTGTCGTAGACGTTGCCGCGCCGGCTCATGCTGCACGTGATCCCGTGCTCGGCGAGGACGCGCTGGAACGCTTCGCCCGTGTACTGCGTGCCCTGGTCTGAGTGATGGAGCAGTCCGGCGTCCGGTCGACGCCGGCGCACGGCCATGTCGAGCGCGCGGGTCACGAGCTGCTGGTCGTGCACCGCGCTCGTGGCCCAGCCCACGACGAAGCGCGAGTACAGGTCGACGACGACCGCGAGGTACAGCCAGCCATCGCCGGCACGGAGGTAGGTCGTGTCCGCAGCCCAGCTCTGGTTCGGCGCTGATGGGCGGAACTGCCGGTCGAGCAGGTTCGGAGCGACCTGCTGGGCGTTCTCGACCGTCGCCATTGCGCGGTAACGGCGCCGCTGGCGGGCAGCGATCTTCTCGGCCTGCATCAAGCGAATCACGCGGCCGCGGCTCACGAACACGCCGCGCGCCTCGAGCTCCGCATGAATGCGCGGGCTGCCGTACGTGCAGCGGCTCCGCTGGTGGACCTCGCGGATCAGAATCGTGAGCCGGGCGTCCTCGACGGCCCGCTTCGACGGCAGCCGTCCGCACCAGGCGTAGAACCCTGCCCGCGAGACCTCGAGCAACCTGCAGAGCTTCGTGATCCGGTGGATCGCCTTCTCCGCGTCGATGAACGCGAACTTCACTTCTGCTGCTTCGCGAAGACGGCGGCGGTGCATTCAGCCGGTCATCGCAACGCCAGAGTTGGTAGAGGTGCTCATGGCGCGACGGCGGCGGAACCTGACTCCAGCGGAACGCGCTGAGTTGTGGCGGCGCTGGAAGGAAGGGCAATCCCTCAGCGACATCGGGCGTGCACTTGGGAAGCACGCGGCCACTGTGTACGCCATCGTCGTCGCGCACGGTGGGATCCCGCCCGCCCCACGGCATCGCGCATCGCGGGTCCTTTCCTTTGCGGAACGCGAGGAGATCTCACGCGGCGCATCCGCAGGACTCTCGTGCCGCACGATCGCGGACACGCTTGGAAGAGCGCCGTCCACCGTGGCCCGTGAAATCGAGCGGAATGGCGGAAGAGAGTGCTACCGCGCTTCGGCTGCGGATGCGAACGCATGGCGGCGAGCACGACGCCCGAAGCTCACGAAGCTCGGAGGGAACGCCGCCCTCCAGCAGCTCGTAGCCGAGAAGCTGGCTTTAGACTGGTCACCCGAGCAGATCTCGGGGTGGCTCCGGCGTGAGCGCGCCGACCAGCCGCACATGCAGGTGTCGCACGAGACGATCTACAAGAGCCTCTTCATCCAGGCGCGCGGAGTCCTGAAGAAGGAACTGCGCGACCACCTGCGTTCAGGCCGCCGGGCCCGCCGCTCGAGCAGGGCGACAACCGCAGGACAGCAGCGCGGCTGCATTGTTGGCGGCGTCTCGATTCGGGAGCGGCCGCCCGAGGCAGAGGATCGGGCGCTGCCGGGGCACTGGGAAGGCGATCTCCTCACGGGGACCAACACGAGCCACATCGCGACGCTCGTCGAGCGGCACTCTCGCTTCACGATGCTGGTGAAGGTCGACGGCAAGGACACTGCGAACGTGGTCGCCGCGGTCGCTCGCCAGGTGCGCACCCTTCCGCTCGAGCTGCGGAAGTCGCTGACTTGGGACCGTGGAACCGAGATGGCGCATCACAAGCAGTTCACGCTTGCGACGAACCTGAAGGTCTACTTCTGCGACCCGCAGAGCCCATGGCAACGCGGGACCAACGAGAATACGAACCGCCTCCTGCGGCAGTACTTCCCGAAGGGGATGTCGTTCGCAGGCTACTCCCAGAATGACCTGGACGCGGTCGCACTACGGCTCAACCAGCGCCCGAGAAAGACACTGGGCTTCGAAACGCCAGCCGGTAGACTGGACCGAATCGTTGCGATGACCGGTTGAGCCCGCTGCGGCTTTTTTTAGGATCTCCCGATCCTCGCGGAGCTCGCGATTCTCCTTCCGAAGACGTGCGAGCTCTTCCTTCTCCGCCGTCGTGAGCGCGCCCGGCGGACCTTTGCCCCTGTCCACCTTCGCCTGGGCGACCCACGCCCGGACCGCGGTCTCGGTGAGGTCGAGCTCGCGTGCCACCTGCCCGGCGGTCTTGCCGCCCGACAGGACCTTCTTCACGACCTCGGCCTTGAACTCGTCGGTGAAGCTACGCCGCGGCCGCCGCTTCTTCCCTTCGGGCATGTCGGACACCGTAGACGCCATTCGCTAGGCGTCCACTAAACTCGATCAAGCCCAAGCCGAGCTGTCCGTTCCTCCAGCAGCTCGCCGAGATGGAGGCGATGGCCGCCCGGATCCCGAGGAACCGGATCGGCCTCGTCGCCGTCGACGGCTTCAGCTGGCCGCCCGAGCTGTACCTGATCGCGACCTTCGCGACTCGGGAAGAGGCCGAAGCCGCGCTGGCCGCGCACCAGGGCGCGGACGCAAAGCAGGCTGACTGGATCTCTGATCGCTATTTCCTCTACGAGGGGACGGGCGAGCCAGCGGCCGAGTAGCGGAGGCCTCGCGCAACACGTTGCGTTCTTCCCCCTCCGGAAGATCCATCAGATCCGCCCGCAGCACGCGACGAGCGTTTCCCCCCGGACCTCGAAGGATTGGGGTGCAACTTCCGCACTCGCGGTGTCGGCACCTAGTTGCGCGGAATGCCCTACGTCAGGGGGCCTTTACGCACCCCCACCAGCAGCATGCGCATGACCTGGCCGCGAGAAAATCGGCCCGCGCGCTCGCGCAAACCGTTTGCGCGGGTCGGTGGTCGGAGTCGTGGCCGCGCGCCGGGAGATCGCCTGGGGGGGGCGCAGGCGCGGGCTCACTTCGCCCACACCACCCCCAGGAAGTCCCGCCCGTCCCCTCGCCCCCACAGCGCCTTCCGCATGCAGATGCAGTCCGGAGCCGGCGGCTGCCGGTTCCGGCTCACGAGGGAGTCCTGGAACCGGAGGAGGACCTCCGTGGACCGGCGCTCCTCGCCCATGAAGCCGGTGAGGCGGTGGAGCATCTCGGTGACGCCCTGGGCGGCGACGGCGGTCGTGAAGGTGATCACCGCCGGGTCGTTCTCCTCCAGCTCGGGCGCGTATCGTTCGGCCGCCCGGGCTCGCCGCTCCACCGGATCCAGCGCCTCCAGGGCGATCGCGGCCGCGGTGATGCGACCCCGGCAGAAGAGACACGCCTCACCGGGCATGAGAGTGGTCACCCGACCGAAGATGCCGCGGAGCACGCCATCGGCGGAGTCGATCTTCACCGCCACGTCGAAGGTGGGGATGTAGTAGCGCGTGGCGAGCGCCACGAGCAGCGACCGGGGCGTGGCCTTGTCCGTGCAGCCGAAGACGATGTCGCAGTCGCGCAGGCGCTTCGCCACGGCCTCCTCGTCGATGTACGCGGGGATGGCGGTCACCTTCGTCCTCAGGCCGATGGCGGCGAGGTGGGCCCGCGCCAGCTCGGCCTTGTTCATCCCGGTCGCGGCGACCGTCGAGCCGTAGACCCGGGTGACGTTGGTCGCCGTCAGGGTGTCGCCGTCGAAGATCGACAGCTCGCCGACCCCGAGCCTCGCGAGCTGCTCCGCCACCGCGGACCCGGTTCCACCTGCGCCGACGACGCCGACGTGCAGGGCGTGGAGCAGCCGCTGGACATCCTCGCCGAAGGCCCGGACCTGGCGGTCGTAGAACTCGGGGAGGGGGCGCGCCTCGCCCACCTGGTCGTGGAACCGGAACCGGCCTCCGAGGACCCGGATCCGGGCGATGTCGGTCCACCGACCGCGGCCCCACACCCGGCCGCGAAGGTCGGACCGCGACGCGATCACCAGGCTTCCGTGCAGCCGCCCGGGAACGCGGGCGTCGAGGAACGTCATCAGCTTCGGCTCCTCGTGGTCGTCCTGGGGCGAGAACTCGCCGACGCCGCCGGGGTGGGAGTGCACGAATACCACCGAGCTGCCGTCGGCCTCCGCGCGCTTCGCGGCGTTCGCGTACGCCTGGGAGTCGATGCTGAGGCGCTGCGGCTCGCGGACGAGATAGTGGGCCCGCTCGACGGGGACGACCTCGCGCACCAGGAGGCGGTCCTCGCGCTCGGTGTGGCTGGTCCCGCAGATCAGGAAGGCCGCGCCCTCGTTCGGCTGCTCCGCGAAGATGGCGGCGAGCAGCTCGTCGAGCTGCGGCTCCAGGATGGTCAGGGTCACCATGGCCTACCGGCCTCCGCGCAGCTCGGCGAGGACGAGCGCCAGGAACGACCCGATCCCGTCCACCCCGGGCCGCCAGGGGGCCGCGAGGTGCCGCGAGAAGCGCTGCCACCGGCGGCCGGCGTGGTCCTCGAAGTGGTCGGCGCTCACCGGGTATCCGCCGGTCCGGAGCTGGAGCGGCGGGTCCACCCAGAACATGTCCAGGCCCGCGTTCGGGTAACCGTTCGGGATGCGGAGCATGAGGTCCGTCTGGGCGCGGTCGTACCGCGCCCCCGACACGGCGAGGTCCTTGGCGATGAAGAAGACCTCCGACGCGCCCCGGAGCAGCTCGTAGGAGATCCCCTTGGCGGCGAGGTACTCCTCGTCCGCCTCGGGCAGGCGCGGGCCCGAGTCGCCGGGGTTGATGGTCTTCGGGGCGGAGAAGAAGTGCGAGCCGGGCTTCAGCTCGATCGCGTCCGCGTCGCCGACCTTCACGTCGTCGGCGGGCCCCGCGACGACCGGGAACAGATCCCGGTCCGGGCCGATGGGCGGCGTCACGAGCGCCCGGATGTCGGCGCCCGTCATGGTGGCGGCGGACGCCTTGTAGGGCTTGCCGTCGATCTGGATCGGGATCTGATGGTCGCCGGGGTTGATCGTCGTCGGGGCGGAGAAGAGGTGCGTCCCGGGCTTCAGCTCGATGACGTCGGAGTCGCCGACCTTCCGGTCGTCCGCGGGGCCGGGGACGACGAGGAACAGGTCGCGGTCGGGGCCGATGGGCGGCGAGGCGAGGGCGCGGATCTGCGCGCCCGTCATCGTCGGGGCCGGGGCGTCGTACTTCTTCTGGTCGATGAGGATGGGGATGTGCATGGCGTACGGTCCTTTCGTTCGGGCGGTCCCGGGGCGCGGCACCATGCCGGCGCTCCCTGGCCACCTAAGAAGGGATGCTCCCCAGCCGGGATTTTTCGCGGTGCGTCCAGGCGGATCTGCTAACGTCCCGTCGCCACAGGTGTTCTAGGGGCGCCGCGAAAACCTGCCGGACGGGAGCATCAACCGGGTGGAGGTGCGGTGGACGGGAAGACCCGAGCGTATTTCGTGAAGGTCTTGCCGACCGTCTATCCGACGGTCCTGGCTCGCGCCGTCATGCTCGTGCGCCGGCGCCGGTGGTTCGTGAAGCGGTACGGTAGCGAGAAGGAGGCCGCGGAGGAGTTGGCGCAGGACGCGGTCCTCCGGACGATGACGGGGAAGCGGACCTGGAACCCGGCCAAGGTTCCGGACCTCGACTATTTCCTGAGCGGCGTGATGCGGAGCATTCTCAGCGCGGCGAGCAAGAGCCCGACGTTCCTCACCGAGCCGCTGAGCACGGTCCCGGTGGCGCACGACGGGGACGAGGCCTCTTCGGCCGACGAGGTCCTCGGGACGCTCGACGATCGCGCCCGCGGCATGAAGGATCCGGAGACGGCGCTGCTGGACGCGGAGGCCTGCTCGATGCTGGTGGACCGCGCGCTCGACGCCGCTGGAGACGACGCCTCCGCGGCCAAGGTCGTCGACGCGGTGGTCGATGGCTGCGAGAAGGTGGCAGAGATCGCGGATGCCACCGGCCTCACCGCCGAGAAGATCTATTCCGCTACCCGCAAGATCCGGGATCGGTACCGGAGGGGAGCGAAGCGATGAAGAAGCCCCCGCCTAAGAACACTGACGCCGAAGTCGCCTCGCGACTCGAAGGGCTCTTCGAGCAGGTCCCACTTGAACCACGTGAGATCGAGGAAACGCTCCGAGAGGTGGGGATAGATGCGAAGTCCGCCACGGAGCGGATGATGGCGCGCGTGTTGGAAGTTCAGGAGCACGAACGTCGTGAACGCTTGGCTCAGGCCGACTCGGAACGAAAGGCAGATGCCGTTAGGCACCAGTCGAAGCGCGGTGGCGCGTCGCTGCGGAGCCGGGCCGAGATGCTCGCAAGGTTCTTCGAGATCCGAACCCAGCACCCCGCGGCAGCCGCGATGTTTCGTGACTTTCAGTCCGCTTCGGACGAGGACCTACGGTCCCTTCTCGACGACCTCGAAGAACTGATCTCCGGTGGCGACTCGTAAGCCACAAGATGCCGACATGGCGAGGGGTGAGCGCGTCGCCAGGGAGGTGTACGCGGAGATCGGACTCGCTCACCCGACCGAGATTCCGATCGAGACGCTCGCGTACATGCGCGGCGCTCGCGTTCGCGATGTCCGGATGCCAGGGGCGCAGGGGCGGCTCGCCCGGCTCGGGTCGAAGGCAATTATCGCGGTCAGCGACGCGGTCACCTACGCGCCGCGGCGCCGGTTCGTCATCGCGCACGAGGTCGGTCACCTGGAGCTGCACGAGGCGGAGAACCAGATCGCGCTCTGCGACGAGGCCAAGATCGACGAGGTCTACGACCAGGGCACCGAGCGGGAGTCGAACGCCTTCGCGACAGAGCTGCTCATGCCCCGCGCCCTGTGGGCAAAGCGCGTGGACGTGGCGAAGCCCGACCTGAACGTGGTGGCGAAGCTCGCGGACGAGTTCCAGGTCAGCTTCACGGCAGCGGCGATCCGGTTCGCGAAGCTGTGCCCGGAACGATGCGCGGTCGTGTTCTCTCAGGACGGGGTGATCAGGTGGTCTGCGGCGGGACGTGAGTTCGGCCACTGGATTCAGTGGGGGGCGAAGCTGGACCGCTACACCCTGGCCTACGACTACTTCGCGAAGGGCGGGGTGGGTGACCGACCGGAAACCGTGGACGCCAGCGCATGGCTCGCGTCCGAGCGGCTCGGCAAGGACGACGACCTCGTCGAGCACTCCCGCCCGATCCCAAGCCTGAGGGCGGTGCTCTCGTTGCTGTGGATTCCCTCCGACCGAGAATTCTGAGGTGATGGCCGGCCTTCCCGGCCGGACCTGAGAAGGCAGTTACCTTCCTCGTCTCCGAGATGGGGGTCCGTTGAATTCAGGCTGACCCCCTTGCCGCATCCGGAGATTCGATCAGAGAGCGTTGGGGCGGGGGTGCTGTTCTCTACTCGGGCGGCGCCTTCGGGCGCTTCTGGAATGGTTTTGGACTCTTTGGGGCCGCGTTCATCGCGCAAGGAGGTTCCAACGCCGGCTGGTGGCTGGTTGCGCCGAAACAGTTGCGCGCTGCGTCGGCCGGGCGGACGATGAGCAAGAACTCTGCGTGAGGTCTCGTGGCGACGTTCCTGCGGCAGGTCAGTGGAATGCTGAAGGCCGGCGGCAACGTCGGCCGCGCCGAGAAGCTCGAACGGCAGGGTCGGCTCGCCGACGCGCGGGTGGCGCTCCTGCAGGCAATCGAGGCGACGGGGCTGGCCACTTCGAGCCTCCTCGAACCCGCCACGGCATCTAGCCGCTTCGTGGCGACGACGGCGCTCGCGCGCATTGCGGCCTTGCTCCACGACCGTGTCGAGGCCACGCAGTACGCAAGGGCTGGACTTGCGCTGTGGGCGGAGGCGCGCCTCGCCGTCCCGGCCATGCGAGACGTGAACGGGTTCGCGGAATGGGAGTCGTGGGCGCGCGCCTACCTCGAACGTGAGGCCACCCAGGACGAGGTTCCCGTCGGGATGAAGATCGAGTTCATCCCCGACGGAGCGCCGGAAACTCCGCTCATCCTGATCAAGGGGCGAGACGGCGAGGCCGTTCGCGCGCTTCGCGACGCGATCGCTCGCGCGGATCGCGGCCCGTTCGCTGTCCACGCGGTCCGCGGTGTCGAGCCGGTGGGTGGCTGCCACCTCGCGGCCGCGCTGGGCGATCGAGATCGCGGAGTTCGGCAGGTCGGGAAGCTCGCGTTCGAGTGGGTCCTGGATGCCGAAGGATGGGCGCAGGTAAATGGGTTGCTGAAGCCGTTCGAGGATCCCACGCCAGGTCGCGGGTTCCAGTACCTCAGCAGAGAAGGGGAAGTCCGGGTGCTGATCTCGCGCGACGGACGGTGGTAGCCGCCGGGACACGGCGCGGAGGTAGTCGTGTGGATCGTCTCGAAGCTGGTCGTCACACCGCGCACCTACTCGTTCGCGTCGAGTGGGCAGGGAACGAATGAGGATCTGGTCCTCCATGCTGATGACCAGGAACTCGTGAACATGCTGCGGCTGGTCGACTGGAGTGAGGATCCAGTGCAGGTCGTCGTGTGTGACGCCTGCGGCACCGTGGGGTGTGCTACCGGAAACTACGTCGCGGTTCGGCGGCTGGCGGACTACGTCGTGTTTGCACCACCGACGAGACCGTACGAAGAGACGGCGGACGAGACCGAGAAGGTCCAGTACCTAGAGCCATGGTTCATCAGGAAGCGCGGAGTCCCGCTCGTGCCAGTAGCTGAGTGGGATCGACTTCGGAACGACGGCTTCCCACTCCCTTCATCGGAATCGATGTCGCCGCTTCGGTGGAGCGAAGCGGTGATCGCTGCGCAGATCGAGGCGCCGCATCGGATGCTCGGTGATCCGGGACAGAAGCCGCAGCAGCGGCTGTCGGAAGTCGTTCAGGCGACGGACCCCTGGCTCGAAGCTGAAGTGCTTGACCGTCTCGGAGATGTTGCGGCCTGGCGAGCAAAAGGGACGATCGCGACGCTCAGGAAGATCATTTCCGGGCAGAAGGGGTCGCTGATCCTCAAAGATCCCTTTCAAGAGGTGGTCCTTTTCGGGAAGGACGGCGACGAATTTGGCCTCTACTTTGAGCCCGGCATGCTTCTCCTGCCGCGCCACTAGCACGAGCTTGGTGAGCAAGTTACGCAGCTCGGAGCGGACGGCGGTCGTAAGCACCAACGAGCAGTAGGGCCCCCGAGATTGAACCTGCGACTCGGGTGTCAGGCGCTGCGTGTCTCCCGAATGTCTCCCACTGTGGGGGGCAGGGACGGGGAGAGCTGGGGCATCCCGGGGTACAGGACTGAACCCGGAACCGACGTTTCGGACAGGTAAATCAGCGAAAAGGCGTGGACCATCGCTTGGTTGCCCGAACAGCGCCGGTCGGGTTCAAATCCTGTCTCCCCGACTTAGAAGGCCGCGATGTCGCTCGGGTTTCCGAGGGGCACGCGGCCTTCGTTTTTTCTGACGGTGACTTCGCCGCAAAATCCGCCGCAACTTCTTCAGCCTCGTCCAGGGCTGAGGGTAGCCCGGAGTGGCGCGCGCCAGCCCCTCGATGCCTGTGAGCGGCATCGCTGCCCGACGGGAAGAGGCGCGTCCGCTCGACGTCCGCGCGCTTTTGTAAGCCTGTCCGGGTCGCGTGGGCAGAGCGCGGTGGTGGACACGCCGGTCCCGGCAGCTCTCGCGAGCGCGACCCAGAACGTAAGAACATACGCCTCCGTCGCGTAGCAGACGCCCATGAACGGGCCAGGGCGAATGCGACTGTCGAGGCGGCGTTCAGGATTCGGCCCGAGCCGGCGCGTCCAATGTACGGAGGAGCGCGGAGCCTCAGCTTGGGAGACCGACGCGGAGTCGAGTCCCCGGCCGTGAGTTCACCGTAGACGTAACGTGAAGGACCGAGCAGGATCGAGGTAGGGGTGTCCATGAACGACGTGCGCGAGCAAATCAGGCTCCTCTCCATCTTCCACTACGTCCTGGCAGGGCTCACGGCACTCTTCAGCCTCATCCCGACGCTCCACGTCGTAATGGGTGTCAGCATGCTGCGCGGTCAGTTCGGCATCGTGCCCGGACAGATCGGCGCACACCGCGGGCCCCCTCCGGAGTTCGGATGGTTGTTCATCGGAATGGGCGCCTTCATGCTGCTGGCTGGGCTATCCCTTGCCGTACTTCTTCTGATCGCTGGTAACTCTCTGCGAGCCCACCGGCGGCGGACGTATTGCATCGTCGTCGCGGCCGTCTCTTGCGTGTTCTTTCCGTTCGGGACGGTGCTCGGCGTCTTCACCATCCTGACTCTGTCGAAGCCCGAGGCGAAGACGCTGTTCGCGCCTCCGCCGCCGCTCGCAACGGGCCAGACAACGTAAGGGACCGTGGCTCCTGCGCCCTTTATCGTCCGTCCCGCGGGCCCCTGTGATGCGGCTGCCATCACCGCCGTACACATCGACTCGATCACCGTCCTGGGTGCGCGAGGGTACGCGCCCGACCAGGTGGCGCAGTGGCGTCTACCCTGTGCGCCTCAGCGGTACGTCGATGCGATGGCACGCGGCGAGCACTTCTTCCTCGCGGTGACGTCAGACACGGCTCCGGGTCCACTCGGCTTTTCCGCGTATCGTGTCGAGCATGGTCTTCACCGAATCGCGACCTATGTCGCAGCACGCGGAGCGCGTCGGGGGGTGGGGACCGCGCTCTACCTTGCCGCCGAGGAGCTGGCGCGCACACGCGGGGCCCGCGAAATCCACGTCGACTCGTCCCTTGTAGCCGTCGACTTCTACCTCGCCCTCGGCTTCGACGAGGTTGCGCGCGGAGCGCACCCGCTGCGCATCGGGGGCGATCTGCCGTGCGTATTCATGCGAAAGGTGATTGTAAAGTCATAATCACCGTCGGGCAGGACGGCTGGCGGCTTGGCGACGGAGCTCACCTTCCCTTGGGGACCGTGAGCATGACGGAGACGATGGCGACGACGACCATCAGGATGTTGAATCCCAGCGCGATGATCGCGGCCCCGCGCACCGCCAGGTTGTCCTGACGGCCCTGGAACGTGATCACGCCCTCGAGCCAGTGCACGCTCCGCGGGTTCGCGCCGAGCGCCGTGAAGATCGCCGCGGAGATCGCCACGCCGAACGCCGCGCCCAGGGACGACGCCATCTTGTAGATGCCGGATCCGGAGCCAGACTGGGCGGCCGGCAAGTTGGACAGCGCCGCGTCGGTCGACGGCGTCGCGTAGAAGGCGAGCCCTACGCCGAACAACGTGTAGCCGATCACGGCCATCACCTCGTAGTCGGCCAGCATCACGTTGGCCGGGGTGAGCAGCAGGATCGAGGCGCCCGTGATCAGGCACCCCCACAGCATCGGCCGGCGGGCGCCGAAGCGCCGTAGCAGCTTCTCGCCCACGCGGATGAAGGCGATGATGGCGATGGCATAGCCGAGCGTCAGGACGCCGGCCTGCTGGGCCGACATGTTGCCGCCGATCTGCACGAGCTGCAGGGACACGATCAAAGTCCCGGCCACCGCGTTGAGAAGGAAGTTGGAGAGGGTTGCCCCGGTGTAGGTCGAGTTGCGGAACAGGCCGAAGTCGATGAAGGCGTTCGGAGCCTTGGCTTCGATGCGGAAGAACAGCCATCCGAAGACGACCGCCGTGGCCATCAGCGCGAGCGAGGCCGGGCTGCTCCAGCCGAGCCTGTTGCCCTGGGTGACCACCACCTGCACGGCCACCATCGCGACCATGAAGGCGAGCACTCCGGACCAATCGAACCTGTACTCGCCCCGGGTCTCGGCCCGGCTCTCCGGCGTCCCGCGCAGCAAGACCAGGCCAACAGCGGCGGCCGCCACCGAGGCGAAGAAGATGTAGCGCCAGCCCAGGTGCTGCGTCACGAGCCCGCCGAACAGCGAGCACACTCCGGAGCCACCCCACGAGCCGATGGACCACAGGCTGATCGCGCGCTGGCGCGCGGCGCCGTCCCAGTACGCCTTCACCAGCGCGAGGCTCGCGGGCATGATGCAGGCGCCCGAGAGCCCCTGGAGCGCTCGCCCCGCCAGGAGAGATGGCACCGCGAGCCTGCCCGAGGGCGCCAGGCCGACCAGCAGCGAACCGACCATGCTCAGGGCGAAGCCGAGCTTCACGATCTTCAAGCGGCCGACGCGGTCGGCCAGCCCACCCATCACCACGATGAAGATGCCCGAGAACAACGCCGTGATCGCCACCGCGATGTTCATCACGCTGGCGTCCGTGCCGAGCTCGCGGCTCATGTCGGGCGCGATGTTGAGCGTCGTCTGAGCGAACAGCCAGAAGGTCAGCACGCCCAGGATGATGCCGAGCAGGAGCCGGTCGTTGCCCTGGAACGAAACGCTGCTGGTGCCGGGCGCGCTCATCCGGATGGATCCTCCCGTGCTCGGAGATTGTGGCTACGTCATCTCGCCGGGATGAAGAAGCGCCGGACGAGCGATCGGCGTCATGAAGAGGACGCGTGGTCGTGCCAACGGAAGAAAAGGGGGCCGCCCGTCGGCGGGCCCCGCTTGAGACCTGAGCCCCGCAGGACCTTTGGCGCACGCAACCGGACGGAACGATCTGCGCACGCCCGCACGGGGGCGTGCCCCTCTGCCATCCGGCTAAGCCAAGCGGTCGGGGATCGGCTTCAGGCGATACACGGACCAGAAGAACAGGTCCGCCTTGTGCTGATCGGCGGCGAAGTTCGTGACTTCCTTGATCCGCCCGCCCTCGAACCGGAACACGAGGCACCACGTCATGTCCACGCCGCCAGCGACCTCGCTCCAGCCGCGGTGGTGGTCGATGACGTAGTCTCCGTCCGCGACCACCACGATGGGCTTCGCCTGGAAGCTCGCTCTCGCGAGCTGGTCGAAGAACGCGAGCACCTCGTCCACGCCGCGCTTCTCGCCAGCGAGTGGATGATGGCCGGGGATGCGCCACACGATGTCCGGTGCGAGCGCCTCGCGGACTCTCGCGACGTCCTTCGCGGCGTACGCGCCAAAGAAGTCCTCGATCACCTGCAGGTTGGGGTGCTTGGTCACGAATCCGTCCTTCTCGAGGGCCTGGCATCGGATCCGGACGACCGGTGGTCCGGATGCGGGTGGTGGCCCGGAGTGACTGCCGGCGATGGAGGTAACGTCCTGCTCGATGACCTGCACTGCCCCACCGCGCGACTCACTCGAGGTGCTCAGCTCGCCTCCCGAGATGAACCGACAGCCGGCACGCCGCTTGGCGCGAGCAGCGAGGCTATCCGGGGGATGGCTGGCCCGAGAAGGCGGATACACGCTGGGGCTGGAGAAGAATCCGGAAAGCGAGGCCGTGCATGATCAGCAGCAGCGGCACGATGAGCGTCGGAATGAAGTAGGCCGCTCCCAGCTGCCCTGGCAGGAGCCCGGAGTGATTGGCCTGGTAGAAGGCGTTCACGAGGTCGGCGGTGCCCCAGATGCCGAAGATCCACGCGAGGACGACGCCCGCTGCGCGGGGCAGCGACCAGAGTGACAGCAACGCGAGCGTCGCCGCGATGAGGTCCCCGTACGCGGCGGAGTCGGCGAAGGCGGGCGGCACGCCGGGCGAGACCACGCCGGGGACGAGGAAGGCCAACCCGACGAAGCGGAAGGCGTGGAGCATCAGCAGAGGCCGCAACGCCTCTGCTCTCGGCCGGAGACGAAGGGCCGGCCAGACGTATCGGGCGGTGACGATCCCCCACGCGAGGAGGCTGAACGCGATGCTGGCGAAGAACCAGAGGCGTGATGCCATGGGCATCTCCTGGAGCTGGTTGCGGCGGGTGACTGCGTCGAAGGACCAGGCGCGCTGCGTCGGCGAGGGCCTCGGCCCGTCCCAGCGCGGCGCTGGCCTCGGCCGCGCCCGGCGCTCACCTGCGAGCTGGCGTGGCCTTGACCTGCCCCCCGAAAACTACCCCAGCGAAGGTGTCCGTCCTCTCGTGATGGAGGAGGGGACGCGATGCCGAAGGGCAGGACGCATACCGCGGAACAGATCATCCGAGCGCTGCGTGAGGTCGACGCCGGCGTGAAGGTCGGCGACGTTTGCCGGCAGCTCGGAGTCGTCGAGAAGTACTACGGGATGGAGCCGAGCGAAGCGCGTCGTCTTCGAGAACTCGAGGACGAGTTCAGGCCGGAAGGTGCCACGCTGGGATACTACGGAATCGTAGGTCACACCGCCGGGCGCGTCTTCGCTGGAGCACGCGCACCGCGGTGGTTCGAAGAACTGATCGCGCGAGCGATGTGCCGAAACCGCCATCGAGCGGCGCCTCCAACAGCGGCCCTCAGGCTACCTCAGGGCGAGCGCAAGGCTGCCACGCAACAACGGTCGGTCTCGCGCCGGCCGTCGAAAAATCGTACCTGAACCCTCGAAGCGCGCCGCTGTCATCCTGCGCGAGCACGGTACGAACGTAGGGCTTCTCTGCAATAGCTGCGGCGCCACCTAGCAGTGTCGCTGGCGGCGAGCCTGGAGCGGCGGCTGGGGTCTCCTCCAGGATCCAGAATGGAAACTCAGGCTCCGGGCACCGAGCTACAGCGCTGAACCCGTTGGTGGTGCATGAGTATTCGTGCGGTCCTGTAGCAGTTACGGCAATCTTTCGCCGCCCGTCCATGAAAAATGCATCGAGAGGCCGGGGGCGTCTGAGGCTACTCAGGCCATCAGCCGCCGTCGAGGCCAACATGCCAGCTACTTCGCCTCCGGTCTCGGCAAGTCGGTCGCTCTCCTGGGTCTCCCGGTTGAGCGCTTGCTCGCAATCGGCCCTTACTTTGTAGGGTAAGTCGGGATGCGCAACGTTGAACCTACCTGCATGAGTCTCCAAGATCTCAAGCGCGCCAGCGTGGTTGGGACCCTGCGTAAGCAGCAGAGCCAAATTGACCTTAGCGACGTTGATACCCGCATCAGCCGCCCGCTTGTATGCTAGGTAGGCCTGTGAGCGGAGATTATTCACGTGCAACGCGCGGCCAAGCTGTAGTGTGGATCCGTCTTTCGTGTTCGCGTGCTCACGTGCATAGTGAACAGCTACCGCCAGCCACTCGCGTTCGATCGCAAGGTTGACGGCGCGCTCCAGCGCAGCGCTGCTGCCGTTCATGCCTTCGGCGTATGCGAAAAATAGCATCGTGACGATCGGATCCACGGTTGTGGTTGTGCGTGCGTACAAAAGCGCGCAATTAGATCTGAGTTCGCGCGATGAGGCGCACAGTCCCTCGTGGATGACCGTAAGAGCGGCGGCAACATCTCCGACGCGATATAGTGCAGAAGCTAAGGCTTCATACGAAGCCCGAGACCACCGCGAGTCGCCGGCGGCGATGCAAGTCCTATAGTGTCTGATCGCGTGTGTCGGAATTCGTTCGCAGAGCCCCATGAAGTACTGGCAAACCGCCGATCCGCGCGTCTCCGGATCGAGGTGTTCTAGCGCCTGCAGCGAGTCGGCGGTCGTTCTCTTCGTTCCGATTACGATCTTCGCCACTCGCGCTTCCTGTTTGAGGCTTGGCGGGGCATCTGAAGATTCAAACGACGACAGCCTCTTGTCGGCGGAGTCTTTGTCGCCAGCGGAAAGGTCGCTGACGATCTTCCGCAAAGCTGCGGCATGAGAATCGACGTCATCGCCTCCGGCATCCGGGTCTTGCTCAGCGGTCTGCTTCGCCGCCGCGAGCGCGCGCTCGAACGCCGCGTAGCGCTGCGCGAACCATGGCTTAAGGATGCCGCCGGTCGCCTCGGCGACGCTCTTCAGTAGTCGTTCAACCGCCGGCTTGTCGCTTGCGTTTGTTGCTTGGTAATCGGCGATCGTGCTGCTCAGATCTTCCGTCCCCGCCTCTACTAGCAAGGGCGCGTAAAGTTGATTTCTGCCCCACGCTGCTCCTGCTTCAAAAAAGATCCATTCGCGAGCTTTTGATGCCGGCGTGATGAGGCCTACAAACGCTTTGGCGCGCTGAACCGCGCGTTGGATTTGTGGCTTGTAACCGATCGCGGAGGGCCGAAGGCTCTCTCCTGATATGAACACTTCTGGAGCGGGCTCGAGGGAAGCCTCGACCAAACGCTTGACGGCGGCAGCGATAGCGTAGTCCACCCCCGCCCGGTAAGATATAAACACGGTCGCCGACTCCGTAGCGGCCATTGGCAACGGTTCTTCCCTGGGGTCCCTTGGCGCTTCTTCTGCCGGCTCGCCGCCGCGTTGATCGTGCTGCCCAGCGGCTACATCGTGACGCTCGGCGGCTTCGCCCTCCGAAGTGCGCCCGGATTCGTTCTCGTCCATGCGTTACCCCGTCCAGCAGTAAAACCGACCCCGACGCCCGCGGGTCCGCCCGAACTGTATGGACCGCGGAGTTCACGACTCCCTGCGCGGCAGTGTAGTCGAGTTCGTGGCTCTAGGCCGCCCGGCGAAGCGTGGCTGCGACGAGCATACAGCGAGTGGAACGGGCGATCAGAAGAGATCGCGCACGTCAACGCCGAGCGCGGTGCTCAGCCGATCCACCGTGCGCAGAGCCGCGTTGACCTCGCCGTCCGAGGGGAGGTCCAAGGGCGCTCTCACTTGGTCATTGCAGCACCTCGGCGATAATGGCGACGACATCGCTGAGGAGGTGGGATGCGGAAGCGCGTCGATCGCGGGTGCCGCCTGCCGGAAGGAGACCGGTTCGAGATCCAGCGGCGAGATGCAGCCGGTGAGATGTTCGCCGCTGCTACCACCGCGGTGGGCTGCTCGACGAAGTCGATTCAACGGTTCATGCGGCACACCGGCGGCATGCGACCCAAAGCGTGGGATCGGGACCTGCGGCGGCTCATCGGGCGCCCGACGACGACGCTCGCGCAGACGGTCGCCGCGGCGTTGAAGCGCGCGTGACGGCGACCGCGTGAGTTCCGCATGGCGCGAGCCACCGGGCCATTCAGGTGATGGCTTGCCCGACACGGACGGTTGCCCGCCGGGGCTGGAGAAGAATCCGGAAAGCGAGGCCGTGCGTGATCAGCAGCAGCGGCACGATGAGCGTCGGAATGAAGTAGGCCGCTCCCAGCTGCCCTGGCAGGAGCCCGGAGTGATTGGCCTGGTAGAAGGCGTTCACGAGATCGGCGCTGCCCCAGACGCCGAAGATCCACGCGAGGACGACGCCCGCTGCGCGGGGCAGCGACCAGAGTGACAGCAACGCGAGCGTCGCCGCGATGAGGTCCCCGTACGCAGCGGGATACGCAAAGGCGGGCGGCACCCCGGGCGAGACCACGCCGGGGACGAGGAAGGCCAACCCGACGAAGCGGAAGGCGTGGAGCATCAGCAGAGGCCGCAACGCCTCGGCTCTCGGCCGGAGACGAAGGGCCGGCCAGACGTATCGGGCGGTGACGATCCCCCACGCGACGAGGCTGAACGCGATGCTGGCGAAGAACCAGAGGCGCGACTCCATGGGCATCTCCTAGCGCTGGGTGCGGCGGGTGACTGCGGCGAAGGATCGGGCGCGCCTCAGGTCTCGGCCGCCAGGCGAGCGGCGGGGTGGAGCTCCTCGCGGCTCGCCCCGGCGGGAACGCCATCGGCGACGGCCACGTGCTCGCGCCGCCAGACCTCGGAGTCACGCGCGAGCTGCGGCTCCGAAGGGAAGGGGCGGCGCAGCTCTCGGTCGTAGCGGTCGAGGTCGAAGCCGGGAACGAGCGGAGTGACCAGGAACTGCGCCACCTGGCGCACCCAGTTGCGGAAGGTCCGCCGGTTCTGCGGCAGCGCGGCATAGCGGCGCGCGATCGTCTCGAAGTCCTCGGCCGGGCGACCCGTGACCTCGAGCACGTCCGTCGTGGGGGCGCCGAGCTCGAAGGCTCCCGCCCCGTGATCGCCGATGTAGTAGCGCAGGCCGCTGACCAGATCGATCGGCAGGCCGTTCATCCGCGCCGCCTTCAGGAACATCCACGGCGGCGTCGGCGCGACCCTGACCGCTCGCCCGACCGCGCGGCCAATCGCCTGGGCCATGTCCTCCGCGCCGAGCAGCCGTGGTCCCGTGGGGCGGTAACGTCGCCCGGCGTGCCGCGCGGGATCCGTCAGCGCCGCCACGGCGACCCGCGCGATGTCCTCGTTGGACGCCGGCGCGTTGCGGCTGCTGCCGCCGATCCAGGGAAAGATGCCGAGCTGCGCGGCCACTCCGGTCATCTCGAGATACGCGTCGGCGAAGATCCCCGGGTTGACGATGGTATGCGTGATCCCCGGGACCATCGCGAACAGCCGGTCCACGAGCCAGTGCTGGCGCGTCATCAGGGACGGGTGCGACGGGCTCGCCAGCCACTGCGTCAGGCCGACGAGGTGTTCGAGTCGCGCGTCGCGGGCGGCGACAGCGAAGGCGGCCGCGCCCTGGATCATGTAGGGATCGAAGGGCGGACAGTAGTAGGCGCGCTGGACGTCCTGCAGCGCGTCGGCGATGCGCTCGACGTCGCTCATGTCGGCCACCGCGATCTCGGCTCCCTGCGCCTGCAGGCGCGCGCTGCGCGCATCCTCCCCGTGCACGACCGCGCGGACCGGGTAACCGGCCCTCAGCAGCTCGGCGACGACGATGGCGCCGGTCTTCCCGGTCGCGCCGGTCACGACGATGCGTGGCTTCCTCATGTTCCTCTCCTCGAGTGGGCGCCTGCCTGGGCCCGGGTGGTTACGAGGTGGTACCGAATCGATGGTACCGGCGAGTACCATCGCGATGGAGTATGGTACCCGACAGTACCGGCGTCAAGGGAGAGGCGATGGCCAGGACCACGAAGTCGGAACGGCCCCCGGACGGGGGCGATCCAGCCGCGGTGCGCGGGCGCATCCTCGACGCCGCCTTCGCGGCGTTCATGAAGAGCGGCTACGCCGCGACCAGCACGCTCGAGATCGCCAGGCGCGCGCGCGCTTCGAAGCGAGAGCTGTACGCGCTGGTCGGCAACAAGCAGGAGATGCTGATCGCCTGCATCACCGAGCGCGCCAGGCGACTGGAGGTGCCGGCCGATGTGCCCGCGCCAGGCGACCGCGAGGCCCTGGCGCAGGTGCTGGCGTCCTTCGGGACGCAGCTCGTCCGGGAGATCAGCGATCCAGCGGTCGTCGCGGTGTTTCGACTCGCGATAGCCGAGGCCATCCAGGCGCCCGAGGTGGCGCGGACGCTGGACTCCATCGGCCGCGAGGCGAGCCGCACCGCCTTGCGAGAGGTCATGGCCCGCGCTCGGAAGGCCGGGCTGCTCGACGGCCGCCCGGCCGAGCTGGCCGAGCAGTTCAGCGGGCTGCTGTGGCGCGACCTGCTGCTGAGCCTGCTGCTGGGCGTCGCCGAGCGCCCGAACGCCCGCGAGATCGCGGAACGTGCCCGTGACGCCGCGGCCGCTTTCCTCCAGCTTCACCCAGCCGTGGCGAGCCCGGCGAAGGGAGGGGGCGGTTGAAGATCGCCCGGGTCGTCGCAGCCGCTACGGCACGTTCGGGCTGGTGGCGAGGACCGTCACGGTTCCGCCGGTCGCGGCGACCTTCTTCACGCTCGCGTGGGCCTCGTCCGTCCAGTAGACGCTCGTGTTGTCCGCGGCGAGCGACATGAACGCTCCGGAGGTGGGCGCGAGCGTGGTCACCGTGCCTCCCGCGAGCGGCACCGAGAAGACGTTCCCGTAGCCGTCGGAGAAGAAGAGGCTGCTCGTGTTGACGGCCAGGGCGTCGTACTGGCTGTACGGCACGCCGTAGCTGGTGGTTGCGCCCCCGGCGACCGTGGTGCGATGGAGGTCGCGGTACCCCCAGTACACCTGGGAGGCGTCGATGGCCATCGAGACCCCCTGGTCGTTCACCGACGAGAACGCCGACCCGGTGCCGCCGCTGAGGCCCACCCTGCAGAGCTGGTTGCCGGTGCAGAAATAGTAGATCCCGGTGCCGTTCACCGCGATGGCGTTGGCCGCCGAGACGTCGCTGGTGAGGATGGTCGGGGTGGTGGGCCCGGTCGCGCTCGCCGGCACGCTCTTCACGGAGGACCCCGACATTTCCGTGAAGTAGACGGTCCCCCCGTAGACCGCGATGGCATAGGGCTGCTTCAACCCCGTGGCGAGCGTCGTCACCGTCCCGCCGGCCTTCGGGACCTTCTTGACGGTGCCGCCTCCGGACTCCGTCCAGTACACGTAGCTCGCGTCCTGAGCGATGAACATCGCCTGGCTGAGGCCCGTCGCGAGCGTCGTGACCGCCCCGCCGTTGATGCCCACCTTCTTCACGCTGCCGCCCTGCTCCTGCTCGGTCCAGTAGACGTTGCTCGGGTCCACGACGAGCTGGAACGGAAGGTGCGCGTTGTCCACCGTGAAGGTGGGATAGGTCGCGCTGCCGAGCGCGGTCGTCACGACCAGCGCGCAGCTGCCTGCGGCGACGGTGGGGACGACCACCGCGATGTTCGCGGTGGTGCCGTTCGCGGCGATCGTGGCGTTGGCGCCGCAGATGGTGACCGAGCCGCTGGAGGCCGTGGTCGGGAGGTTCGTTCCCGCGACCGCGACCTTCGTGCCGGGTGCGCCGCTGGGCGTCGCATAGCCGATGGTCGGCGGACCGGAGAGCGTGCCGCCGCCTCCGCTGCCGCCGTCGCTTCCGCCGTCGGTGCCGCCCCCGGTCGACGAGTTGTCACAGGACTGGGTCGCCGGAGGGATGTTCCAGAACTTGTTCCCGAAGGTCATCAGCTCGTTGCAGCCGACCTGGCCGCCGGAGATCGGCCCCGAGGTGCCCGAGGCTTGCCCGGTGGGATTGGTGCTCAGGCACCCGGAGTCGCCGTTGCAGCTCCAGTGGTAGTACCAGTCGCCGCTGCTCCCGCCGCCTCCGCTGCCGCCGCAGGCGAAGACGAGGGCGCCGGCGACGGCGAGCGAGACCGCAGCGACGAGCGGCGACGGGATCCGCGTGCGACGGTTCATCGGACGTCTCCGGTGGAGGGGGCCGGCGCGCCTGAGCTGCCCGGCGAAGGGGCGAGCGCGAACATGGCATGCCCTCGCGCGCCCGGGCAATCACTCGTCGGGAGGACCGTGTCGCGCGGATCGGCTTCCCGGAACCGAGTGACACCTGGGGAGACGACGTCGCGCGTCGGTGGCCCGCGGCTGCCGGCCCCATGGCCTTCGAACGCCCTCCGAGATGCAGGCGCGCGCCTCGCGCGCGGCGCGGCCCATATCTAGCCTTACCGCATGGAGCAGGCCTGGAGCGATCGCACCTCGAGCAAGGTCCCGAGCGTCACCTTGGCGTTCTGGGTGGCGAAGATCCTGGCGACCACCGTCGGCGAGACGGGCGGCGACGCCCTCTCGATGACGCTCGACCTCGGGTACGCCGTCAGCACGGTCATCTTCTTGGCGTTCTTCTGCGTGTCGGCGGGGGCCCAGGTCGCGTCGCGCCGCTACCACCCCGCCTTCTACTGGGCCGTCGTGGTCGCGACGACCACGGTCGGCACGACGACCTCCGACTACTTCGACCGCACGCTCGGGCTGGGGTACGTGAAGTCCTCGGCGGTGCTGCTCTGCGCCGTCGTCCTCGTGCTCGCGGTCTGGCGCGCCACGACCGGCGCCATCGCGGTGGACCAGGTCACCTCGCGGAAGGACGAGTTGTTCTACTGGGTGACGATCCTCGTCTCGAACACGCTCGGCACCGCGCTCGGCGACTTCGTCGCGACCAGCGCGGGACTCGGCTTCGAGCGCGGCGCCGCCGTGTTCGCCGCCCTGCTGGCGGTCGTCGCGGCGGCGCACTTCTTCACCCGGATCCCGGGGACGCTGCTCTTCTGGGCCGCGTATGTCCTCACGCGCCCGCTCGGCGCGACGCTGGGCGACACGCTGACGAAGCCGCGCCAGGACGGGGGGCTGGCGTTCGGCCGCTTCACCTCGTCGTTCCTCATCGCGGCGGCGATGGTCGCCGTGGTCGCGCTCGCCAGCCGGCGAAGGCGCCCGGAAGCTACGTCGGCAGCGTGAGTCCCGCGCGGGCGCAGCACGGTCGCCGCGCGCGCCGCAGCGCCTCGAGCCGGGCGCGGCGGCGGCGGCGGAGCCGGGCTACGCGGCCTGGGTCGCGCCGGCGACCTTCTTCACGGCCTCCAGCTCGATGGTGATCTCGACCTTCTCGCCGACGAGCACGCCGCCCGCCTCGAGCGCCGCGTTCCAGACCAGCCCGAACTCGCGGCGGTCGAGCGAGGTCTTGGCGGCGAAGCCGGCGCGCTCGTTGCCCCACGGGTCCTTCCCCGTGCCGGTGAACTCGGCGTCGAGGACCACCTCGCGCTTCACGCCGTGCAGCTCGAGCTCGCCGGACACCCGGTAGCCGTCGCCGGCCCGCTCGATCCTCCGGGAGCGGAAGGTGAGCTGGGGGTACTTCGCGACGTCGAGGAAGTCGGCCGAGCGGAGGTGCGTGTCGCGGTCCGCCACCTGCGTGTCGATCGAGGCGGCGTCGATGGTCACCTCCACCGAGGAGCGGGTGAGGTCCTGCGGGTCGAGCTGGATCGCGCCGGCCCACTTCGCGAAGCGGCCGTGCACCTTCGAGATGACCATGTGGCGCACGTGAAACTGGATGGCGGAGTGGCTGACGTCGATGTCCCAGGTGTTCGTCATGTTCGTGTCCTTTGGAGAGGAGCGGTTCGCTCGTGACGGGGAGAACATGCCGCTGTTGCAGCGTAGGCGCAACGGCCGACGCGGCACATCTCTGTTCCATTGTTGGAACGATCCGGGAAGCTCGGCGCGCGACCGGCCGGGCGCCCGCCCCCAGGGGTGGTGCCCACACCTGCCTTCATCGATCCGCACGTGCGCCGCGTGCTAAGCCACCGCCGCCATGGCCCCTCCCCAGGCTGCCGCCCGGCGCGGCTTCCGCATCTCCCCCACGCAGCAGATCATGCTCGGCCTCGTCGCGGGCGTCCTCGTCGGCTGGCTCTTCCCGAGCGCCGGCGTCGCGCTCAAGCCCGTGGGCCAGCTGTTCCTCCGCCTCATCAAGATGATCGTCGGGCCGCTCGTCCTGACGACGCTCATCGCCGGGATCGCCGGCGCGGGCGGGAAGATGGTCGGCCGCGTCGGCCTCAAGGCGATCCTCTGGTTCGAGGCAGCCACGACCCTCGCGCTCGTGGTGGGACTGACCGGCGCGAACCTCGTCCAGCCCGGCGTCGGCGTCGGGCTCGCGACCGACGCCGGCGCGGCGGGCAAGCTGGCGAAGGCGAAGGGCGCCGTCGACTTCGTCCTCGAGGCGTTCCCGGTCTCGATCTTCGACGCGCTGGCGCGGAACGACATCCTCCAGATCGTCGTCTTCGCGCTCTTCGTCGGGCTCGCCATCGGCGCGGCCGGGGAGAAGGCGGCGGCGGTGAAGGGCCTCGCCGAGTCGGGCGCTGAGGTGATGTTCAAGGTCGTCGGCTTCGTGATGAGGTTCGCGCCCCTCGGGGTGGGCGCGGCCATGGCCGCGACGCTGGGCGCCAAGGGGATCCGGGTCCTCATTCCGCTGCTCAAGGTGGTCGGGACGCTCTACGGGTGCCTCGCCGTCTTCTTCGCCCTCCTGTTCCTGGCGATGTGGCTCCTCACGCGCCTCCACCTGCGGACCTTCCTCGCGGCCATCCGCGAGCCGGCGGTGATCGCCTTCACGACCACCTCGTCGGAGGCGGCCATGCCGCGGGCGATGGAGGCGATGGAGCGGATCGGCGTGCCGCGCTCGATCGTCGCCTTCGTGATGCCGGCGGGCTACTCCTTCAACCTCGACGGCTCGACCCTGTACCTCTCGCTGGCGGTGATGTTCGTGGCGCAGGCCGCCGGCCTGCACCTCCCGCTCGGCGAGCAGCTCGCCATCATGGGCGTGCTCATGCTCACGACCAAGGGCGTCGCGGGCGTGCCGCGCTCCTCGCTGGTCGTGCTCGCGGGGGCGCTCACCGCCTTCCACCTGCCGCTCGAGGGCGTCGCCATCCTGCTCGCCATCGACGAGCTCATGGACATGGGGCGCTCCTGCGTGAACGTGGTGGGGAACTGCGTCGCCACCGCGGTGGTCGCGCACTGGGAGAAGGCGATCGCCCCCGGCGCGCTCATCCTCGGTCCGGGCCGCCTCGCGGTCGCCGAGGTCCCGGAGCGCAGGAGCGCGGTCGGGGAGTGACGCCGACCGGCCGGCGCCTCAGCGCGCGCGCTGCCTCGCCTCGGCCGTCTCCGCGCGAGCGACGTCCACGAACGCCCTGAACGCAGGCGACACCTGGGCGCGGCTGGGGAAGTAGAGGAAGAACCCCGGCACGGCTGCCGCGTACGGCTCGAGGACGAGGCGCAGGCTCCCGCGGCGCAGGTCGTCCGCGATCAGCGGCTCGAAGACGTAGAGGAGGCCGGTCCCGGCGACCGCGAGGAGTCGCATCAGCTCGGGGTCGTTCGTCGTCACCGGTCCTTCGACCGGGACGCGCCACGCCTTCTTCCCGCGCTCGAGCTCCCAAGCGTAGCGCGCGCCGCTGGTGGACATGCGGATGCAGAGGCAGGCGTGCTGGAGCAGGTCCTGGGGCCTCTCCGGGGTGCCGCGTCGCGCCAGATACGAGGGAGCCCCCGCCACGACGAAGCGGCCCGGGTCCGCGAGCCGGACCTGCACCATGTCGCGCTCGATCGACTCGGACAGGCGGATGCCGGCGTCGACGCCCTCGGCGACGATGTTCACGAACCGGTTCTCGGCCAGGACCTCGACCTCCACCCGCGGATGCCGCTCCAGGAAGCGCGGCAGCAGCCGGGCGACGAGCGCCACCGCCGCGCTGGGCACCGAGAGCCGGACGCGGCCCGTGACCTCGCCAGGCCGGGCCGACACGGTCTTGAGGGACTCGAGCGCCTGCTCCACCGCGGGGCCGGCGTTCTCCAGCAGGCGCTGCCCCGCCTCGGTGAGCGCCACCGTCCGCGAGGTCCGCGTGAGCAGCGTCACGCCGAGGCGCGCCTCGAGCTGCCGGACGGACTGGCTCAGCGCGGAGGTGGAGACGCCGAGGTCCCGGGCCGCGGCCGCGAAGCTGCGGCGGCGCGCGACCGCGAGGTAGGCGTTGAGGCCGTTGAGCGGGGTGAAGGCCACCGTGAAGGTTTCCTACACGAGGGCGCCCGCTCAGGTCTACCCGGCCTCCAGCGAGGCCATGTCGATGGAGAAGCGGTACTTCACGTCCGACCTGAGCAGCCGCTCGTACGCCTCGTTGATCTTCTGGATGGGGATGACCTCGACGTCCGCCGTGAGGCCGTGCTCGCCGCAGAAGTCGAGCATCTCCTGCGTCTCGCGGAGGCCGCCGATGGGCGAGCCGGACAGGCTGCGACGTCCCATGAGGAGGCCGAAGGCGGAGACGGGGAGGGGCTTCTCCGGCGCGCCGACGAGGGTGATGTTGCCGTCGCGGCGGAGGAGCTGGATGTACGCGTTGATGTCGTGGTCGGCGGAGACGGCGTCGAGGATGAAGTCGAAGCTGCCGGCGTGCTTGCGCATCTCGTCCGCGTTGCGCGACACGACCACCTCGTCGGCGCCGAGGCGGAGCGCGTCCTCCTTCTTGCGGGGCGAGGTGGTGAAGGCGACGACGTGGGCCCCGAGCGCGTGGGCGAACTTCACGCCCATGTGCCCCAGGCCGCCCAGTCCGACCACGCCCACCTTCTTGCCCCGGGTGACGCCCCAGTGACGCATCGGCGAGTAGGTCGTGATCCCCGCGCAGAGCAGCGGCGCGGCCCCCGCCAGGTCGAGGTTCGACGGGACGCGTAGGACGAACCGCTCGTCGACGACCACGCCGCCGGAGTAGCCGCCGTAGGTGACGCCCCCGAGGTGCTTGTCGCGCCCGTTGTAGGTGAGGGTGCCGTTCGGGCAGAACTGCTCGAGGCCGGCCTGGCACTCGGGGCAGGTGCCGTCGGAGTCCACCAGGCAGCCCACCGCGGCCAGGTCGCCGGGCGCGAACCGGGTGACCGCGGCGCCCACCTTCTTCACGCGGCCGACGATCTCGTGGCCAGGGACGCAGGGGTAGACGGAGGGCATCACGCCGCTCCACTCGTTCCGGACCGTGTGGAGATCGGAGTGGCAGACCCCGCAGAAGAGGATCTCGAGCTGCACGTCGTGCGGGGTGGGATCGCGCCGCGCGATCGTGGTGGCGGCGAGCGGCGACGTCGCGCCCGCTGCGGAGTAAGCCTTCACGTGGGTCATGGACGGGTGCTCCTTCCGAGGTTCACTGCGACTCGCGCGCGGGCACTGCCCGGCGCCCGAGGAACCTACGCGCTGGCCCGAGCTCCCGAAACGGGCGGGGAGCGCATGGGCCGTTTAGAAAAACTTCACGCCCGGGCGGCGCCTGCCGTACCCCATCTGGACGGTTCCCCGCCGCGAGCCGCGCCCTACACCGTTCCCTCGCGCCGCGTCGGTGGTCCAGGAGCAGCGATGACCCATGAGCGGAAGTGGCAAGAGAGCATCCAGGTCGGCTTCCAGGTCTTCGACCGCGACGGCGGCGCGGAGTTCGGTGCGGTCCGCGACGTCTGCCCGGCCGGTCGCCTGGAGCTGCTGGTCAACATCGAGAACGGCGGCGACCACTGCATCCCGCTCGACGCCATCGTCGACGTCCACTCCGAGAAGGTGATCGTGGACGCGGCCCGCCTGGCCCCCGCCGTCCGGCACGCGATCGCGCACGCCCACGACGCCGAGCGCCCGGGGCTCTAGCCGCGGGCGCCCATGCTCCGCGGCACGGCCGTATCTCCGGGGATCGCCCGAGGGGTAGCGTTCGTCATCACCTGCGGCAACCGGGCTCCCGCGCCGCGCCGCCGCATCCAGGCCTCGGAGCTGGAGGGCGAGCGCCTGCGCTTCGACGGGGCGCTGGACCGGGCCGAGGCGGAGCTGGTGACGCTCCAGCGGGACGTGCTGGAGAGGATCGGCCCCACCCAGGCCGACATCTTCGGCGCCCAGGCGCTCGTCGTGCGGGACCCCGGCCTGCGCGACGGCGTCCTCCGGGCGATGGGCGAGAAGCTCGTCAACGTGGAGGCGGCGCTCTCGGACTTCATCGACGCCCAGACGCGCGACCTCGAAGCCGTCCGGGACGGCTACATCAGGGAGCGGGCGGCCGACGTGCGCGACGTCGGCCGCCGCATCCTGTCGGCCCTGATCGAGCAGCGAGGCACCGGCTGCCTGGAGATCCCTCCGGACGCCGTCGTCGTGACGGAGGAGCTGCTGCCGTCCGTCACCGCCCGCCTCGAGGTGAGCCGCGCGCGGGGGTTCGTGACCGAGCGCGGCAGCAGGTTCTCGCACAGCTCGATCCTGGCGCGCTCGCTCGGCACCCCGGCGGTCGCCGCGGTGCCGGAGGCGTCGCGGAAGATCAGGACCGGCGACCAGGTCATCGTGGACGGCCTCGCGGGCATCGTGTTCGTCAACCCGGAGCGATCGGTCGAACGCGAGTACGACCGGCTGCAGGCCGAGCTCGGCGGCCAAAAGGAGAGGCTGCGGCACCTCGTCGACCTCCCTTCGACCACGGCGGACGGGACGGCCATCCCGCTGCTCGCCAACGTCAACAAGCTGGCCGACACGGAGGCCGCGCTCCTCTATCGGGCCGAGGGCGTCGGGCTCTACCGGACCGAGTTCCAGTTCACCATCCGCGACCGCTTCCCGGCCGAGGACGAGCAGTACGAGTTCCTCGCGCGCTCGGCGGAGCGCCTCCACCCGCGCCGGCTGGTGCTCCGGCTGCTGGATCTGGGTGGCGACAAGACCCTGCCGTACTTTCCGCTGCCAGCGTCCCGCAACCCCTCGCTGGCTCAGCGGGGCATCGGGCTCCTGCTCGAGCACGTGGACGTCCTGAGGGCTCAGCTGCGCGCCTTCCTGCGGGTGAGCGCGGACCATCCGATCTCGATCCTGCTCCCCGTCGTGCGTGGGCTGGAGGACGTGCGGCGAGCGCGCGACGTCGTGCGTCAGGTTCAGCGCGAGCTCTCCGAGGCGGGGAGGCGCTTCGACGCCGAGGCGCCGCTCGGCGCCATGATCGAGCTGCCGTCGGCGGCCTTGATGGCGCGGAGCCTGTTGCGCGAGGTCGACTTCCTCAGCCTCGGGACGAACGATCTCGTGCAGTACGTGCTCGCGGCGGACCGCGAGGACGGGGGCGTCGCTCCGAGCTACCACCCGCTGCACCCGGCGGTCCTGCAGCTGATCCGCTCGGTGGCGGAGGCGGCGAGCAGCGCCGGCCGCGAGCTCACCATCTGCGGCGAGATGGCCGGCGATCCCACCCTCACCGCCCTGCTGCTCGGCCTGGGGCTGCGTCAGTTCAGCGTCGCGCCCGGTGAGCTGCTGGAGGTGAAGGACGCCATCCGCAGGGTGCGACTCGACGCGGCGGAGGAGCTGGCCCGCAGGGCCCTGGAGCTGGGGACCGTCGCCGAGATCGTGGCGCTCCTCGGCGCGACAGGACGGTGAGCGAGGCGGGAGAGGGTGCCCCAGGTCAATCAACCCTGGGTGCGTAGCGCCCCCCGCGCGCTCCGGCGTGCGGTACGGCGTAAGCCCGCGAGGTTCCGCCCGAGCCGCCGGGGCGCCGAACGTGTCATGCCTCCGGGCACGGATCCCGCATTGCGAGCCGGCCGCGGGGCTCGGTTCCCCGAATGCATCGGCTCGCCTCACCCCAACGAGGAAGTCCTCCATGCTCGCTCGCCTTCGGGTCGGAACGAAGATCCTGCTCGGCTACGCCGTGGCCGTCGCCATCACCGCGCTCGTCGGCGTCTCCGCCTACGTGGGGACGCACCGGGTCTCGGCTCAGCTGGAGGACGTGGTGAAGAACGACGCTCCGGCGGTGGTGGCGCTGGGGAACGTGGCCGAGGGCGAGGGGCTCGTCGCCAGGTACCTGAACGTCCTCTACATGACGGAGCTCGGGCTCGACGATCCCATCCGCCTGGCGGCTCGCGAGGGCTACGCCGAGGGGCTGAAGCACATCGACGACGCCATCGCCGCCTTCGAGCGGACCACCCAGGGCCCGACGGTCACGCGCGCCTGGCGCGAGGCGAAGCCGCTCGTGGTCGGCTGGGAGCAGTCGGTGGGCCAGGCGCGCTCCGCCATCTCGCAGTGGGAGGAGGCTCGCCGCGCGGGCCGCCCCGACCTGCAGGAGGTCCAGGCGCGCGCCTGGAGCGCCTACACCGCCCAGCTCGCGGCGCTCACCCCGGCGCAGAAGACCATCGACGCGCTGCAGGACGTGATGGAGTCGGACCTCGCGGAGGCGCGCAAGGAGGCCGACGTCACCTCGAGCGCCGCCATCACCGTCATCGTGGTCACGGTGCTGGTGGGCAGCCTGGGCGTCTTCGCCCTCGGGCTCCTCATCGCGCGCGGCATCCGCGCGACCCTGCGCCGGCTCGTGCACGAGGCGGCCCAGGTCACCGGCGCGGTGGAGCGAGGTGACCTGAAGGTCCGGGCCGATCCGGCCGCCGTGCACCCGGAGTTCAGGCCGGTCGTGCAGGGGATGAACGCCACGGTGGACGCCTTCGCGCGCCCCCTGGGGCTCACGGTGGAGCGCATCGAGCGCATCTCGAAGGGCGATCTCCCGGAGCCCATCGCCGAGCGCTTCCAGGGGGACTTCGAGATCATCAAGGACTCGCTCAACCGCTGCATCGCGGCGGTGGCGGCGGTGGTCCAGGACGGCAAGGCGCTCGCGGCCGCGGCGCTCGAGGGGAACCTCTCGGCGCGCGCCGACGCGGACCGGCACCAGGGCGACTTCCGCAAGATCGTGGAGGGCTTCAACGGCACCCTCGACGCGGTGATGAAGCCGGTGGACGAGGCGACGGAGGTCCTCGAGCACCTCGCCCAGCGCGACCTGCGGGCGCGCGTGAGCGGCCAGTACCGGGGCGACCACGCCAAGATCTCCGAGGCGCTCAACGCGACGGCGGAGGCGCTGCACGACGCCCTGGCGCAGGTCGCGCAGGCGGTCGGGCAGGTCTCGTCGGCGTCGGCGCAGATCGCCTCCTCGAGCCAGGCCGTGGCGAGCGGCGCCTCCGAGCAGGCCAGCTCGCTGGAGGAGACGAGCTCCAGCCTGGAGTCGATGTCCGCGATGACGAAGCAGGCGGCCGACAACGCCCAGCAGGCGTCGGCGCTCACCACGGCGGCGAGGGGCGCCGCCACCGAGGGCGCCGCGGCGATGGAGCAGATGACCGCCGCCATGGGCAAGATCAAGGCGTCGGCCGAAGGCACCTCGCAGATCATCAAGGACATCAACGAGATCGCCTTCCAGACGAACCTCCTCGCGCTCAACGCGGCGGTGGAGGCGGCGCGCGCGGGCGAGGCGGGCCGGGGCTTCGCGGTGGTGGCGGAGGAGGTGCGGTCGCTGGCGCTCCGCTCGAAGGAGGCCGCCAACAAGACCGAGGCCCTCATCCGGCAGTCGGTGAAGGAGGCCGGGGAGGGCGAGGTCACGGCGGGCCACGTGAACGAGCGGCTCTCCGAGATCGTCGGGTCGGTCTCCAAGATGACCGACCTCGTGGCCGAGATCTCGGCGTCCGCGAAGGAGCAGGCGGCCGGCATCGCCCAGGTCAGCCGGGCGATGGAGCAGATGAACACCGTCACCCAGCAGAACGCCGCCAGCTCCGAGGAGTCCTCGTCGGCCGCGTCCGAGCTGTCCGGCCAGGCTGAGGAGCTCGCGGCCATGGTCGGGGTCTTCCAGCTCGAGTCGAAGGACGGCGCCGCCCTCGGGACGAGGGCGGCGGCGCTGCGCGGGCCCGGTGTGCGCGCGTCCGCCGCGCCGGCTCGCTGGAGCTCTCCCCGCGCCACGGCGTGATCGGCGAGGAACCCATGGACCCCCGCACCCGACCCCTGCTGCTCGCGCTGTCGCTGTGCTCCCTCGCGCTCGCCGCCGGCGCGCCCGCCGCGCGCGCCGAGGAGCGCGCCGAGGAGCGCGCCGCCGCGCCCGCCCCCGAGGCGGGAGGCGCGCCGCCGCCGGCGGACGCGCCCCCGGCGTCCGAGATCGCGCTGGCGCGCTCGTTCACCCCGTTCACCCCGCGACCGGCGCCGCCGCCCGGCGAGGCCGCCGCGCCCGCCGAGCCGCCGGCGTGGTGGAGCGTCGGCTTCCAGAGCACGTACGTCCTGCAGCGCAAGGCGGGGTTCCAGGCCCCCTACACCGGCCCGAACAGCCTCACGACCGCGCCGGAGACCGGCTACACGCTCAGCGCGACGGCGTTCCTCGGGGTGCGGCCGTGGTCGGGCCTGGAGCTGTTCTTCGACCCGGAGACGATCCAGTCCCAGGACATCTCCCACCTCTCCGGGCTGGGCGGGCTCTCGAACGGCGAGAACCAGAAGAGCGGCGGTCCGATCCCGACCCTGTACCGGGCGCGCGTGTTCCTGCGGCAGACCGTCGACCTCGGGGGGGAGGCCGCCACGCTCGAAGCGGGCCCGAACCAGTTCGGGGGCGCGACCCGCAGCCGGCGGCTGGTCGTGACGGCCGGGAACTTCTCCTGGGGGGACGTCTTCGACGGGAACGCCTTCTCGCACGACCCCCGCACGCAGTTCCTCAACTGGGCGCTCATGAGCTACGGCGCGACGGATTACCCGGCCGACGTGCGCGGCTACACCTGGGGGATCACGGTCGAGTACTACCAGGAGAACTGGGCGTTCCGCGCCGGGCGCTTCGCCGAGCCCATCGAGTCGAACGGGCTGGCGCTGGACGCGCACGTCCTCGACCACTACAGCGACACCGTCGAGATCGAGCACGGCCACACCGTCCTCGGCCAGCCCGGCAAGGTGCGGGTGCTGGGTATCCGCAACTTCACGCGGATGGGGAGCTTCCGCGACGCCCTCCGGTACGCGGCGGCGAACGGCGGCGCCCCGGACGTCGCCAGCGTCCGGCGCGATCAGGCCAAGTACGGCCTCGGCGTGAGCTTCGAGCAGAACGTCCTCCCGGGCGTCGGGCTCTTCGGCCGGCTGAGCTTCAACGACGGGCGGACCGAGACGTACAGCTACGCCGAGATCGAGCGCGCGGTGGCGGCCGGCGCGAGCGTCGACGGCCGGTACTGGCGCCGGCCCGGCGACACGCTCGGGTTCGCGTGGGCGCTCGACGCGCTCTCCGACGACCACCGCGCCTACCTCGGGGTGGGCGGCCTCGGCTTCCTCATCGGCGACGGGCGGCTCGACCGTTACCGCCCCGAGCAGATCCTCGAGGCCTACTACAGCGTGAACGCGTTCAAGGGGTTCTGGCTCACCTTCGACGCGCAGCACATCGCGAACCCCGCCTACAACGCGGACCGCGGCCCGGTGAACGTCGCCGGCGTGCGCCTGCACGTCGAGTACCCCTAGGCCGTCGCTCGCGGGAGGGCCGTGCAGGCGCCGGGCGACGGGCCCTCCGGGCGAGCGCGGCCGCGCGCGCCGACCCCACCCTGAGATCGAGCCCGCTCGCGCGCGGCTGGCGATGGGCCAGGGCTCGAAGGGGGTCCGGCCATGGAGTGGGACGCGATCGTCATCGGCAGCGGGCAGGCCGGGGTGCCGCTCGCGACCAAGCTCGCCGCGGCGGGGAAGCGCGTCGCGCTTGTCGAGCGGGGCGAGCCGGGCGGGACCTGCACCAACACCGGCTGCACGCCGACGAAGACCATGATCGCGAGCGCGCGGGCGGCGCAGGTGGCCCGGACGGCCGGACGCCTCGGGGTCCACGCGGCGGAGGTCCGGGTGGATCTCGCCGCGGTGGTGGAGCGCAAGGAGGGGGTCGTCCGCCAGTGGCGGGAGGCCGTGCTCGGCAAGCTCCAGGGGACCGAGCGGCTGACCTTCCTCCGCGGGCACGCCAGGTTCACCGGCGAGCGCACGCTCGACGTGGGCGGGGAGCGGCACCGGGCCGCGACGGTGGTCCTCGACGTGGGGGCGCGGCCCGCGGTGCCTCCCATCCCCGGGCTCGACGCCGTCCCCTGGCTCGACAACCGGAGGGTGATGGAGCTGCGCAGCCTGCCGCCCCACCTCCTGGCGCTCGGAGGCGGCTACGTCGGGTGCGAGCTCGCGCAGATGTTCCGGCGCTTCGGGTCCGAGGTGACCGTGGTCGACCCGGGCGAGCACCTCCTCAACCGGGAGGACCCGGACATCTCGCGCGCGCTCGAGGAGGTGTTCCGGGGCGAGGGGCTCCACCTCGCCCTCGGGGCCAAGGTCGAGCGGGTCGCTTCCGCCGGCGGCGGCGTGGCGCTGCGGCTCGCCGGCGGCGAGGAGGTCCGCGGGACGCACCTGCTGGTCGCGACGGGGCGCAGGCCGAACACGGACGACCTCGGGTGCGACGCCGGGGGCATCCGGCTCGACGCGCGCGGCTTCGTCGAGATCGACGACCAGTACCGGACGAGCGCGCCGGGGGTGTACGCGGTCGGCGACGTCACCGGCGAGCCGCAGTTCACGCACGTCGCCTGGGACGACCACCGCCTCCTCTTCGGCCTCCTCACCGGCCGGTCGCAGCGGGGCCGGGGCGGCCGCGCCTATCCGTACTGCGCGTTCACCGACCCGCAGGTGGCCGGCGTGGGGCTGAACGAGCGGCGGGCGCGGGAGCAGGGCATCCCCCACGAGGTCGCGACGATGCCGTTCGAGCGCATCGCCCGGGCGGTCGAGGTGGACGAGCGGGCGGGCCTCCTGAAGGTGCTCGTCGACCCCGCGACGGAGCGGGTGCTGGGGGCCGGGATCGTCGGCGCCGAGGCGGGGGAGCTCATCCACGTCTTCGTGGCGCTCCTCCAGGCGAAGGCCTCCGTCCGCGCCATCGTCGACGCCGAGTTCGTCCACCCCACCTTCGCCGAGGGCCTGCAGACGCTCGTGATGAGCCTCGAGCGGTTCGCGTCCTGAGCTCAGCCCTTGGGCAGCGACACCCGGAACACGGCGCCGCCTCCGGGGTTGTCCTCGACGGCGATCCCGCCCCCGTGCATCTCGACGATGCGCTTCGCGATGGCGAGCCCGAGGCCAGTGCCCTTCACGCCCGCCTTCCCGAGCCGCTCGAACCGGTTGAACAGCCGGGGCTTGTCGGCGTCGGGGACGCCCTCGCCGCGATCCGCCACCGACACGTGCCAGCGGTCGCCCGCGTCCTCCACCCCGACCGCCACCGTCCCCTGGTCCGGGCCGTACTTGACCGCGTTCGAGATGAGGTTCGCGAAGACGTCCGCGATCAGGGGGTGCGCGCGCGTGAGGTAGCCCGCGCCGCGCCCCTGGTAGGCGATGCGGCCGCGCCGCGCCTCGGCGAAGGGCTCGCTCTGCGCCACCACCTCCGCCAGCACCGCTCCGAGGTCGAGCTGCTCGAGCGCGATCTCCCGCGCCGCCGACACCTTCGCGTAGAGGGCGGCGCTGTCGATCATCTCGGTGAGCTGGGCGCAGCCGCGGCGGGCCCGGGCCACGAGCTGCTGCGACCGCGGCGCGTGCTCCTCCTTGTCGAGCAGGTCGAGGGCCAGCCTCACCGTGCTGACCGGGCCGAGCAGATCGTGGCGGAGGATGTCGGCGAACAGCTCCTTGAGCTGGTTGGCGTCCTCGAGCCGGTGCGCGTAGCCCCGCAGCTCCTCCTCGGTGCGCTTCCGCTCGGAGATGTCGCGGATGATGCCGATGGCGGCCGGCGGCCGCCCGAGGCCCCCCGGCACCAGCGCGGTCGCGAGCCAGACGGGGAACACGTGCCCGTCCTTGTGCCGTACGTCGAGCTCGCCCGCCCAGCGTCCGGCGCGCTGGAGCGCGGGGAGGATGATGCGCTCGGCGAAGTGAGGGTCGGCGTTCATGAGGTCGACGTGCCGGCCGCGCAGCTCCTCGGGCCCGTACCCGTAGAGCGCCTGGACGGCCGCGTTGGAGTAGCAGACCCGGCCCTGGACATCGACCACCTGGACGCCGTCGGGCGCCTCGGCGAGCGCCGCGGTGAGGAGCTGGAGGCGCGCGCGATCCTGGGTCCGGACGAAGAGCAGGACGAGGAGCGTGGCCACCACCGCGCGCATCCAGAGCTCGGGGGCGCTGGGGTGGAACAGCTCCTGCACGAAGACGCCCCCGAGGAAGCCGGCGTCGACCGCGGCGTCGACGATCCAGGCCGCGACCACGCTCGCCCCGGTCGCGGCCGCGAGCTGGCGGACGCGAGCGCGCCGGTTCGGCGACAGCAACCAGAGGGTGTACGAGGACATGCGAGGGGCGGACAGGATCGGCCCTGGCGGCGGGCCGGTCAACCCCCAGCTGAGACCCATCGTACGATCGCACGCAGAGCGAAGGAGCTCGCCCGCGCCGTCCACCCCGGCCCGCGGCCGCCACCGTGCGGAAAAACGGGTGGACGGACGTGTGGTTGCAGCCGCCTCCCCCGCCGAGGTCGCGAGGGGCCTCGCCGGCCGCGCGGCGCGCGCCCCGGGCGGGCTCGAGAACTCGGGCGGCGAGCCCCCGCCGCGGATAACTCACGGTGGCTGGTTCACCCTCGCGGTCACGGCGGAGTGCCCTTTGTCGAGAACGTCCCTCCTGCGCAGCCTCGCCCTCCTCGGCTCGGCGGGGCTCGCCTGCGCGCACCCGGGCGGCTCCGCGAAGACGGGCGACGGCGCCGGCGGTGCGGGCCCGGTCGAGCTCAAGTTCGCCTGGCCCGACGGCTTCCAGTCGCACGTCCTCATCGCGCACGAGGCGCGCCGGTCGGGCGCGGAGCCGACCGGCCTCATCGCCCGGCAGCGCATGGTCGCGGAGAAGCAGGGGAGCGAGGTCCGGGTGTCCACCCGCGACGTCGCCGCCCGCGGCAACGAGCCCGACCTCGAGTCCATCGTGAAGATCAACGAGGCGCTCGTGCAGGTCGTCGCGCCCGACGGCCGGTTCAGGCGCGCCGAGGGCCTCGACCAGGCGCTCGCGGCGATCAAGACCGCCACGCCCGAGGAGCGCGAGAAGGCGCGGCAGGCGCTCATCCGCTCGACCGCGTTCGACTGGGAGCTCATGGTGGGCGCCTGGGCGGGCGAGCAGCTCGCGCCCGACCAGCCGAAGCGCAAGCAGCTCCAGGGCTACGTCCCGCACATCGTCGCGGTCGAGGCGCTGCTCGAGGTCGAGTACGGGCTCGAGGGGCGGGTGCCGTGCACCGAGCAGGAGACGGAGCGCCGCTGCGTCCAGCTCTCGTACCGGGCCAGCCTGGCGCCGGGGGACCGGCCGGCGACGCTCGACCGGCTCCGGCGGATCACCACCTCCGAGGCGGCGAAGGCGACCCCCGAGGACGTGCACGCGGACATCGAGCTGCTCCTCGTCACGGAACCGGAGACGCTCATCCCGCACCGGATGACCCAGCGCGAGCGCCTGCGCCTCCGCCTGCGGCTGGCCGAGGGGCGCGTGGTGGAGACCGAGGACCGCTCCGAGGACACCTACCTCTTCTCGGATCGGGAGCTCTCCGCCCCGGAGCCCGAGCGGAAGCCGGAGAGCAAGCCGGAGGGCAGGTCCGGCGACCTGTGAGCGGCGCCGCGGGCCGTGCCGGCCCGCTACTCCCCGCGCGTCGGGCAGCCGTAGGCGACCACCTCGACCTCCGCGTCCGGGTGGCGGCTCCGCAGCAGGACGGCGTACTCCTCGACGCGCTGGCGGTTGCGGCTGCCGCAGATCGGCGGCTCGAGCCGCTCGTCCGCGGTCAGCACGGGCGAGGTGCAGGCCGGGGTCCCGTTCACGCTGACGTGCCAGATCGCCATCGCCGCGAGGATAACCCGGCGGCTCCCGCTTGGGGTCCGGCGGGCGCGAGCCATGCGCGTCGGCCCCGCGCGCGCCAGATGATCCGGGCGAGGCGGCTTCCGCTCGGCCGCTCGCGGAGGATCCTCGTGACGACGTCGAACCCCGCCACCCGTTGGTCCGCGCTCGCGCCCTACCTGCTCAGCCTGCTCCGGATCGTGGCCGCCTTCCTCTTCATCCAGTTCGGGACGGCGAAGCTCTTCGCGCTCCCGGCGGCGGTCATCCCGGGCGGCGGCACCGTGCCGCTCGCGTCGCTGCCGGGGATCGCGGGCGCCCTGGAGGCGTTCGGCGGCGCGCTCCTCCTGGTCGGCCTGTTCACGCGGCCGGTGGCGTTCCTGCTGTCCGGGGAGATGGCCTTCGCCTACTTCATCGGCCACGCGCCGAAGGGCTTCTGGCCGGTCCTCAACCAGGGGCACCCCGCCATCCTGTTCTGCTTCGTCTGGCTCTACCACTCGGCCGCCGGCGCCGGCCCGTGGAGCCTCGACGCGCTGCGGAGGAGGTGAGCGGCGCGGCTCGCCCGAGCCCAGCGCCGGCCAGCGACGGTCAGGGCGCGGCGCCCCGCCGCCGGTGCGCGACCGGCGAGCGCCCCGTCCACTGCCGGAAGGCGCGGGAGAAGCTCTTCTCGCTCCGGAAGCCGACCGCCCAGGCCACCTGCTTGACCGAGCGGCCGCTGCGGTCCAGCAGCTCGACGGCCAGCTCGCGCCGCGCCGCGTCCTTCAGGGCCTGGAGCGACGAGCCCTCCTCGCGGATCTGGCGGTGCAGGCTCCGGACCGAGACGTGGAGCTCCCGCGCCAGGTCGGCGGCGCTGCGGAGGCGGTCGGCGCGGCTGCGCAGCGCCTGGCGCACCCGCCGCACGAGCAGCCGGTCGCGCCGGTACGGGAGCACGGTCAGCGGCAGCGCCCGCTGCAGCATGAGCTGGAGCGCGTGCTCGTCGCGCTGCAGCGGGAGCGCGAGGTACTGCGCGTCGAAGCTGAGGCTCGCCGGCCCGGCGTCGAACGCGACCGGGCCGGGGAAGAGGAGCGGGTAGACGTCGGCGTGGGGCGGGGCCGCGAAGGGGAAGGTGACCCGCAGGAGCGGGATGCGGGAGTCGACCGCCCAGCAGGCGTACCCGTGCACGTACCTGAGGAGCGTGAGGAGGCAGAACTCGCGCAGGTCGCCGAAGCGGCGGCGCTCGGCGATGGAGAGGGTGGCCTCCGCCCCCGCGTGCGAGAGCTGGAGCAGCACGTCGTCGGTCAGGAGCCGGTGGTGGCGGCACCAGCGCTTGAGCGCGACCCCGAGCGTCGGGGCGGTGATCGACGCGCGGCAGAGCATCCCGTAGCTGCCCCAGGGGAGCTTGCGCGAGAACCAGCCGAGCGCCTCGTCGTCGAGCTGCCGCATGGCGGCCTCGGACACGACCTCCATCTGCCGGGCGGTGATGCGGGCGCTCGAGCTGGCGAGCTGGGCTGGCGTGATCTGCGCCGCCCGCAGCGCCTCGCCGGGGTCCTCGCCGTAGCGCTCGTACCCCCGGACGAGGGCGCGGACGAAGGCCATGGGGGTGGCGGCCGGGGCGGGGAGGGAGCGGCGGGGGGGCGTCCGGGCCATCGCCCCCGGATCATGATCGAGCTGGCACGATTTGCAACCCAACTGGCGGCCTGTGTGCCCGCGCGGCCGACATGCTCAGGGACGCGATCGTCCGGCGGGCGCGGCAGCCGCCGCCGGCCCGGACGGCGCGGAGGAGTCCGCACATGGAGCCGATGGGCCTCGAGGCGAGCAGCGATCCCCGCAGCGCGGCGCCGCGTCACGGCGCGAAGGGCGATCCCGCGCCGCCGCGCGGCGGCGACGCCGTGGTGGCCGCGCTGCGCTACCCCGGCCTCGACCACGGCCTGGGCGAGACGGCCGACCTGCTCCGCGAGACGGTGCGGCAGTTCGCGGCCGAGGAGCTCGCGCCGCGCGCGGCGGACATCGACCGGGAGAACCACTTCCCGATGGACCTCTGGCGCAAGATGGGGGCGCTCGGCCTCCTCGGCGTGACCGTCGACCCGCGGTACGGCGGCGCCGGCATGAGCTACCTCGAGCACGTGCTGGCGGTGGAGGAGCTCAGCCGCGCCTCGGCCGCGGTGGGGCTCGCCTACGGCGCGCACTCGAACCTGTGCGTGAACCAGATCCACCGCAACGCGAGCGAGGCGCAGAAGCAGCGTTACCTGCCGAAGCTCGTCTCCGGCGAGCACGTGGGCGCGCTCGCCATGAGCGAGCCGGGCGCGGGCTCCGACGTGGTGGGCATGAAGCTCCGGGCCGAGAAGCGGGGCGACCGCTACGTGCTCAACGGCAGCAAGATGTGGATCACGAACGGGCCGCACGCGGACGTGACCGTGGTCTACGCGAAGACCGATCCCGCCGCCGGCCCGCGCGGCATCACCGCCTTCCTGGTGGAGAAGGGCTTCCCGGGCTTCTCGACCGCGCAGAAGCTCGACAAGCTCGGCATGCGCGGGTCGGACACCTGCGAGCTCCTCTTCGAGGACTGCGAGGTCCCGGAGGAGAACGTCATGGGCGGGGTCGGGCGCGGCGTGAACGTGCTCATGAGCGGCCTCGACTACGAGCGGCTCGTGCTCGCCGGCGGCCCGCTCGGCATCATGCAGGCGTGCCTCGACGTGGTGATCCCGTACGTCCACGAGCGCAAGCAGTTCGGCCAGGCCATCGGCGAGTTCCAGCTCATGCAGGGGAAGCTGGCCGACATGTACACGACGCTCAGCGCCTGCCGCGCCTACGTGTACGCGGTGGCGCGGCAGTGCAGCGCCGGCAAGACCGCCCGCAAGGACGCGGCCGGCGCCATCCTCTACGCCTCCGAGCGCGCCACCCGCATGGCGCTCGACGCCATCCAGTGCCTGGGCGGCAACGGCTACATCAACGACTTCCCCACCGGCCGGCTCCTGCGCGACGCGAAGCTGTACGAGATCGGCGCCGGGACGAGCGAGATCCGGCGCATGCTCATCGGCCGCGAGCTCTTCAACGAGACCGCCTGATCGCCGGAGCGAGGATCCACGCCGCCATGAGCGCGCTCGAGAGCAAGGTCAACCCGCAGTCGGCGGACTTCCGCCGCAACGCCGAGGCGATGCGCGCCCTGGTGGCCGACCTGCGCGCGAAGGTGGCCGCCGTCGAGCAGGGCGGAGGCCCGCGCGCCTGCGCCAAGCACACCGAGCGCGGGAAGCTCCTGCCCCGCGACCGCATCCGCCTGCTCCTCGACGTGGGGGCGCCATTCCTCGAGCTCTCGCAGCTGGCGGCGCACGGCATGTACGGCGGCGAGGTCCCGGCGGCGGGCCTCCTCACCGGCATCGGGCGCGTGAGCGGCCGCGAGTGCGTGATCGTGGCGAACGACGCCACCGTGAAGGGCGGCTCCTACTACCCGCTCACGGTGAAGAAGCACCTGCGGGCGCAGGAGATCGCCCGCGAGAACCGGCTGCCCTGCGTCTACCTCGTCGACTCCGGCGGCGCGAACCTGCCGCAGCAGGACGAGGTCTTCCCGGACCGCGACCACTTCGGGCGCATCTTCTTCAACCAGGCCAACCTCTCCGCGGCGGGCATCCCGCAGATCGCGGTGGTCATGGGCTCCTGCACCGCCGGCGGCGCCTACGTCCCCGCCATGTCGGACGAGAGCGTCATCGTCCGCAAGCAGGGGACGATCTTCCTCGGGGGCCCGCCGCTCGTGAAGGCCGCCACCGGCGAGGTGGTCACCGCCGAGGACCTGGGCGGCGCCGACGTCCACAGCCGCACCTCCGGCGTCACCGACCACTACGCCACCGACGACGCCCACGCGCTCCGCATCACCCGGCGCATCGTCGCCGACCTGAACGCCGTGAAGCGCCCGCAGCTCGCGCTGGAGCGCCCGGTCGAGCCGCGCCACGATCCGGCCGAGCTCCACGGCGTCATCCCCACCGACACCCGCAAGCCCTACGACGTCCGCGAGGTGATCGCGCGCATCGCCGACGGCTCCGAGCTCGACGAGTTCAAGCGGCTCTACGGCACGACGCTCGTCTGCGGCTTCGCGCGGGTGTGGGGCTATCCGGTGGGGATCGTCGCGAACAACGGGATCCTCTTCTCCGAGTCGGCGCTGAAGGGCGCGCACTTCATCGAGCTGTGCGCGCAGCGCGGCATCCCGCTCGTGTTCCTCCAGAACATCACCGGGTTCATGGTGGGGTCGAAGTACGAGGCGGGGGGCATCGCCAAGGACGGCGCCAAGATGGTGACCGCGGTCGCCTGCGCCCGCGTCCCCAAGTTCACCTTCATCATCGGCGGGAGCTTCGGCGCCGGGAACTACGGGATGTGCGGCCGCGCCTACTCGCCGCGCTTCCTGTGGATGTGGCCGAACGCCCGCATCTCGGTGATGGGCGGCGAGCAGGCCGCGAGCGTGCTCTCCCAGGTGAAGCGGGACGCGATGGAGGCGCGTGGCGAGGCGTGGTCGCAGGAGGAGGAGGAGGCGTTCCGGGCGCCGCTCCGCGAGCAGTACGAGACGCAGGGTCACCCGTACTACGCGACCGCGCGCCTGTGGGACGACGGGATCATCGACCCCGCCGAGACGCGGACGGTGCTCGCGCTGGGGCTGTCGGCGGCGCTCAACGCGCCCATCGAGCCGACGGCGTTCGGCGTCTTCCGGATGTGACGCCGCGGCCTCGGCGAAGGGGAGGGTGAGCCGGACATGTTCGACAAGATCCTGATCGCGAACCGCGGGGAGATCGCGTGCCGCGTCCTCCGGACGGCGCGGCGCCTCGGCGTCCGGACGGTGGCGGTCTACTCCGACGCCGACGCGGGGGCGCAGCACGTGGCGCAGGCCGACGAGGCCTACCGGATCGGCCCCGCCCCGGCGCGCCAGAGCTACCTCGACGCGGACGCCATCCTCGAGGCCGCCCGGCGGAGCGGCGCGCGCGCGGTGCACCCAGGCTACGGCTTCCTGTCGGAGAACGCGGCCTTCGCCGAGGCGTGCGCGGCGGCGGGGCTCGTCTTCATCGGCCCGCCGGCGGCGGCGATCCGCGCCATGGGGTCGAAGAGCGCGGCGAAGCGGCTCATGGGCGAGGCGGGGGTCCCGCTCGTGCCGGGCTACCACGGCGAGGATCAGGCGCCGGACCGGCTGGCCCGGGAGGCGGCGCGGATCGGCTGGCCGGTGCTGGTGAAGGCCTCCGCCGGCGGCGGCGGCAAGGGCATGCGGGCGGTGAGCGACGCCGCCGCCTTCCAGGACGCGCTCGCCGGCGCCAAGCGCGAGGCGCTGGCGTCGTTCGGCGACGACCGCGTGCTGCTCGAGCGGTACCTGACGCGCCCGCGCCACGTCGAGATCCAGGTCTTCGCCGACGGGCACGGCCACGCCGTCCACCTGTTCGAGCGCGACTGCTCGATCCAGCGCCGGCACCAGAAGGTGCTGGAGGAGGCGCCCGCCCCGGGCCTCGGCCCCGCCCTGCGCGAGGCGATGGGCCGGGCGGCCCTCGCGGCGGCGAGGGCGGTGGGCTACGTCGGCGCGGGCACGGTCGAGTTCCTGCTCGACGCGGACGGCCGCTTCTACTTCATGGAGATGAACACGCGGCTGCAGGTGGAGCACCCGGTGACCGAGCTCGTCACCGGCCAGGACCTGGTCGAGTGGCAGCTCCGCGTGGCCGCCGGCGAGCCGCTCCCGCTCGGCCAGGACGAGCTCGCCCTGAATGGCCACGCCATCGAGGCGCGCGTCTACGCCGAGGACCCGTCGCGCGAGTTCCTCCCCTCGATCGGCAGGCTCACCCACCTGCGCCGGCCGCCGGAGGGCCCCCACGTGCGGGTCGACACCGGCGTCCGCGAGGGGGACGAGGTCACCATCCACTACGACCCGATGATCGCGAAGCTCGTGGTCTGGGACTCGGACCGCGCCGGGGCGGTGCGGCGGCTCCGCGCCGCGCTCGCCGAGTACCAGGTGGTGGGCGTCACCACCAACCTCTCCTTCCTGGGCGCGATCGCGGCGCACCCCGCGTACGCCGCGGCCGAGCTGGACACCGGCTTCATCGAGCGGCACCGCGCGGGCCTGCTGGGCGACGCGGCGCCGGCCACGGACACGGTGCTCGCGCTCGCCTGCCTCGACGTGCTCCTCCGCCGCGCCTCCGCCGCCGCGGAGGCGGCGCGCGCCTCGCACGACCCGCACTCACCCTGGCACCGCACCGACGGCTGGCGGCTCAACCTCGACGACCACCACGCCGTCACCTTCGTGGACGGCGGGCGGCACGTGCGGGTGGTGGCGCACTACCGGCCCCAGGGGCTCCTGCTCGAGCTGCCGGGCGGAGAGGTGGAGGTGCGCGGGGAGCGCAGCGGCGAGGACGACCTCGTCGCCGACGTGGGCGGCGCGCGCATTCGCGCCACGGTCGTCCGCAGCGGCGACGAGCTGGTGGTCATGACGCACGGCCGGGGGCACCGGCTCGCGCTGCACGACCCCGACCAGGCGGCGGAGCGCGACGTCGCCGGGGGCAGCCTCACCGCGCCGATGCCGGGCAAGGTCATCGCGGTCCTGGTGGAGCCCGGGAGCGCCGTGAAGAAGGGCGCGCCGCTCCTCATCCTGGAGGCCATGAAGATGGAGCACACGGTCACCTCGCCGCGCGACGGCCGGGTGGCCGAGGTCCACTTCGCGGCCGGCGCGCTGGTGAGCGAGGGCGCGCAGCTCCTCGCCCTCGAGCCGGAGCCCGAGTCCGCCGCCTGAAGCCGGCGGGAGTCACCGCCGCGGCGATGGGCCGGCTCGCCGTCACTTCACGGAGAAGTACACCCGCGCTCCCTTCTCCTTCCCGGCGCGCTCGCCGCCCTGGGTGAGGAAGCCGGCGCCGGCGCCCCGCCCGCTCCCGGGTCGATCGGCCGGGCCCACGGATGGGTGGCCGGATCGTTCGCCCCCGGTCGACGTGCTACAGAACGGGCGCTCGACTCTCCATCGGGGGCTCCCATGGCCGAATCCACCGCCAAGCTCGACGCCGCGCCAGCCGGAGGGCGCGCCGGACAGTCCCTCCGCGGCCCCGCCTCGTCGCCGCCGCACGCCTGGCGTTTCCACCGCGTGGGCGGCCTCGACCAGGTGGTGCTCGAGACCGGCGCCGATCTCGCCCACCTGGATCAGCTCGATCCCAAGCTGTGGGTCGCGCTCTCCTGCCCCACCCAGGGGCTCGAGATGGACGCGCGGACGCTCGAGCTGCTCGACACCGATCGGGACGGGCGCGTGCGCGTCCCGGAGGTGCTCGCCGCGATCCGCTGGTGCGCTCCTCGCCTGCAAGACCTTGGGCAGCTCATCCCGGGCGCGGACGCGCTGCCGCTCGACGCGCTCGACCGCCGGACGCCGGAGGGGCGGGCGCTCCTCGGCGGCGCGCGGCAGCTGCTCGAGCACCTGGGGAAGCCCGACGCGACGGAGGTCACCGTCGCGGACGTGGCCGACACGAGCAAGGTCTTCGAGAAGACGCTCTTCAACGGGGACGGGATCGTGCCGCCCGAGGCCGCCGACGCCCCCGAGGTCCGGCAGCTCCTCGCCGAGGTCGTCGACTGCGTCGGGGCCAAGGTCGACCGGAGCGGCAAGCCGGGCGTGGACCAGGAGCGGCTCGACCTGTTCTTCGAGGAGCTGCGACGGTTCGTCGCCTGGTGGGCCGACGTGGCCGCGACCGAGGGCGCGATGCCGCTCGGGCCGGCGACGCCGGCGGCCTGGGAGGCGGTGCGCGCCGTGCGCCCGCGGGTGAACGACTACTTCGCCCGCTGCCAGCTCGCCGCGCTCGACCCGAAGGGCGCGGCGGCGCTCAACCGCGGCGAGGCGGAGTGGGCCGCGCTCGCGGCGAAGGACCTCGGCCTCGCCGTGGCGGACGTCGCCGCCTTCCCGCTCGCGCGGGTGGAGCCCGGCCGTGCGCTCCCGCTCCTCGAGGGCGTGAACCCCGCGTGGGCGAGCGCGCTGGCCGCGCTGCACCGCCACGCGGTGGCGCCGCTCCTCGGGGCGGAGGTGCGGGAGCTCACCCTCGACGCCTGGCGCCGGCTGGAGGCGGAGCTCGCCGCGCACGAGGCGTGGCAGGGCCGCAAGGCCGGGGCGGCGGTCGAGAAGCTCGGGCTCCTGCGCGCGCAGGCCCTCCTCGGGGGCGACGGCAAGGCCGCCGTCGAGGCGCTCCTCGCGAAGGACCGAGCGCTCGAGGCCGAGGCGGCGGCGGTCGGCGACGTGGTCCGCATGGTCCACTACCAGCGCGACCTCCACCGGCTGCTCAGGAACTTCGTCGCCTTCTCGGACTTCTACGACGTCCACGCCCGGGCGGTGTTCCAGGCGGGGACGCTGTTCCTCGACGGCCGCAGCTGCGACCTCTGCGTGCGGGTGAACGACCCCGCCGCCCACGCCGGGCTGGCCTCGCTCTCGCGCATGTACCTCGCCTACTGCGAGTGCCGCCGGCCGGGCGGCGCGCAGCTCAAGATCGCCGCCTGCTTCACCCAGGGCGACGCCGACTTCCTCATGGTCGGGCGCAACGGCGTGTTCTTCGATCGCCAGGGGCGCGACTGGGACGCCACCATCGTCAAGATCGTCGACAACCCCATCTCCATCCGGCAGGCCTTCTTCGCCCCGTACAAGAAGGCGCTCAAGCTCATCGAGGAGCAGGTGCACCGCTTCGCCGCCTCGAAGGCGAAGGCCTCCGACGACCGGGTGGCGAACGGGATCGGCAAGGCCGCCGACGCCGTGGTCGCCGGAAAGCCGCCCGCGCCCGAGCCGGTGGACGTCGGGAAGATGGTCGGGATCGTGGCCGCCCTGGGCGTCGGCATCGGCGCCCTCGGCACCCTCTTCGGCGGCTTCGTCTCCGGCTTCCTGAACCTCCAGCCGTGGTGGACGAAGCTCGCCGCGGTGGCCGGGGTGGTGCTCCTCGTCTCCGGGCCCTCCATGCTCATCGCCTGGCTCAAGCTGCGCCAGCGCACGCTCGGGCCGGTGCTGGACGCGAACGGCTGGGCCATCAACGGCCGGGTGAAGGTGAACCTGCCGCTCGGGACCGCCCTCACCGCCCGCGCGGCGCTCCCGGCCGGCGCGAGCCGCTCGCTCGAGGACCCCTACGAGGACCGCGCCGCGCGGCGGCGCCGCCGCCTGCTGTGGCTCGTCCCCGTGGCCGTCGCCGCGGCGCTGGCCGCGGCGCGCTTCGCGCACCGCTGGCCGTTCGGCCCATCCGGCCAGTAGCCTAACGCGCCACCAGCACGCTGCAGGGCGCCGCCCGCACCACCTTCTCGGCCACCGAGCCCAGCACCAGACGCTTGAGGCCGCTGCGGCCGTGCGTGGCGACGACGATGAGGTCACAGGGGTGCTCGCGTGCCCACTGGACGAGCGTCTCCGCCGGGCGACCCATGAGGATCTCCGAGCGGACCGGCCGATCCGTCGCCGCGGCGGCCTGCGCCCGGAGCCGCTCGAGCTCCCGCTCGGCCTCGCGCACCGCCTGGTCGAACAGCTCGGGAGGCGCGACGAGCACGTCCGTCGCGGACGCGGTGGGGGGCTCGTACACGTGCGCGATGGTCAGCTGGCACCGGTGCCGCCGGGTGAGGTCCATCGCCAGCTCGAGCGCGTGCTGCGAGGCGGGTGAGAAGTCGACTCCGCACAGAATCATCTCCCAGTCGGTCACGGTGTACCTCCGATCCGCTACGATCCTAGACCTCCGCCACGGGCGCCGAGCGTGGTCCTCCGAGGTGCGGCAGAGCGTCCCGGCCGCGCTCGGTCGCCGTCACGGGGTGCTGCCGGGCGATCGAGCGCGCGCGCTTCCGTTCGCCGGCCGCTCGGGCCCGCGGCCGCCCCCGGCGCGCCTCGCCCAGACCTTCCGCAGCTCGTCCAGCGCCCACATCGAGAGCGCGAAGAGCGCCGCCTGGAGCCACACCTCCGGCCCGAGGGGCGCCGTCCCGAAGAGCCACGCGCCGGGCCGGGTGTAGACGATGGCGAGGATCAACGTCACCTCGACCGCCACGCCGGCCAGCATGAGCGGGTTCCCCGTGAGGCCGAAGGCGAGCGAAGACGCGCGCGGATGACGGCAGAGGAAGACGTTCACCACCTGCATGACGACGATGGCCGCGAGGCACGCGGTGGTCGCCTGGAGATAGAGCGGGTCGGAGCTGGCGAGCGCCTCGCCGCGGTGCCACCCGGCTCGCGCCAGGACGGAGAGGAACGCCGCCATGGCGGCGACGGCCTCCATCACGCCCAGGAAGAGGTAGGCGCGGGCGACGAGGCCCCAGGTGAGGAGGCGCTCCTTGCGCGCGCGCGGCGGCCTCGTCATCACGGCTGGGTCCGGCTTCTCGGCGCCGAGCGCGAGCGCCGGGACCATGTCGGTCCCGAGGTCGACGGCCAGGATCTGGATGATGGTGAGCGGCAGCGGGATCCCGAAGAGCACGAAGGACAGGTAGGGCACGAGCTCGGGGATGTTGGAGGTGAGGATGTAGGTCAGGAACTTCCGGATGTTCTCGTATACCGAGCGCCCCTCCTCGACGGCGGCCACGATGCTGGCGAAGTTGTCGTCGAGCAGGATGACGTCGGCGGCCTCCCTGGCCACGTCGGTGCCGGAGAGGCCCATGGCGATCCCGATGTCGGCCGTCTTCAGCGCCGGCGCGTCGTTCACGCCGTCGCCGGTGACGGCGACGATCTCCCCCTTCTTCTTCAGCGCCTCGACCAGGGTCATCTTCTGCTCGGCGCTCACCCGGGCGAACACGAGCTGGCGCCCGTCGAGCGCCAGCTGGAGCTGCGCCGGGGAGAGCCGGCGCAGCTCGTCCCCGGTCACCACCCTCGGGGAGGCGTCCGTCACGAGCCCGATCTCGCGCGCGATGGCGAGGGCCGTGCGCGGGTGATCCCCGGTCACCATGAGGACGCGGATCCCGGCGCGTGCGCACCGGGCGATCGCGCCCGGCACCTCGGGGCGCGGCGGATCCTCCAGGCCCACCAGACCGGACAGCGTGAGCCCGCGGTCGTCGGTCGGCGGACCGCCCGCGCCGATCACGGCGTGGGCGAAGGCCAGCACGCGCAGGCCGCTCCCTGCGAGCTCGTCCTCGGCGCGCAGCAGGCGCGCCCGCTCGGCGTCGTCGAGCGGCGTGACGCCCGCGTCGCCCTCGACCGCCTCGCACGCCGGGAGGACGGTCTCCAGGGCGCCCTTGCAGTAGAGGACGCGGCCTTCGGGCGTGTCGCACAGCACCGACATGCGCTTGCGGGCGGTGTCGAAGGGGATCTCGTCGAGCCGGACGGCGCGCTCCCACCCCGCGGCGCGCCTCCCCATGGCGGCGAGCGCGACCTCCATGGGATCGCCGGCCGCGGCGCCGCCGGCGCGGTTCGCCTTCACGTTGTGGCAGAGCGCCGCGTTCAGCAGGAGCTGCCGGTGGCGCGCTGCCAGCTCCGGCCGGTCGGCCAGCGCGGCTGGTTCGAGGAGCGCGCGGCCGAGGAGCAGCCGCTTCACCGCCATGCGGTTCTCGGTCAAGGTGCCGGTCTTGTCGCAGCAGATGACCGAGGCCGAGCCGAGGGCCTCCACGGCCGGGAGGTGACGGACGAGGGCGTTGCGCCGGGCCATCCGCTGCGTCGCCATGGCGAGCGACAGGGTGACGGTCGGGAGGAGCCCCTCCGGCACGTTGGCGACGATGATGCCGATGGCGAGCAGGCAGCTCTCGATGAGCGGCAGGCGCATCGCCTGGCCGATGAGGAAGAAGGCGACCCCGAGCCCCATGGCGAGGAACGCCACCAGCCAGGAGAGGCGCGCGATCTCCCGTCTCAGAGGGGAGGGGGCCTCGCCCGCCGCCTGGGTGAGGCGAGCGATGTGACCGAACTCGGTCTGCATCCCGGTCGCGTACACGACGGCCGTGGCCTCGCCGGCAGCGAGCGAGGTGCCGGCGAGCAGCAGATCGCGCGCGAGGACGGGCGAGTCCTCCTGGCTGGGCTCGGCGGTGCGCGCCTTGGGCAGCGACTCGCCGTTCAGGGTGGCCAGGTTCACCCGCACCCCGAGGGCCTCGATCACCCGGCAGTCCGCCGGGACGAGATCGCCCTCCGCCAGCACCACGACGTCCCCAGGGACGAGGTCCACCGCGACGATCTGCTCCAGGGCGCCGCCGCGCATGACCTGCACCGTCTGCGGGAGCAGCCTCCGCAGCGCGGCCACCGCGCGCTCGGCCTTGTACTCCTGCCAGAAGGAGAAGACGCCGTTGACGAGGATGACGCCGACGATGGCGACGCCGAGCGTGCTCATGCCCTGGCCGGGGCCGTAGCGCTCGGCCAGGAAGGCCAGCGCCGCGCCGACCCAGAGCACGATCGCGAAGAAGTGGCTGAACTGCCGCGCGAAGCCGGCGAGGAGGCTCTCGCGGGCGAGCTCCTCGACGCGGTTCGGACCGAACTCGGCGAGCCGGCGCGCGGCCTCCGCCGGGGCGAGCCCGTCGCGGCCCGTCCTCAAGCTGGCGAGGGCCTCGTCCACGGAGAGCGGCGACAGCCGCACGGGGCGTCCTGGGGCGGGAGCGGGGATCACGTGGGCGGTGGACCTGGAACCTGGCGAGCGGTCAGCGCCGCTCGCGCCAGGGCGACCATCCGCTGCACCGCCAGCGCGTCCTCGCCGCCGGTCGCGGTGACCTCCGGGGAGAGCGGCGGCTCGTACCGCGCGTCGAGGCCGGGGAGGTGGTGCACGCGGCCCGCGCGCGCCGCCGCGTACAACCCCTTGGCGTCCCGCCGCTCGCAGACCCCGAGGGGCGTCGCCACGTGGACCTCCGCGAAGGCGGGCGCCATCGCCCGGGCCGCGTCGCGCCAGGCGCGGCGGTGCGCGGTGGCCGCGACGAGGACGGCGAAGCCCTGCGACGCGATCAGCGCGGCCAGGCGCGCCAGCGTGGCCTCGAACTGGTCGCGGCCGGCGGCGTCGTAGCCCGGCGCCGGCAGGAGGGCGGCGCGCACCGCGTCGCCGTCGAGGAGCACCGCCGGCAAGCGCTCGCGCCGGGCGGCCGCCTGCGCGCGCGCGGCGAGGGTGGACTTCCCGGCGCAGGGCAAGCCGGTGATCCAGAGGACGATCCCGCTCACGAGAAGAGCTCCCCGGCCCGGGCCGGGTCGAACCCGCGCGCGAGCGCGTCGCGCGCCAGCCCGAGGAGCCGCTCGCGCCCGGCGGCCGGCATCCGGGGGTAGAAGCGGGGGCAGGCGACCACCGCCGCGCGCCAGGCGAGGAACGGCGGCGCCACCTCGAGGACCTCCGCGTCGCCGGTGAGGCGCGGCCAGGCCGCCCAGAGCCGGTCCCACAGCACGCCGAGCGCGCCGCGCCCGGCCGGCGGCGCGCCGACCGCGAAGAACGGGAAGTTCACCGCCAGCGCCGTGAGGTCGTCCGCCGGGTCGCCGCGGGAGCCGCGGCTCGCGTCGAGCACGGTGAAGCGCGTCCCCCCCTCGAAGAGGATGTTGAACGGGTGGAAGTCGCCGTGGATGCGTCGCAGCCGGCCGTGGCGCGCGCGGAGCTTCCAGCGCCAGTCCAGCGCGAGGTGCTCGAGCTCGCGCAGGAGCGCCGGCGGGGCGCCGGGGGTGTCCGGCGGGTAGGCGTCGACGATCCCGAACAGGCCCTCGCCGCTGCCGAGCACGTCGCGCAGCGAGCGGCGCCAGCCGGCGGGGTCCTCCGCGGCGGGCGCGCCGAGCCCGGCCAGCCAGCCGAGGAGGGCGTCGAGCCGCTCCACGTCGAGGGGGACGAGCCGCCCGTCCTGCGCGATCCGCCGCAGGTCCGCCGCGTACGGCTCGCCGCGGGCGTACCGGGTGACCAGGTAGAACTCCCCGGCGTCGCGGAGCGACCGCAGGCCCTCGGGCGCGAAGGCGCCGACGTCCACGGCCTCGACGTGGCCGGGGAGCTCGCCGAAGGTGTCGAAGGCGAGCAGCAGCTCGGCGGCGCGATCGGCCCGCCGGTCGTGCCCGAACACGTCGGCGCTCGCCGTCCGGAACACGAGGGCGTCGGGCTCGCCGCTGGCGGTCCGGAGCAGGATCCGGAGCGGCAAGCCGTAGCCGGCGCACTTCTCCGTCGCCCCGCCTCCGCCGCTCGAGCCGAGCGGCTCGCAGCCGACGATCTCGGCGCCCGGGGACAGGCGCTCGACGACGGAGCGCATCCCCGGCGGCGCCGCGGGCGCGCCGCCGGCCTCCAGCGGAGCTGCCATGCCTGCAGGATGCGCGCTCCGCGCGCGGCGGGAGACGTTCCCGACAGGGTGGCTCCCGCGGGTGCGGTCCTTTGCCGGCGCCGTCCTGGCGGGACGCGTGCCGCGGGGTGCTTCACCTCCCGTCGCGAGCCGCGCGCGCGGGCGGGCCGCGGCGGGCGCGGCACCTCGCCGGCGCGCACGCCGGCGCCGCCCTGCGCTAGGATTCGCCGATGGTCGAGCCGGGGACGGTGGTGCAGGGGCTCAGCGAGCCGGAGAGCGCGGCGCGCCTCGCGGCCGAGGGGCCGAACGAGCTGCCGCGGGACCGCAAGCGCGGCTTCTGGGCCGCCGCGGCCGCAGTGGTGAAGGAGCCGATGCTCCTCCTCCTCCTCGGGGCGGGTGCGATCTACCTCCTCCTCGGCAGCCTGTCGGAGGCGCTGGCGCTGCTGCTCTCGGTGCTGGTGGTGATCGCCATCACCCTCATCCAGGAGCGCAAGACCGAGCGCGCCGTGGCGGCGCTGCGCGACCTCTCCAGCCCTCGCGCGCTGGTCGTCCGGGAGGGCGTCCGGCGCCGGATCGCCGGGCGGGAGGTGGTCCGCGGCGACGTGCTGGTGCTCGCCGAGGGCGATCGCGTCCCCGCCGACGCGGCGCTGGTCGCCGCCTCGAACCTCGAGGTGGACGAGTCGCTCCTCACCGGCGAGTCGGTGCCGGTCCGCAAGCGGGCCACGCCGGAGCGCCCGGCCGAGGCGCGCCCGGGCGGCGACGACCAGCCGTTCGTGTACGCCGGCACGCTGGTGGTGCGGGGGAGCGGGCTCGCCGAGGTGCTCGCCACCGGGCCGCGGAGCGCGATGGGGAAGATCGGCACCTCGCTCGGCGAGCTCGAGGCCGGGAACACGCCGCTGCAGGACGAGACGGCGCGGATCGTGAAGATCGTCGCGAGCGCCGGGCTCGCGCTCTGCGCGGCGCTGGTCGTGCTCTACGGCGTCACGCGCGGCGACTGGCTGCAGGGCTTCCTGGCGGGCATCGCGCTGGCGATGGCGGTGCTCCCGGAGGAGTTCCCGGTGGTGCTGACCATCTTCATGGCGCTCGGAGCGTGGCGCATCTCCAAGAGCCGGGTGCTCACCCGCCGGCTGCCGGCGGTGGAGGCGCTGGGCGCGGCCACCGTCCTCTGCACCGACAAGACCGGGACGCTCACCGAGAACCGGATGACGGTGGCGCGCCTGTGGCAGGCGGGTGCCCTGCACGCAGTGACCGGGGCGCCGCTGCCGGAGGCGGTGCACGAGGTGCTGGAGTTCGGCATCCTGGCGAGCCACCGCGACCCCTTCGACCCGATGGAGAAGGCGTTCCAGCGGCTGGGAGAGGCGGCGCTGGCGGGCACCGAGCACCTCCACCGGAGCTGGCAGCTCGTCCGCGAGTACCCGCTCTCCCCGGAGCTCCTCGCCGTCTCGCAGGTCTGGCGCTCCCCCGACGGCGAGCGGCTGGTGGTGGCGGCCAAGGGCGCGCCGGAGGCGATCGTCGAGATCTGCCACCTCGCGCCCGCCCGGGCGCAGGAGGTCCTGCGCCAGGCGTCGGACATGGGGGCCGACGGCCTCCGCGTGCTGGCGGTGGCGCGCGCGCGCTTCGGGCGCGGAGCGCTCCCGGCCGGGCAGCACGACTTCGACTTCGAGCTGGTCGGCCTGGTGGGCCTCGAGGACCCGGTGCGGCCGGGGGTGCGCGAGGCGGTGGCGGAGTGCGCCGGCGCCGGCGTGCGCGTGGTGATGATCACCGGCGACTCTCCGGGAACCGCCCGGGCCATCGCCCGCCAGGTGGGCCTGCCCGAGGACGAGGAGATCCTCACCGGCCGGGATCTCGAGGCGCTCTCTGCCGAGGAGCTGCGCCGCCGCGTTCACGGCGCCGGGGTCTTCGCCCGCGCGGTGCCGGAGCAGAAGCTCCGGCTGGTGCAGGCGCTCCGCGCCGAGGGCGAGGTGGTGGCGATGACCGGGGACGGCGTCAACGACGCGCCCGCGCTCAAGGCGGCCCACATCGGCATCGCCATGGGGGGCCGCGGCACCGACGTGGCGCGCGAGGCGGCGGCGCTCGTGCTGACCGACGACGACTTCACCTCGATCGTCGCGGCGGTGCGCCTCGGCCGGCGCATCTACGACAACCTGCGCCGGGCGATGGCGTACGTGCTGGCGGTGCACGTGCCCACCGCGGGCCTCGCGCTCCTCCCGGTGCTCCTCGGCTGGCCGCTCGTGCTCTACCCGGTGCACATCGTCTTCCTCGAGCTCATCATCGACCCGGCCTGCTCGATGGCCTTCGAGGCGGAGCCGGGCGACCCGGGGCTCATGCGGCGCCCGCCGCGCCAGGCCCGGGCGAGCCTCTTCGAGCGGCGGCTCGTCACGGTCGCGCTCCTGCAGGGGGCGACCCTGCTCGTGGCGACGCTGGTCTGCTTCCGCCTCGGGTTCGCCCACACCGGCTCGGCGGACTCGGGGCGCACGCTGGCGTTCACCACCCTCATCGCCGGGAACGTGTCGCTCATCCTGGTGAACCGCTCCTGGCGGCACGGCGTGCTGCCCACCCTGCTCCGGCGGAACGTCGCCTCCTGGGCGGTGGTGGGGGGCGCGACGCTCACCCTCCTGCTCGCCTTCTGGGTGCCGCTCCTGCGCCAGCTGTTCCGGTTCGGGCCGGCGAGCGCCGACGACCTCGCCATCGCCGCGGGCGCCGGGGTGCTCAGCCTGGTCTGGTTCGAGCTGCTGAAGCTCTTCAAGACCCGCTGGCTCGAGGCGGCGTGACCGCCGCCCTCAGCCGAACACGACCGACCGCATCGACAGCGAGGCCATGTCGAACCCGGTGATGGGGAAGCGCACGGGGTCGTCGGGGGCGGCCGCGCCCGCTGCGTAGAGCAGGGGGAGGTAGTGATCGGGCGTCGGGTGCGCGCGCCGGCCGGCCTCGCCCTCCAGGGCGCGCGCGAGGGCGTCGGTGTCGTGGCGGGCGAGGGCGCGGGCGAGCTCCTCGTCGAACTCGCGCGCCCAGGCGGGCGTCTCCTGGTCGCCGCGCCCCCAGGCCGTGAAGGCGTGGCGCAGGTTGTGGACGAGGTTGCCGCTCGCGAGGAGCAGGACCCCCTCGTCGCGGAGCGGCGCGAGCGCGCGTCCCAGCGCGAGGTGCTCGGCGGGCGCCAGGCGGCCGTCCAGGCTGAGCTGGACCACCGGGACGTCGGCCGCGGGCCGGAGGTGCACGAGCACGCTCCAGGTGCCGTGGTCGAGCCCCCACTCCCGGCTGAGCGACGCGCGCCCCTCGCCCACGAGCTGGACCGCGCGCCGGGCGAGGTCCGGCGCGCCGGGCGCCGGGTACTGGACCCGGTACAGCTCCTCCGGGAAGCCGCCGAAGTCGTGGATCGTCTCGGGGCGCTCGTCCGCCGTCGCATAGGTGCCGGCGACGTACCAGTGCGCGGAGACCGCCAGGATGGCCTTCGGCCGCGGGAGCGCCTCGCCGAGCACGCGGAAGCCGCGGCTCCAGGCGTTGTCCTCGACGGCGTTCATGGGGTTCCCGTGGCCGACGAAGACCGCGGGCATGCGGGTGGTGGGATCGGACATGTCGGAGGTCCTTCTAGCGACGGCCCGCGCGCTCCGCCCGGCCAGCGCGGACGATGGCCCCACCGCCGCGCCGCGGGCCTGCCGGGTTCCACCCGACGCGAAAGGGCGGTACCGTGTCGCGAACGGACCAGGCCGGCCGGCTCCTCCGCGCCCCTCGCGCGGCGGGCCGCGCCGTGTCGAGGAGAGCGGAGCGCATGCGCAGCGACATCGTGAAGAAGGGCTTCGAGCGGGCGCCGCACCGGAGCCTGCTCCGGGCGACGGGGCTCCGGGACGAGGACTTCGACAAGCCCTTCATCGGGATCGCGAACAGCCAGATCGACATCATCCCCGGCCACATCCACCTCCACGAGTACGGGCGCATCGCGAAGGAGGAGATCCGCAAGGCCGGCGGCGTGCCGTTCGAGTTCAACACCATCGGCGTGGACGACGGCATCGCCATGGGCCACGACGGCATGCTCTACAGCCTGCCCAGCCGCGAGCTCATCGCCGACTCGGTCGAGACGATGATGAACGCGCACAAGCTCGACGCGCTCCTCTGCATCCCCAACTGCGACAAGATCGTGCCCGGCATGATCATGGGCGCGCTGCGCGTGGACGTGCCGACCGTCTTCGTCTCGGGGGGGCCGATGCGCGCCGGCCGGCTCGCCGACGGCACCTCGGTCGACCTCGCCACCGCCTTCGAGGCGGTCGGCCAGCGCGCCCGCGGCCAGATCACCGACGCCCAGCTCCACGACCTCGAGTGCGCCGCCTGCCCCGGGGCCGGCTCCTGCGCCGGCATGTTCACCGCCAACTCGATGAACGTGCTGTGCGAGGCGATGGGGATCGCGCTGCCCGGCAACGGCACCGCGCCCGCGCTGACGCCGGAGCGGGAGGAGCTGGTCCGGCGCGCGGCGCGGCGGGTGGTCGAGATCGCCCTCGACGAGCGCTTCCGGCTGCGGAAGATCCTGAACGAGGACGCCATCCACAACGCCTTCGTGGTGGACATGGCGGTGGGCGGCTCGACCAACACCGTGCTGCACATGCTCGCCATCGCCCGCGAGGCGGAGGTCCCGTTCGACCTGGCGCGGATCGACGCCATCGCCCGCACCGTCGCCCACGTGGCCAAGATCTCCCCCTCGCTCTCGACCGTGCACATCGAGGACGTCCACGCGGCGGGCGGCATCCCGGCCGTGCTGCACGAGGTGGCGCGCCGCGGCGGCGTGGTCCGGACCGGCGCGCTCACCGTGACCGGGGAGACGGTCGGGGACCGCATCGGCGGGGCGCGGATCCTCGACCCGGCCGTCATCCACCCGCTCGAGCAGGCGTACTCGCAGGTGGGCGGCCTGGCCGTGCTGCGCGGCAACCTCGCCCGCGAGGGCGCGGTGGTGAAGACGGCCGGGATCGACCCGGCGATGCGGCGCTTCACCGGCCGGGCGCTCTGCTTCGACTCGCAGGACGAGGCGATCGCCGGGATCATGGCCGGCGCGGTGAAGCCCGGGCACGTGGTGGTCATCCGCTACGAGGGGCCGAAGGGCGGCCCGGGCATGCAGGAGATGCTGTCGCCGACGAGCCTGCTCGCCGGCATGGGGCTCGGCGCGAGCGTGGCGCTCGTGACCGACGGGCGCTTCTCCGGCGCGACCCGCGGCGCCTGCATCGGCCACGTCTCCCCGGAGGCGGCCGAGGGCGGCGAGATCGCGCTCGTCCGCGACGGCGACGCCATCAGCCTCGACGTGGAGGCGCGGACGCTCACGCTCGACGTCGCGCCGGCGGAGCTGCGGCGGCGCGCCGAGGGGTTCGTGCCGCGCCGGAAGGCGATCGCCTCGCGCTGGCTCCGCCGTTACGCCCACCTCGTCACGAACGCCGCCAGCGGCGCGGTGCTGGACGCGCCGCCCGCTTCATGATGACTTCGAGAGCTCCACCCCCCGAGAGGCACGCCATGCCGACGCCCGCCCGCCCGCCGCTCAAGCCGCCGCAAGCCTGCTCGTCGCTCGAGGAGGTGCGCGCCTCCATCGACGCGGTCGACCGCGACATCGTCGCGCTGCTGGCGTCGCGGCGCAGCTACGCGCTGCAGGCGGCGCGCTTCAAGGACGCCGCCGACGGGGTGAAGGACACCCGCCGCGAGGAGCAGGTGGTGGAGAACGTGCGGGCGCTCGCCGCCGAGTACGGCATCGAGCCGGACCTGGTCGAGACGCTCTACCGCGACATGATCGCCGGCTTCGTGCGGGTGGAGCAGGACGTGGGCGGCCACCGGGCGGCCCCGGTGGTGGAGAACGTCCACGTCGAGAGCTTCGACGTGATGCTCCCGCCGGAGGAGATGAAGCACCGCGTGCCGCTCACCGAGCGCGCCGCGAACGTGGTGGTGGAGGGCCGCCGCGCCGTCGAGGCCATCCTCGACCACCGGGACCCGCGGCTGCTGGTGGTGGTGGGCCCCTGCTCCATCCACGACCCCGAGGCGGGCCTCGACTACGCGCGGCGCCTCCGCGCCCTCGCCGACGAGGTCTCGGACACGCTCCTCCTCGTCATGCGCGTCTACTTCGAGAAGCCGCGCACCACCGTGGGCTGGGAGGGCTTCACCAACGATCCCCGCATGAACGGCTCCTTCCGCATCAAGGAGGGGATGGAGCGCGCCCGCAAGTTCCTCGTCGACGTGAGCGAGCTCGGGATGCCGGCCGCGACCGAGGCGCTCGACCCCATCGCGCCGCACTACCGCGGCGACCTCATCGCCTGGACCGCCATCGGCGCGCGCACCTCCGAGTCGCAGACGCACCGGAACCTGGCCTCGGGCCTCTCCTCGCCGGTCGGATTCAAGAACGGGACCGAGGGCGAGATCGAGGGCGCGGTGAACGCGATCGTCGCGGCGGCGCGCCCGCACGCCTTCCTGGGGATCAACGACCAGGGGCGCTCGGCGGTCATCCGCACCCGCGGCAACCGGTACGGGCACCTCGTGCTGCGCGGGGGCGGCGGCCGGCCGAACTTCGACACCGTCTCCGTGTCGATGGCCGAGCAGGCGCTCGCCAAGGCCGGCGTGCCGAAGAACATCGTCATCGACTGCTCGCACGCGAACTCGTGGAAGAAGCCGGAGCTCCAGCCGCTGGTGGTCCGCGACGCGGTCCACCAGATCCGCGAGGGGAACCGGTCGATCGTCGGCCTCATGATCGAGGGGTTCATCGAGCCGGGGAACCAGCCCGCCTCGCCCGATCCGGCGAAGCTCAAGTACGGCCAGTCGGTCACCGACCCCTGCCTGGGCTGGGACGACACGGCGGCCGTGCTGCGCGAGGCGCGCCTGGCGCTGCGCGACGTGCTCCCGCGCCGGATCGGCTGACTGGCCGCGCGCGCCCGCCGCGGCGCTCAGGGCGCCCCGGCGAGCAGGGCGTGCAGCTCGTCGAAGGGCGCCGGCTTGGCGAGGTGCGCGTCGAAGCCGGCCGCCCTCGCGCGCTCCTTGTCCTCCGGCTGGGCGTAGCCGCTCAGCGCGACGAGCCGGGTGGACGCGAGCGCGGGATCGGCGCGCAGCGTCCGGGCCACCTCGTACCCGTCCACGTCGGGGAGCCCGACGTCGCACAGCACGAAGTCCGGCTTCGCCTCGCGCGCCCGCGCGATCCCGGAGCGGCCGTCGGTGGCGATGACCACCCGGTGGCCGTCCAGCTCCAGCAGGTCGGCCACGGTGCGCGCCGCGTCCAGGTTGTCCTCGATGACGAGCACGGTCAGCGTCCGCGCCGCCGCCGGCCGCGCGGCGGGAGGGCTGGCGCGAGGCGCCGGCGCGCTCGCCTGCGGCAACGTCACGGTGAAGGTGGCGCCCCGATCCCGCCCGGCGCTCTGCGCGCGCACCGAGCCGCCGTGCAGCTCCACCAGGCCCTTCACCAGCGCGAGCCCGAGGCCCAGGCCCCCGTGCGTGCGCGCCTGGCCGTTCTCGGCCTGCACGAAGGGCTCGAACAGGCGCGGGACGAGCTCCGGCGCGAGCCCGATGCCGTCGTCCGCCACCCGGAGCTGCACCTCGCCCGGGCCGGTCGAGGCGCTCACCCCGACGTGGCCGCCCTCGCCGGTGAACTTCGCCGCGTTCTGCAGGAGGTTCCCGAGGACCTGCGCCAGGCGGGTGGCGTCCGCGTCCACCCAGACGGCGCCGGCGGGCAGGGCGATCCGCAGCTCGATGCCGCGCTGCTCGAAGGCCGGCCGGTGGTCGTCGCACGTCCGCCGGACGAGCTCGCGCAGCTCCAGGCGCTCGCGCCGGAGCTGCATCTTGCCCCGCGAGATGCGCGTGACGTCGAGCAGATCGTCGACCAGCCGCGCCAGGTGATCCGTCTGCCGGTGGATGACCTCCCGCGCGCGCGCGGCCTGAGGGCTCCCGGGCGGCATCCGGTCGAGGAGGTAGAGCCCGTCCCGGATCGGCGCGAGCGGATTGCGCAGCTCGTGCGACAGCACCGCCAGGAACTCGCTCTTCCGCCGGTCGGAGTCGCGCAGCGCCTGCTCCGCGGCCACCTGGTCGGTCACGTCCATCACGAACCCGTGCCAGAGCACGCTGCCGTCAGGCTCGGTCTTCGGGACGGACCAGCCCTCGAGCCAGCGCAGCCCCTTCGCCGGGTGCTGGTAGCGGAACCGATCGTGCCAGCGCGCGCCGGCGCGAGCGGCCTCGGCGATGCGCTCGCCCACGCGGTGGGCGTCGTCCGGGTGGAGGCGGTCGAACACCGGCGCCGCGTCCTCGGCGACGACGGACGGGGAGATCCCCCACACGTCCTCGCCCGCGGCGGTGGCGAACGGGAAGCAGGCGCTCCCGTCCGCCCGGAGGCGGTAGGAGCAGATGACCCCAGGCACGCTCTCCGCGATCTTCGCGAGCTGGTCCCGCAGCCGCTCCAGCTCGGACGCGTGGCCCGGAGGATCGCCCGCCGGGCCCGGTCGCCGACTCGTCTCCATCTCGCCGCCCCCGCGACGCTCCGGCCGTGGCTCCAGCGCAGCCGTGTTTACGCTCTCGGTGCAGGATAGCGTCGAACACGCGCGCGCGCGGGCAGAATCGGCGGCGGCGCTCCGGCGGCCGGGGCGGGGCGGGAGCCCGCAGGCTCAGCCGCGCGGCTTCCCCTCGACGTAGCCCCCCGTCGTCTGGACCCCGATCACGGCCTTGCGGTGCAGCTCAGGCAGCGTGGTGGCGCCGGCGTAGGTCAGCGCCGACTGCACGCCCGTGATCACGTCGACGAGGATGGAGCCGACGCTCTCGCGCCCCTCGCGCATGTAGATGCGCGAGGTGGAGATGCCCTCCCGGAAGAACCCCTTCTTGGCGCGCTCGAAGGCGTCCAGGCCGGCGGTGCGATCGCTCACCGCGCGCGCGCTCGCCATGCCGTAGTTCTCCTTGTAGGGGCGCCCGTCGCGGTCCTCCTTCACGTCGCCCGGGCTCTCGTAGGTGCCGGAGAGCGCGGTGCCGATCATGACCCGCGACGCGCCGGCCGCCAGGTAGAGCGCCACGTCGCGCGGGTCGCGGACGCCGCCGTCTGCCCACACGTGCCGCCCGCGGGCGTGCGCCTCCCGGGCGCAGGCCAGCACCGAGCTGAACGTCGGCCGGCCTGCGCCGGTCTGCATGCGGGTGGTGCACATGGCGCCCGGGCCGACGTTCACCTTCACCACGTCGGCGCCCGCCTCGAGCAGGTCGCGCGTCCCCTCGGGGGTGCAGACGTTCCCCGCCACGAGCGGCACCGCGGTCCCGACCGCCCGGCGGACCTCGCGGATGGCCTCGATCATCCGGCGCTGGTGCCCGTGCGCGGTGTCGAGCACGAGCGCCGAGGCGCCGAGCTCGACCAGCCGCGCCGCGGAGGCGGCCGCGGCGGCCGAGATCCCCACCGCCGCCGCCACCATCAGCCGGCCGCGCGGGTCGAGCGCCGGCTCGAGCAGCTCGAGCCGCACCGCGTCGTCGCGGGTGAGCACGCCCACCAGGCGGCCCTCCGCGTCGACGACCGGGGCCGCCTTCACGCGCAGGTCCTCCATCCGCAGGAACGCCTCGCGGTTCGGCGTGCCCGCCGTGACGGCGACCAGGCGGGAGGACATGAAGGATCCGACCGGCGAGTACTGGTCCCGGTCGCGGAGGTCGGCGTGGGTCACGATGCCGAGCGGGCGCCGCTCCTCGTCCACCACCACCACCATGTCGTGCGAGCGCTTGCGGATGATGCCCTGGACGTCGCGCAGCGTGGCGCGCGGCGAGACCGAGAGCGGGGTGTCGTAGCGCGGGTCGGCCGCCTGGATGTGCTCGATGATGCGGGCGGCGGTCGCGAGGTCCATGTCCTGCGGCAGGACCCCCAGGCCGCCCAGCCGCGCCATGGTCTCCGCCATGCGCTTGCCGGTGACCGCGTTCATGTTGGCCGAGACGATGGGGTGCGCGCCGCCGGGGAAGTCGACGGGGCGCAGGTCGACGTCGAGCCGGGAGCTGCCGTCGAAGTAGCCGGGGACGAGGAAGACGTCGTCGAGCGAGAGCTCGAGCGCTTCCTCGCGCTCAGGGTGCAGGAATCGCATGCGGTGGGCCTCCGGCTTCACCGTGCAGCGCCGGCCGGGGGCGCGCAACAGGTTTCGCGCCCCGGCGCGGCCCGCCGCCGCGTTCCGGCTGCGGAGGCGCGCCGAGACGAGGCGAGCCGGGCTGCCCGCGCTGGGAGCAGCCCGGCTCGCGGAGCGCCGCGGCCCTACGGCGCGGCGGTCGCGGAGGCGCTCGTCACGACGAACGCCGCCGCGGTGGCCTGGCCCGAGGTGACCGTCACCGTCACGGGGACCGGCGGAGCGGTGGTGAACGTGACCCCGGCCGGCGCGGTGAAGGTGAGCGTGTAGGTGCCGGGGAAGAGGTACTTGTAGCTGACGCCGTAGGCGCCCGTGCTCGTGGCGGTGAGCGGGAGCGTCGTGCCGTCGCCCCCGGCGCTGGGCGTGAGCACGGCGCTGAAGCTGGCGAGGGTGGTGGGGGCCGGCAGCGTCACGCCCTGCCCGAGCGCCAGCGTGACGTCGACGCCGCCGCTCAGCTCGAGCTCGGTCGCGCGGCAGACCGGGTGCATCACCCACGCGCCCGAGGCGCCGGCGTCCTGCCCGAAGCTCTGCGACACGTCGAAGTCGACCAGCAGCACCTTGGAGCCCGTGCCGACCGAGACCGAGCCGCCGGGCAGGTCCACCTTGAGGCCGGACTGCGCGTAGCTCGGCATCCGGAGCGTGCCGCCGACCACCGCGCCGGGCGGCAGGCCCTCGTAGGTGGCGGACGAGGCGTAGATGACGCCGTTCACCTCGACGTAGCCGCCGGTGATGACGAAGCGCAGCTGCGAGTAGGAGCCGACCGGCACCACCGCGCCGTCCACGAGCTTCGCGGTGTCGTTCGCCAGCGTCAGCAGGTCGGTGGTGGTCTTCTGGGTCGTGAGCACCGTGTCGCCGCCCGAGCCGACCAGGTCGATCTCGGAGATGGTGACGACGGCCTTCGAGAAGCCGGCCGGGGCGTCCTTCAGGAGCAGCGAGACGGATCCGGTCTGACCGCCGCCGCAGGCCGCGCCGAGCAGCGCGAGCGAGGCGGTGACCAGCGTGCGAGAGAGTTTCACGGGAGATCCTTTCGTGGTGCGCGCGGGGTCCGTCCCCGTCCCGCGGCCACGGTGCAACCGGCGTTCCCGGCGCCCGGACCGCGGAGGGACGGCCAGGCGCGGGCCTGGCGGGCTCTCTCCTGTACGATCCGGGACACCCGGTGTACCGGATCGGCCACGGGATCCCGCTCCGGTGCGGGTCGCGACCCCGCCGGGAGCGCGTGCGGGTCGCGCGCGCTCCCGGGCCGGGCTAGATCGGCCGCGCGCCGGCGGGCAGGGCCGCTCCGGCGCCACGCGAGGGGCGCCATGGCCAGGATGCGCGCGGTCCAGGTGGCGAAGGCGGGGGGCGCGCTCGAGCTGGTCGAGCGCGAGGTGCCGGCGCCCGGGCCGGGGCAGGTGCGCCTCCGCGTGGAGGCGTGCGGCGTCTGCCACAGCGACGCGATGGTCAAGGGGGGCGCCTTCCCCGGCCTCACCCTGCCGCGGGTGCCGGGGCACGAGATCGCCGGGGTGGTCGACGCCGTCGGCCCGCAGGTGACCGCGTGGAAGCCGGGGGACCGCGCCGGCGTGGGGTGGCACGGGGGCCACTGCTTCCAGTGCGCCGCCTGCCGCCACGGGTGGTTCATCAACTGCGAGCGGGCGCGGATCACCGGGATCAGCTTCGACGGCGGCTACGCCGAGTACGCCGTGGCGCCGCAGGAGGCGCTGGCGCGGATGCCGGACGAGCTCGGCGCGGTCGAGGCGGCGCCGCTCCTGTGCGCCGGGATCACGACCTTCAACGCGCTCCGGAACAGCGGGGCGCGGGCGGGCGACACCGTCGCCGTGCAGGGGATCGGCGGGCTCGGCCACCTCGCCCTCCAGTACGCCGCGCGCATGGGCTTCCGGACCGTCGCGCTCTCGCACGGCGCGGACAAGGAGGCGCTGGCGCGCCAGCTCGGCGCCCACGCCTACGTCGACACCCAGCGGACCTCCGCCGCCGAGGGTCTCGCGCGGCTGGGCGGCGCCGACCTGGTGCTCGCCACCGCGCCCCACGCCGAGGCCATCGCGGCCACCGTCGCCGGGCTCAAGCCGCGCGGCAAGCTGCTCGTGGTGGCGGCGCCGTTCGAACCGCTGCAGGTCTCCGCCTTCGCGCTCCTCAGCGGGAAGACCGTCGCCGGCTGGCCGAGCGGCAGCGCCATCGACTCCGAGGAGACGCTGGCGTTCAGCGCGCTCACCGGGGTGAGGCCCCGGGTCGAGCGCTTCCCGCTGGAGCAGGCCGAGGAGGCGCTCGCGAAGATGCTCCAGAACCGGGTCCGGTTCCGGGCGGTCCTCACGCCCTGAGCCGCGGTCCGCGGCTCAGAGCGCGGCGCCCGCGGGCGCGCGCGCCGCCAGCATCTCCAGCACGAGATCGCGGAACGCCGTCACCTTGGGTGCGACGTGCTTCGCCGCCGGGGTGACGAGGAACAGGCTCCCCGCCGCGCGCTCGTAGCGCGGGACGACCCGCACCAGCTGGCCCGCCACCAGGTCGGGCTCCGCCACGAAGGTCGGGAGGAGCCCCACGCCGGCGCCTGCCCGCACCGCGTCGCGCACGAACAGGAGGTCGTCGCAGACGATGCGCGCGGCCCGGCCGGGCGCCGGGCGGGGCGCCGTGACCCGCAGCTGCTGGGGCCCGCCGCGGAAGACCACCCACTCGTGCGCGTCGAGGTCCGCCTCCGAGCGCGGGGTGCCGCGCCGGGCGAGGTAGAGCGGCGAGGCGTAGAGGCGCAGCAGGATGGGCGCGGCGCGCCGCACCACCAGCGTCGAGTCGGTGAGCTTGGGCGCGACGCGCAGCGCGACGTCGAACCCCTCGCCCACGAGGTCCACCACCCGGCCGGTGAGGTGCAGGTCGAGCGACACCGCCGGGTGGCGCGCGGTGTAGCGCGTCGCCACCGCGGCCAGGAACAGCACGCCGAGGTCCACCGGCGCCGTCACCCGGAGCGTGCCCGACGGCGCCTCCTCGCGCTCGGGCACCTCCCCCAGCACCGCCTTCACCGAGCGGAGCAGCGGCGTGACCCGGTCGTAGAGCGCCGTGCCGGCGGCCGAGAGCGAGACCTGGCGCGTGGTCCGGAACAGCAGCTGGACGCCCAGCTCGTTCTCGAGCCTGGCCACGCCCCGGCTGGCGGAGGACTTCGGCATGCCGAGCTCCCGCGCGGCGGCCGAGAAGCTCGAGGTGCGAGCCACCGCCTCGAAGATGGTGAGCAGGTTGAGATCCATCGTTCCTCCTGTGGAACGGAGATGTGCGCGAGCGATGATTGCGCGAACGGTGCAACGGAAGCAAGCTCCAGGGCGTCAGGGGCCCGGCGCGCTCGCCGGGCCGGTGCCCCAGCCGACTCCCGGCTCTCTCCACGAAAGGAACCGCCATGAAGAAGCTCCTCGCCTCGCTCCTCGCCCTCTCCCCGGCCCTCGCGCTGGCCGCGACCTCCCACTGGAGCGTCGACCCCTCGCACTCGCAGGTCGGCTTCGCGGTGAAGCACCTCGTCATCTCCAACGTCCGCGGCGAGTTCACGAAGTACCAGGGGCAGGTCGCCCTGGACGAGGCCGACGTGGCGAAGTCCACCGTCGAGGCCTCGATCGACGTGAGCAGCATCTCCACCAAGAACGCCGACCGGGACGCGCACCTCAAGTCGCCCGACTTCTTCGACGCCGCCAGGTACCCGGCGATGACCTTCAAGTCCACGAAGGTGCGGAAGGCCGGGCCGGACAAGCTCGAGGTGACGGGCGACCTCACCCTCCACGGCGTGACGAGGCCGGTCGTGCTCGACGTCGCCACCACGCCCGAGGTGAAGGGCATGTACGGCGAGACGCGCCGCGGGTTCGCCGCCACGACCAAGATCAGCCGCAAGGAGTTCGGCCTCACCTGGAACAAGGCGGTCGAGGCCGGCCCGGCGGTGGGCGACGAGGTCGCCATCGCCCTCGACCTCGAGGCGGTGAAGGACCAGCCGAAGACCGCCGCCAAGTAGACCCTTCGCCGCGGGCCCGAGCGGGCCGGCTCCCAGCGCGGGGGCCGGCCCTTTCGCGCGCCCGGCTCAGCGGTTCCGGCCGTAGGCCTCGTGCGCGGAGACCCACTCCAGCGACGAGATGGCGGCCGCCAGCGAGATCTCCCCGGCGAGCACCACCCCGGCCACGATCTCGGCGAGCTTCTCCACCTTCCCCTGGCCGAAGCAGCCCAGCACCTCCAGGCACTCGCGCTGGGTGGGGAGCCCGGTCCCCCCGCCGTGGGTCGCCACGATGAGCGAGGGGATGGTGATCGAGAGGTAGAGGTCCTTCTCCGGGGTGAGCTCGCAGTAGACGATGCCGGCCGAACCCTCGGCCACGTTGGCGACGTCCTGGCCGGTCGCGATGAAGAGCGCGGTGAGGGCGTTGGGCGAGTGGAGCCCGTTGTTGTTGGCGCCGGACAGGAAGGCCCCCACGTTCGCGACCCCCCAGTGGTAGGCCAGGCTCTCCGGGTCGACCCGCGTCACCTCGAGCAGCACCGAGCGCTTCACGACGCACTCGGCGGTGACGCGCTTGCCCCGGGTGCGCATGAGGTTCACCTGGGAGGCCTTCTTGTCCGTGGCCAGGTTCGACTCAAGGTAGAACCGGCGCACCGCCGGGTGGTGCTCCAGGATCCAGCTGCAGGCGGCGAAGGTGGCCCGCCCCACCAGGTTCTGCCCGGCGGCGTCGCCGGTGGTGAAGTCGAACCGCAGGTAGGCGAACTTGCTCGCCAGGTACTGCTCGATCTGCTGCAGCTTGCCCACCCGGGTGGTGGCCTCCGCCTCCCGCCGCAGGTCCTCGAGGTGGTCGTCCACCCAGCCGCAGAACGCGCGCGCCTCGCGGGCGGAGTCGAAGACGAACACCGGCGCGCGCTGCATGTGATCCGCCTGGATGGTGCAGGTGACGCCGCCCGAGAGGTTCAGCACCTTCATGCCGCGGTTGTACGAGGCGACCAGCGTCCCCTCGGTGGTGGCGAGCGGGATGACGAACTCGCCCTGCGCGTGCTCGCCGTTCACCCGCAGCGGCCCGGCGAAGCCGAGCGGGACCTGCGCCACGCCGGTGAAGTTCTCGATGTGGCCGCGACCGAGCTGCGGCGGGAACGAGGCCCGGGCGACGTGGTCCAGGTGGACGCCGGTCACGCGCTCGACGAACCGCAGCCGCTCGGCGACGACGGCCGGGGTGTAGTTGTCCTCCCGGTCGCACGGGACGGAGGGCAGCGTCTCGCGCGGCTGCGCGACGCGATCGCGTGCCTTCACGACCAGCGCGCCGAGCCCCTCGACCTCGAGGCCGACCTCGATTTCGAGCGGGCCCTCCGGCGCGCGCCGGCCGGGCGAGCGGACGCGCGCCACGCGGCGCAGCGGGAAGTCCTCGGGGGTCCGCGGCGTGACCTCGGTCGCCGGGCGCCAGCGTCCGTCCCCGAGCTCGAGCTGGAGGTCGTCGGGGCCGAGCGCGACCTCGCCCACCTTCGCGCCCAGGACGCGCGTGATCCGCACGTCCTTCAGGCGGTTCGCGAGCTCGAAGTGCAGCCCGTCGGCGGCGTTGCGGAGCGAGCCGGCGGTGTAGAGCTGGCGCAGCAACATCTGTGGGATGAACATGGCGCGCTCCCGGGCAGGCGCGACCTGCACTTCGAGTGGAGCACGTCGCGCCGGGGCGTTCACGCGGCCTGGCGGGCCGTGCGCCGTCGCCGCTGGCTCGCGCCGTCGCCTCCCGGGTCACGCGCGGGGCGTCGCCGGGGGCGGGAGCTGTGCCGCCGGGGCGCGCCGGGCGCTCCTCGGCCGGAGCACCACCCCCAGCAGGAGCCCGCCGGCGAAGCCGCCGAGGTGGGCGGCGTTGTCCACGAAGGGGACCATGAGACCGAGGCCCAGGTTGAGGCCCGCCACGGTGAGGATCTCGCGCATCATGGCGCGCCGGGACGACGGATCGAGCCGCCTGCGCTCGCGCACCGCGAACCCGAGCAGCACGCCGAGCAGCGCGAACAGGCCGGCCGACGCGCCGAGCGACGGCTGGCGGACGAAGGCGGTGCTGGCGGCGAACCCGAGCGCGCCGCCCAGCAGGAACACCAGCAGGAAGCGGACGCGCCCGTACAGCCGCTCGACGGTGGGGCCGATGGCGTAGAGCGCGTACGCGTTCACCCCCACGTGCAGGAGCCCGCCGTGCAGGAAGCTCGCCGTGAAGAGCCGCCACCACTCACCCGCCCGCACCCGCGCGTCCACCTTGGCGAAGCGCTGGACGAGCTCGGGGTGGACGAGCGAGGCGAGGAAGGCGGCGGCCAGCGCGGCCAGGAGCCCGCTCGTCGCGGGTGCCGCGCGCAGGCGGGCCAGGCGGGGCTCCGGGGGCGGCGGCGCTTCGGCGTCGGGGGGCACGACCTCAGCATAGCGGGGCGGCGGCGCCCGGTCGGGCCGGATCGGGCGCGGCCCCGGCGCCCGCGCTATGGCCCGGCGGATGGCCGCCGCCCGCAAGCGCGAGGTGCTCGAGCTCGAGGGGCGCGAGGTCGCCATCTCCAACCCGGACAAGCTGTACTTCCCGGCCGCCGGGATCACCAAGCTCGAGCTCGTCCGCTACTACCTCGCGGTGAAGGAGGGGGCGCTGCGCGGCGTGCGCGATCGGCCGATGGCGCTCAAGCGGTACGTGGACGGCGCGGAGGGCGAGGCCTTCTTCCAGAAGCGCGCCCCCGCGTCGCGCCCGCCTTGGGTGGACGTCGTCGAGCTGCGCTTCCCCTCGGGCCGCAGCGCCCAGGAGATCGTCGTGCGCGACGCCGCCCAGCTCGCGTGGGTGGTCAACCTCGGCTGCATCGACCTGCACCCGCACCCCGTCCGCGCCGGCGACCTCGACCACCCCGACGAGCTGCGCGTCGACCTCGACCCGGTGCCGGGCGTGCCGTGGAGCCAGGTGCGGGAGGTGGCCCTCCTCGCGCGCGAGGTGCTGGCCGAGCACGGCCTCACCGGCTGGCCCAAGACGAGCGGCTCGCGCGGCATGCACGTCTACGCCCGGCTCCTGCCGCGCTGGACCTACCAGGAGGTCCGGGCGGCGGCGCTCGCCCTGGCGCGCGAGGTGGAGCGGCGCGCGCCGGCGCTCGCCACCAGCAAGTGGTGGAAGGAGGAGCGGCACGGCGTCTTCCTCGACTACAACCAGAACGCGAAGGACCGGACCGTCGCCTCCGCGTACGCGGTGCGGCCAACCCCCGACGCGCGCGTCTCGACCCCGCTCTCCTGGGACGAGGTGCCGGGTTGCGACCCGGCGGCGTTCACCTTGCGCACGGTGCCGGCTCGGCTGGCGGAGCGCGGCGACCCCGGCGCGGGCATCGACGCGGCGCCGGGCTCGCTCGAGCCGCTCCTGGCGCTCGCGGCGCGGCAGCGCGCGGACGGGCAGGGCGACGCCCCGTGGCCGCCGCACTACGCCAAGGGGGAGGGGGAGCCGCCGCGCGCGCCGCCCTCGCGGCGGAAGATCCGCGACAGCTCGTAGGGGGGCGTCACCTCGAGCTGGTCGTAGCGGCAGCTCGCGGGCGCGCGGTCGGGCCGCCAACGCACGAACCGCGTGGCGTGCCGGAAGCGGTCGCCCTGCAGGTGGTCGTAGGCCACCTCGCAGGCGCGCTCGACGCGCAGCGGCTCCCACGACAGGTCCTTCCCGCGGTTCCAGCGGCTCGACGCGCCCGGCATGCGCGGCGCGCCGGCGTCCCCCGCCTCCGCCTCCGCCCAGTCGCGCCACGGGTGGCCCTGGAGCGCGCCCTCGCGCAGGGGCGCGAGCTCGGCGGCGAGCTCCCGGCGGCGCGCGGCGGTGAAGCTGCTGCAGATCCCGGCGTGGTGGAGCCGGCCCGCGTCGTCGTAGAGCCCGAGCAGGAGCGAGCCCACCTCCGTGCCCCGCCCGCCCTTGTGCCAGCGGAAGCCGCCCACCGCGCAGTCGGCGGTGCGGGCGTGCTTCACCTTCACCATGGTGCGCTGGCCCGAGCGGTAGGGCGAGGCGAGCTCCTTCGCGACCACCCCGTCGAGCCCGGCCCCCTCGAACCGCGCGAACCAGTCCTCGGCCGCCGCGCGATCCCGCGTGGCCGGGGTCAGGTGGACCGGAGGCGCCGCCGCCGCCAGCGCCCGCTCGAGCAGCGCGCGGCGGTCGGCGAGCGGGGCGCCGCGCAGGTCGCGGTCGCCCAGCGCGAGCAGGTCGAAGGCGACGAAGCTGGCCGGGCGCTCCGCGGCGAGGAGCTGCACGCGCGAGGCAGCCGGATGGATGCGGAGGAGCAGCGCCTCGAAGTCGAGCCCGGCCGCGCCCGCGACGACGATCTCGCCGTCGACGACGCACCGCTCCGGCAGGTGCGCGCGGAGCGGCGCCTCCAGCTCCGGGAAGTACCGGCCGAGCGGCTTCAGCTCGCGCGACTGGACGAGGAGCTCCCCGCCGGCGCGGAACACGAGCGCCCGGAAGCCGTCCCACTTCGGCTCGTAGAGCCAGCCGTCGCCCTCCGGCAGCGCCTGCGACGGCTTGGCCAGCATCGGCTCGACGGGCGGCGGGATGGGGAAAGGCATGCCAGGGACCTAGCCGGCCTGCGGCGCGGCATCACGCCCCGGCCGGAACGGCGGCGCGGCGCCGGCGCTCCATCCCACCCGGGCCCGCGACGCGGCGCGCGCAGCGGGAGAACATGGCGGCGAGGTGCCGCATGCGCGAGCCGCTCGGTCCCGTCGACGCCGCTTGGTTCCACCTCGATCGGCCGGAGAACACCGCGGACGTGGTGGCGCTCCTCGCCTTCCGCCGCCTCCCGCGCTTCGATCGGCTGCGCGCGCTCGTCGAGGAGCGGCTGGTGACGTGCCCGCGCTTCCGCCAGCGCGTCGCCGCCGGGCGCGGGCTCGGCGCGAGCGCCTGGGAGGAGGACCCGGACTTCGATCTCGATCGGCACCTGGTGCGGCTGCACGTCGCGGGGCCTGGCGCCCTGGCGGCGCGTCTCTCCGCCCTCGCCAGCGCCCGGCTCGACCCCGCGCACCCCCTCTGGCGCGTGGAGGCGGTGGAGGCGCCGGGGGAGGCCGCCCTCCTCGTGAAGCTCCACCACTGCATCGGCGACGGCTTCGCGCTGGTGAGCCTGCTCCTGTCCCTGGCCGACGAGCCGCCCGCGGCGCACGGAGCGGCTCACGCCGCCCCCGGCTGGCTCCGGCTCGCGCCGTGGCTCGACCCGGCGCACGCGCTCGGACCGGCGCTGCGCCGGCCGGGCGGCGCGGTGGCGCTCGCGGCCCAGGCGGCGGGCCTCGCGGCCGCGCTCCTGCGCATGGCGGCGCTCCGGCGCCCCCGGGCCGCCTGGCAGCGGCCGCTCACCGGCGTGCGCCGCGTCGCGTGGTCGGCGGGCGCTCCGCTGCGGGAGGTGCGGCGGGCGGCGCGCGCGCAGGGCGCCACCGTGAACGACCTCCTCGTGGCGGCGCTCTCGGGCGCGGTGCGCCGCGAGATGGCGCGCGCGGGCGAGCTCGGCCGGGACCCGGTGCGCGCGCTCGTGCCGGTGAACCTGAGGCCCGGGCCACCCGACGCGCGCGGCGGCGAGCTCGGGAACCGCTTCGGGCTCGTCTACCTGGACCTGCCGGTCGCGGAGCCGCGCCGCGCCGGGCGGCTCGCCGCCGTCCGGGCGCGGATGGCCGAGCTGAAGGGCCGCCCGGACGCGCTGGCCACGCTCGGCGCGCTCGCGCTCATGGGGATGGCGCGCTCGCTCGGACGCCCCGCCACCGCGTTCTTCTCGCGCAAGGCGTCGCTGGTCGTGACGAACGTACCCGGGCCGCGGACGCGCCTGCACCTGGCCGGCCGCGCCCTCGAGCACGCGATGTTCTGGGTGCCGCACCCGGCGACGCTGGGGGTGGGGGTGAGCATCCTCACCTACGCCGGCGAGGTGCGCATCGGGGTTCGAGCCGACCAGGCGGTGCTGCCGCGGCCCGAGCGGCTCGTCGCGGCGTTCGAGCGCGAGCTGGCGGCGCTCGTCGCCGCCGCGCGTCCGCGCCGGGCGGGGGTCTCGCGGCGCGGCGGGACCGGGAGGACGGCGGCCGGATTCGGCCCCGGGCCGCTCGCGCCTCGACCGGCTCCGGCCAGCGCGCCGTGACCGCGCTGGCCGCCGGGGATCCGGCTACGGCTGGCGCTTGCGCGCCTGCTCGATGTCCTTCTCCAGCGCGTCGAGCTTCGCGTCGGGCGGCGGGGCGGCGGGCGGGGCGGCCTCGCCGGCGTTCGGCTTGCCGGTCAGGTGCGCCTCGCCGGGCCGGAGCTCCGGGGAGAGCGTGGCCGCCACCTCCCGCGCGCCGGCGCCGAGCACCAGCGCCACCTTCCGGGCGATCGCGTAGGCCGCGAGGCCCAGGGTGATCGCCGGCAGCGTGAGCACGAACAGGCTGCCGAGGGCCGGCGCGGCCGCGACGACCGCGATCACCGGGAGGTGGATCCAGTGCCGGTCCGGGCCACCGGGGAGCGCCTCACCGTCGCGCTCCACGGTGGCGAATTCGAACTGGCGGCCGTCGATGTAGTACCCGCGCTTGACCGCGGTTCCGCCGGGGAAGCTGGCCATGGTGGCGACGACCTCTACCGGGTGGCGAGACGGACGTAGGACAGGAACGCGGCGCCGAGGATTGCGAGCGGGAGGGCGAGGATCATGACGTTCTCCTGTGGATGGCCACCCTGCGTGGCCGGACGCCTCTTCTCCATTCCAAGGACCGGGCCAGGTTCGAGCGCTCGTGCCGCCTCCGCGCGCCGGCGAGAAGGCCCCGCCGCCACTGATGTTTTGGGGATGTCGAGAAACGCCGCGCTGCCGCGTGCGGCGCGGCACCGTCGAGAACTTCTCCGCCCTCATCGGGTGGAAGAGGCGCTCCGGACGCTCAACAGCCTGTCCTGATGGCCGGATCCGCGGAGGCGCCCAGGGCGCCGCATTTCTCGACGGAGCGCTGAGCTCCTCGACGGCGGGCGGCCCGGCTCGCACCGGAGCTCGCGGCCCGGGGAACTCCGGCTCGGACCGGAGCCCGTGGCGCGATGGAAACAACTCGGCAACGTCGCGTCTCCGAGTGAAACATCGCGTTTCTAGCGCTGAGACGAGACGTCGCGACGGCGGCGCCCGCGATCGGTGCAACTCCTCAGGATTGCAGGTGATCGCTGTGGGCACGACGCCTGCAAACCCGTGTGTGACGGGATCCGCGAGAGGCGTCCAAGGGGCGCTCCGAGCGGATCGAAGAGTCAGCGAAGGACAACCGGGTGCGGGCACCAGCCGCTTCACGGTGCGCGTCGTCGCATCACCACCCGTCACACGCCGATGAAGGGGTCACGTATGCGTAGACTTGTCGCAGCACTCACGACGTGCCTGGCGGTGGTGAGCCTGGCGCTCCCCGCGTTCGCCCGCGCCGAAACGCAGGACCAGAAGGAGCAGCAGGAGAAGATCGACAAGCTGGCGAAGGAGCTCGAGGCGCTGAAGAAGGAGGTCAAGCGGACCGAGGACAAGTCCCTCGGCCGCTGGCTCACCATCGGCGGCGACTACCGGTTCCGGATCGACTCGCTGCACGGCGAGGTGCCGAACTACTTCCAGTACCTCGGTCCCACGGCGATGCCGGCGGCCGTGCCCGGCTACAAGCCGACGAACGACACGCTCATGACCAACCGCTTCGGCCTCAACATGAAGGCCAAGGCGACCCAGGACGTGACCATCTCGTCGCGCCTGCTCATGTACAAGACGTTCGGCATGCAGACGGCGCAGGCCACGAACGCCGGCTTCTTCGCCGACCGCTCCTCGGTCCTGGACGGCACCGTCGGCCACATCCCGCTCGACAACACCCTGCGGGTGGATCAGGTCTACGCCACCTGGAACAACATCGCCGGCCAGCCGATCTGGTTCTCGGTCGGGCGCCGCCCGTCCACCGGCGGGTCGCCCACCCACCTCCGGCAGGACAACGACCGCCCCGGCAGCGCGGGCGTCCCCGGGCTCCTCGTCGACTACGCCTTCGACGGCGCCACCCTCGGGTTCGCGCCCGAGATCGACGCGCTCCCCGGCGCGTTCGGGAAGCTCTGCGCCGGCCGCGGCTTCGAGGCCGGGTACGACGTCTCGCCCCAGACCGGGGGCACCAAGAGCCTCCTCAAGGACACCGACATGCTCGGCGTCTCGCTCGTCCCGGTCGACATCGATCCGATCCGCGTCGACCTTCAGTGGAACCGCGGGTTCAACATCTTCGACAACCCGAACAACGTCGGGGCCCAGCTCGGCGACATCGACTGGTTCGGCGCCGGCGTGCTCAGCACGCTCAAGGAGGTGGGCCCGGGCAACCTGACGATGTTCGCCAGCGGCGGCCTGAGCATCACGCACCCGAACGGCAACCACGCGCTGCTCGCCGGCCTCAACTCTCCGGACTCCGGCGCCGGCCTGCTCGTGAACGGCCCCGACAAGAGCTCGAACACCGGCTACTCGGTCTACGCCGGCCTCCGCTACGACCTACCGTCCGGCACCAAGATCGGCGGCGAGTACAACCACGGCTCGGAGTTCTGGATCCCGTTCGTCCCGGCCGCCGACGACATGTGGACGAGCAAGCTCGGCACCCGCGGCAACGTCTACGAGGTCTACCTGATCCAGGAGCTGCCGCTGGCCGCGATCGCGTCCTTCACGAGCAAGACCTTCTTCCGGCTGGGCTACCAGTACTACGACTTCACCTACACCGGCAGCAACAACTGGGTCGGCGCTCCGGTGAAGATCTCCGACCTGTCGGCCAGCCCGATGAACGCCCAGATGTTCGCGCCGCTCAAGTCCGCGCACGACATCTACGCGACGTTCGAGGTGAAGCTGTAGGCGGGCGACGGATCGCCCGGGGCGCAGCACAGGTGAACCAGCAGCACGCGGTCCCAAGGGGTTCCACATGAAGAGAGCAGCCGCAATCATGCTCGCCGTCGTAGGGTTGGCGACGAGCAGCCTGGCGCTCGGCGGCGTCGCCTACGCCGACGAGATCAAGATGGTCGGGGTCATCACCCACATCGAGATCTCGGGCAAGGACGCCAAGACCGCCACCGCCACGCTGAAGGACAACAAGTCCGAGAAGCAGGTGGACATCACCGTCAACGACAGCCTCACCCTCGACAAGTTCAAGGATCACCGCATCGTCGAGGGCGACGAGATCAAGTGCCGGTACGAGGTCAAGGGCGGCAAGAACGTCAGCGCGTACTTCCGCAAGACCGCGGGCTGCTAGCGCAGGAGCCCACCGCGTCGACCCTGATCGCCCCCTCTCCGGGGTCGCGGTCAGGGCCGAACGCGTTTCGCGGGGGTCAGCGCGCGCCGCGCGAGCTGGGCGGCAGCCCGGCCAGCGCCCGCAGCGCCTCGACGAACCCGGCGCCGATCCGGTCGAGCGCGTAGCCGCCCTCGAGCACCGTGACGACGCGGCCGCGCGCCTGCGGCGGCAGCCGGTCGAGGAGGTCCGTGACGAGCCCGTGCAGGTCCCGGGGGACGAGCGCGAAGCCGCCCTCCGGGTCGCCGGCGAGCACGTCCAGCCCGAGCGACAGGATGACGAGCTCGGGCGAGAACTCGGCGAGGGCCTCGTCGAGCGCGGCCGCCCAGCGGGCGCGGTACGCCCCGCCGTCGGCCCCGCGCGGCAGCGGGATGTTGCGCGTCTTCCCGAGCCCCGCCCCCGCGCCCCGCTCGCCGGCGGCGCCGGTCCACGGGTAGTCGGGGCTGAGGTGGAGCGAGAGGAAGTAGACGCTCGGATCCTCGTAGAAGATGTCCTGCGTCCCGTTCCCGTGGTGCGCGTCGGCGTCGGCGACGAGCACGCGGCGCACCCGCCCCGAGGCGACCAGCCGCCGGGCGGCGACCGCGGCGTTGTCGAAGAGACAGAAGCCCATCGCGCGGTCGGCGCTGGCGTGGTGCCCGGGCGGCCGGGCCAGGGCGAAGGCGCGCCGCGGGCGCCCGTCGGCCACCCGCTCGGCGGCGGCGATGGCGCAGCCGGCCGCCGCCAGCGCCGCCTCCCACGAGCCGGCCGAGACGGGCGTGTCCTCCTCGAGCCAGACCCGCCCGCCCGTCCGCGCCGCCTCCGCCGCCGCGCTCCGCACCCGCTCCACGTGCGCGGCCCCGTGGACGCGCAGCAGGTCCTGCTCGCTGGCGGGCGCGGCCCGCTCCTCGACCACCGTCCCGGACAGCTCGCGATCCGCCGCCAGCGCCGCCTCGAGCGCCAGGAGCCGCGCCGCGCTCTCGGGGTGCTCGGGGCCGGTATCGTGCCGGATGCAGGCGGGATTCGAGGTGATCAGGACCGGCTCGGGCACGCGCGAGATAGGCCCCCAAAGGTGGCTCGGCGTCAAGGGCCCGCATGGCGGCCCGGCCTGGCGCACGCTATGGGCCCCGCGGGGCGCTCGAACCGATCCGGTCGCGGCGGGCTCTCCCATCATCGTGACCCTCGACCCCTGGATCATCGCCGCGGCGGCCGCGGCGCTCGCCCTCGTCCTCGGCCGCCGCGCGCTGGGAGGAAGACGCTTGTCACCCGACGACATTCGCCAGCGGATCGCCGCCGGCGCGGTGGTGGTGGACGTGCGCTCGCCGGACGAGTTCCGGGGCGGCGCCTACCCCGGCGCGCTCAACATCCCGCTGCACGAGCTGAGCGGCCGGCTGGGCGAGATCCCGAGGCAGCGCCCGGTCGTCCTCTACTGCGCCTCGGGAGCGCGCAGCGGCGTGGCCGCCATGCTGCTCCGGCGGGCGGGCTATGCCGAGGTGGTGAACGCCGGCGGCCTCCACGACATGCCCAGGTAGCCGGCGTCGCGGACCCTGCCCGGCCGGACGGGCCGCGACCGTCCTCTCGGCGTGACGCGCGCGGGCGCCGGCGTGCGCATCCTTGCGCCATGAGAGCGACGAGCTACGAGGGTCCTTACCGCATCGCGGTGAAGGACAAGCCTGACCCTCGCATCGAGCACCCGCAGGACGCGATCCTGCGCGTCACCTGCGCCGGGATCTGCGGGTCCGATCTGCACCTGCTGCACGGCCGCGTGCCCGACACGCGCATCGGGTCGACCTTCGGACACGAGATCGTCGGGGTGGTGGAGGAGGTCGGGCCGGAGGTGACCGCCGTCTCGCGCGGCGACCGGCTGGTCGTGCCGTTCAACATCTCCTGCGGGGCCTGCTACTTCTGCTCGCGCGGGCTCACCGCCTGCTGCGAGAACACCAACCCCTCGTCGGACGTCGCCTGCGGCGTGTACGGGTACTCGCACACGACGGGCGGCTACGACGGTGGCCAGGCCGAGTACGTGCGCGTCCCCTTCGCCGACGTCGACCCGATGAAGCTGCCCGACGGGCTGAGCGACCTGCAGGCGGTCCCGCTCGCCGACGCTTACCCGACCGGCTACCAGGGCGCGGAGATGTGCGGCCTCGAGGGAGGTGAGACCGTGGTCGTCTTCGGCGCCGGGCCGGTCGGGCTGTACGCCATGCGCTCGGCCTGGCTGCTCGGGGCGGGGCGCGTCATCGCGGTGGACAAGGTCGGGTACCGGCTCGACTTCGCGCGCCGCTGGGCGGGGGCGGAGGCGATCGACTTCGAGGACGCCGACGTCATCACCGCCATCAAGGACCTGACGGACGGGCGCGGCGCCGACGCGACCATCGAGGCGGTCGGGTGCGAGGCGGCCGGTTCACCCATGCAGCGGGCGATCGGCGTCTACGTCAAGGGCGTCGCGGGCTCCGCGACCGCGCTCAACTGGTGCTTCCACGCGACGAAGAAGGGCGGGACGGTGTCGGTGCTGGGCGTCTTCGGCCCGCCCATGGCGCTCGTGGACTTCGGCACGGCGATGAACAAGTGCCAGACCATCCGCACGGGGCAGTGCAGCGTGAAGCGCTACCTGCCGCAGCTCCTCGAGCACGTCCAGGCCGGCCGCATGCCGGTCGAGGAGCTCATCACGCACCGCTACCCGCTGGAGGAGGCGTCGCGCGCCTACCACACGTTCGCGCAGAAGGAGGACGGCTGCGTGAAGGCCGTGCTGCTGCCGGGCACGGGCACCGTGCACTGAGGATCGCCATGGAAGAGCTGACGCCTTCGAATCCGCAGCACCCGCTCGCAGGAGAGCGCGCCCGGCAGCCGATCCCGGGCGCCGGCATCGACCTCGACCCGGCCCGGCGGCCAGGGGTCCCCAGGCTGCACGCGCCCCGGCCGCTCCCGAACGCGCACGGCCCGCCGACCCGGCAAGAGAGCCAGGTGACCGTCTTCATGCACGGCCGGCCGCACAAGGACTTCCCGCCGGTGTTCGGGACGGCCGTGCCCCCGAGCGGCCTCTCGGGCCTCCTCCGGCGGGCCGCCTATCGCTACCCGGACCACTGGATGCGCCACTGGACGGTGCTGCTCTTCGCCGACCGGGTGGACGCCTGGGAGCACCGCCTGCGCCGGTCGCTGCCGGTGGTCCTCCCGGCGCTGCTGGTGATCGGGGCGGGCGCCGCCTGGAAGGCGCTCTCGCGGCGAGCCGCCTGGGCTGGCTGACGGCCGCTTTGCGCCGGGCCGGCGGTTCGTGCCATGTTCCGCGCCCGCATGGCCGCCCACGACCGCAGCGCCCGGCTCGCGCCGGAGGAGCTCGAGCGGACGCTCGACGTCCTCGCCCGCGTCGCGGCCGATCGCACCCTGCTCGCCGAGCTGCCGGCCGACGCGCGGGTGGCGCTGCAGCGGCTGGCGGGCGAGGTGGCGCGCCCCGATCTCAAGGCGCGGAAGAAGCTGCAGAAGGCGCTGCTGCGCCGGGAGAAGGCCGGCCGGAAGTCCTCCGACGCGGCCCTGCGCCGGGCCACCGGCATCCAGCGGCTGCGGAGCGCGGCGGTGTTCCCGACCCCGCTCCCGCCGGCCCCGGCCGGCGTCACCGCCCAGGACGCCGAGGCCCCGGCGAGCCCCGCGCTGAACGCGCCCCGCAAGTGCTACGTCTGCAAGGCCGCCTACCGCGCGCTGCACCCGTTCTACGACCAGCTCTGCCCGGCCTGCGGCGACGCGAGCTTCGCGCGCCGGAGCGCCACCGCCGACCTGCGCGGCCGCGTCGCGCTCGTCACCGGGGCGCGGGTCAAGATCGGCTACCAGGCGGCCATCCTGCTGCTCCGCGCCGGCTGCGCCGTGGTGGCCTGCACCCGCTTCCCGCGCGACGCGGCGGCGCGCTACGCCCGCGAGCCCGACTTCGAGGCCTGGCGGGACCGCCTCACCATCCACGGCGTCGACCTGCGGCACACGCCCAGCGTCGAGCGCCTCTGCCACCACCTCGACCGGTCCCTGCCGCGGCTCGACTTCCAGCTCCACAACGCCTGCCAGACCGTGCGGCGGCCGCCCGGGTTCTACGCCCACCTGGTCGAGCGCGAGCAGCTCGCGCCGTCGGCGGTCCCGGCGCGCGAGCGAGCGCTCCTCGCCGACTACGAGGCGCTCCGCGCCGGCCTCGGGCGCGGGTCCCCCGGCGTGGCGAGCCCGGCGCTCCTGTCCCAGGCGGCGAGCGCGGCCGACCTCCTGCTGGAAGGGCAGGGCGGGGTCGAGATCTTCCCCCGCGGCGTGCTCGACCAGGACCTGCAACAGGTCGATCTGCGCGCCCACAACTCGTGGCGGCTGGCGCTGCACGAGGTCCCGACGCTGGAGCTGCTGGAGGTGCTGCTGGTCAACGCCACCGCGCCCTTCGTCATGACGGCCCGGCTCAAGCCCCTCATGCTGCGCCAGCGGCAGGCGCCGCCCGGCACCGCCACCAGCGGCGACCCCGCCAAGCACGTGGTGCTCGTGTCGGCGATGGAGGGGCAGTTCTACCGGGCCCACAAGACGGACCGGCACCCGCACACGAACATGGCCAAGGCCGCGCTCAACATGATCGTGCGGACGAGCGCGCCGGACTACGCCCGAGACGGCATCCACCTCAACGCGGTCGACACCGGCTGGGTGACCGACGAGGACCCGGTCCACCTGGCGGCGCGAAAGGCCGAGGAGCACGCCTTCTCGCCGCCCCTCGACGTGGTGGACGGCGCCGCGCGCATCGTGGCGCCCATCCTCGAGGGGTTCCGCACCGGCCAGCACCCGGCCGGCCTCTTCTTCAAGGACTACCAGCCAGCGCCGTGGTGACGCGGCCGCGGCTCAGCCGCGGACCGCCTCCAGCGTGAGGCTCTGCACGAGCCGGCCGTCCGCCTCGTACGGCGCGGTGCCCTGGAGCACCCGGAGCCGCTCGAACCCGGCGGCGCGGACGACGGCGAGGTACTCCGGTTCCGGGATGGTGCCGTCCGCGCGCCCGGGGCGGTACCCGCCGATGCGCGCCGGGTGGGGCGCGACCACGTCCGAGGCGACCAGCCGCCCGCCGGGCTTGAGGATCCGGTGCAGCTCCCGGTACATGGCGGAGGGGTCGGCGCGGCCGCCGGCCGGGCAGCTCGAGACCACGACGTCCGCGAGCCCCGCGCGCAGCCCCGTCGCCGCGACGGCGCCGCGGACGATCAGCGCCGGCCTCGGCGCGGGCGGCAGCTCGAGCGCGTCGTCGCCGCTCGTCACGACCATCACGACGAGGCCCGCCGGCCCCACCCGCCGGCTCACCGCGGCGGCCTCGCGGCATCCGGCGCAGCCGAGCCCCACGACCACGTCTCCAGGGCGTAGCCCGGCGAGCTCGACCAGGGCGCTGCGCGAGAGCGGCGAGCACCTGGCGCCAGGGGCGCCTCCGACCTCCCATTCGCGCGAGCGGGCCACGCCGTGCCTCCCCATCCGGGGCGGTGCTGCACGATTCGAGCCCGCCCGGAGCGGCCGAAAAGTGGGGTCTACGCGACGGTTCGTCTCAGGTCGCGCGACGTCTCGTCACGCTCGCGAGACGTGACGTCGCGCATCCGGCGACCCAGCGCCCGGATCTCGGCGTGATGCGCGGGGAGGCGCGCTGGCCTTCTGCTTGCACCTAGCGACATAGTCATAGCGCTATATAGCTACCGAACGAGCCCTGCCCGGGCGGCCGGGCTCGACGGCGCGGTGACCCCCCAGCCCCTCGCAACAAGGAGAAGCCCATGCAGCACGTCAAGAAGCTCACCAGCGCACTCGTCGTCGCCGCGGCCCTCGCCCTCGTCGCCGCCGGCCCGGCCCGCGCCGAGGAGAAGGTGCTCGGCACGGTCACCGACATCGAGATGACGAAGCCCGACCTCGCGGTCGCCACGCTCCAGGACCGCGCGAGCGGTCAGCCCATCGCGCTGACGGTCACAGACAAGCTCACCCTCGACAAGTTCCAGGACAAGCGCATCAACGTCGGCGACGAGATCAAGGCCAGGTACGAGAAGAAGGACGGCAAGAACCTCGTCACCTTCTTCAAGAAGCCGGGCGGCTGCTAGTCGCCGCCGCAGGCTCGCCGACCCCTCCCCCCTCGCTCACGGTGACGACATGAGACTCTCCTCGATCCTGCCTCTCCTCGCCGCGCTCGCCGCCGGCCCCGCCCTGGCGGCGCCCGCCGCGGCGCCGGACTCCGCGGCGAAGCCCGCGAAGAAGCCCGCCCACCCGGACAACGACTACATCAAGGAGCACGGCTACGATGGGCCCAGGACCTGCGAGGTCTGCCACCCCGGGACGGCCAAGGCCTTCCTCGAGACGGTCCACTGGAAGCACGCCTCGAAGGTGCCGAACGTGAAGGGCCTCGATCCCAAGCGCGAGTACGGGATGCAGAACCGCATCTACACGTTCTGCAACGGCAACGACATCGTCAACAACCTGAAGGAGATCCCCGCCAACGCCGACGGCAAGACCAAGCTCGCCGGCTGCAACACCTGCCACCCCGGGAACCACCTCTCGGACGTCGGCTCCACCGGCGCGGAGGCCGAGCAGGCCGTCGACTGCCTCATCTGCCACGCCTCGAAGTACGACTACTCGAAGCGCAAGCCGTCCAAGACCGCGGACGGCAAGGTGGTGATGGGCCAGGATCGCAGCGTCCAGGCGGCGCTGACGGTGGGCAAGCCGAGCGTGAAGAGCTGCATGACCTGCCACGAGTCCGCGGGCGGCGGGCAGCTCATCAAGCGCGGCTTCGCCTTCGACGCCGAGCACGACGCGCACGCCGCCAAGGGCATGACCTGCGTCGACTGCCACGCGGCCAAGGACCACAAGATCCCCACCGGCTTCGACCCGAACAACTGGGCCAACGACGGCGTGCGGGTCGCCTGCGGCGACTGCCACGGCGACAAGCCGCACGGCGACCCCGACTACGACGCCCACACCGCGAAGGTCGCGTGCCAGACCTGCCACATCCCCACCACCGGCGGCGCGGTCGCGAAGGACTTCACGAAGTGGACCAAGCTCGAGACGGGCTTCTACGACCCGGGCACCATCAAGCGGAGCCCCTCGGACACGAAGCCGGTCTACGCGTGGTTCAGCGGCACGGTCGAGGCCAAGCCGCACTTCATCGGCCCGGTCGGCAGCCGCGCCGACGGCAAGAGCAAGATCTTCCCGTTCAAGATCTACCAGGGCCGGGCGTTCTACGACCGCCGCAACGGCCAGCTCCTCTCGATGGACTTCGCGCAGCCGATGGCGACCGGTGACGCCCTCGCCGGCGTGGCGTCGGCGGCGAAGACGCTGGGGCTGGGCAAGGTGGAGCCCGTGGCCGGCTGGCAGACGATCTACTTCGCGAACAGCCACCTCGTGACCAAGGCGAAGGCGCTCACCTGCGACCGCTGCCACGTCCCGACCGGCGTGCTCGACTTCCAGGCGCTCGGGTACTCCAAGGCGGAGATCGCGAAGCGCGGCCTCCAGAGCCCCCAGCTCTGGTTCGACAAGCTGCTGGCCAAGGAGCTGAAGAAGGAGGAGTGACCTCGCGGGCCGGGGCGGCGCCGCCAGGCTCCGCCCCGGCTTCTTCCCGAAGCTGGCGATGAGGTAGAACGTGGCCGTGGGGGTCAAGCGTCAGCCTCAACCCGCCCTCTCCACGGACCCCGAGCGCGCCCGGCGCGTCTCGGAGGTCCTGAAGGCGGTCGCGCACCCGCTGCGCATCCGGATCGTGGCCATCCTCGCGGACGGCGACGAGAACGTGACCGCCCTGTCCGAGAAGCTCCAGGCCCCGCAGGCCATCGTGTCCCAGCAGCTCCGCATCCTCCGCAGCCAGGGGCTCGTCGAGGCGGAGCGCGAGAACGGCTTCGCGCGCTACCGGCTCATCGAGCCGAACCTGCGGACGCTCGTGGCGTGCATGGAGGGCTGCGCGCGCTGAAGCCGGGCCGGGCGCGTTCCAGGCAGGCCTCCCGGCCTCCGGGCGGGCCGGCGCGGGCTCGCGCGGCCGCGACGCCGCTGCCCGGGGCCGAAGCCGTGCCCAGGTTGGGAGCGGAGGGTCCGATGGGAGCCGGCGGAGCGGTGGGGCGCGGGTGGAGCGGGCGCGCGGGCGGCCTCGCGGCCGAGATCGCGTTCGCGGGGGGCGTCGCCGGCACGCTGGCCGGCGCCGCCATGGCCCTCTTCTTCGCGCTCCTCGGCACCTGGCGCGGGCTCGGGTGGCTCGGGGTGCTGCAGGGGATCGGCGGCGTGTTCTACGGCTGGGCGGCCATGGGCGCGGGCCCGCCCGCGTTCTGGGGGCTCGTCCTCCACTTCGCCGTCTCCGTGGCGCTGGGGGTGCTCTTCGCCGCGATCGTGCGCCGCAACGCCGAGCCGCTGGCGAGCGTCACCGCCGGCCTCATGTTCGGGCTCGCGGTGTGGGCCGTGATGACCTGGGTGGTGATCCGGGTGATCGATCGCCCGCTCGCCGACGTGGTGGATCACATGGCCTTCGGCTGGCTCGCGGCCCACGTGGTGTTCGGGCTCGTCCTCGGGCTCGCCTCCCAGCTGCGGGGCATCGCGGCGGGGGAGGAGCCGCCCCGGCGGCACTGACGGCGGCGCGGCGAATCCGAACGGGCCGGCGCGGCTCTGACCGTCAGGCGCGGCGATCGCGCCGGAGGAATCGCATGACCACCGAACGCTACGTCCGCGTCTTCGCCGGCCTGTTCATCCTGCTGTCCCTCGCCCTCGGCGTGGAGGGGAGCCCGCTCTTCGTCTCGCGCTGGGCGCTCGCCTTCACCGCGTTCGTGGGCCTGAACCTGTTCCAGAGCGGGCTCACCCGCTTCTGCCCGCTCGAGCTGATCCTCCGCGGGCTCGGGGTCAAGGACGCGGTCGAGCTGGACCGCGCGCGGCCGGATCGCGCCGCCTGAGTCGCCCCACCCGGGCTCGAGAGGGACCATGGATCTCGCGGAGTACGTCCGCTGTGGGACGCTGGCCCACGGCCACGCCTGCCCGCCGCTGGTCCTCGGGGTGCGAGCGGGCGCGGTCGCGATGGCCCGCCTCGGCGTCGGCCGCGCCGTCGAGCGGGAGCTGATCGCGTTCGTGGAGCTCGGGAGCGACCACTACGCGCAGGGGTTCGGGGACGGGGTCCAGTTCGTGACCGGCTGCACGTTCGGGAAGGACCTCATCTTCAGGTTCCCGCACGGCAAGGCCGGCGTGCGGCTCGTCGACCACGTGCGGGGGCGCGCCGTGCGCGTCCACCCGCTCCCCGCGACGATCGCCCGCCTCGAGGAGACGGGCTGGTTTCGCGCCTGCGCGAAGAGCGGCCGCTTCGCGGGCGACTCCCGCGCGCTCGCCGCGCAGGCCTCGGACGCGTTCCTCACCGCGCCCGAGGAAGCGCTCTTCGCCGTGAGCCCGGTGTTCCCGCTCGGCCTCGAGTGCCCGCGCCCAAGCTTCGACACGGTCACCTGCGCCGACTGCGGCGAGAGCGTCCTCGCCCCGTACGCGCACCCCGTGGAAGGCCTCCGCCTGTGCACCCTCTGCGAGGAGCGGCGCCAGGCGAGGGCTGGCTGAGCCTCAGCAGCGAGGCTCGCGGTCGGCGTCGTCAGCCCCGGACCGGGGCTGCCTGGGGACGGCTCAGGTGGGCACGCCCAGCCTGGGCAGGATGAAGGTCTGCAAGGCGATCCAGGCGGCCGCCAGGAGCACGAAGGTCAGCACGTCGCTCATCCCCGTGAGAGCCCGGGCGGAGGCGAGGGGTTCGACGCTCCACGCTGGTGTGACGCGGGCTCCAGCGGCGCCGCGCCGCGCCCCTGCTTCGGCGCGCTCGGGGCCGCGCGCCCGGGGCTACCCTCGGGGTGCAGGCGATGGTGCAGGGAGCCAGGTGCCGTCGTGCCGCTTCTGCCCGAAGACCGGCGGTCGGGGATCGAGCGCGCCTCCCGGCGCAGGGTCCGGAAGACGCTCCTCGGCGCCATCGCGCTCGTGATCGCGGGGCTGGTCGCGCTGGGCGCGCTCGTCCTCGGCACCATCGGACCGCAGCTGGCGGAGCTCTCGCGCATCGGCGGCGAGCACGCGCGGGCGGTCGGCGCGACCGCGCACCTGCGCGACCACCTCGCGGCGCTCGTCGAGCAGCTCGGCGGCGGGGACGAGGGCTCGCCTCCTGGCCCGGTCGACGTGGCGGGCGAGCTGCGCGCGATCGACGCCGGCGCCGGCCAGCTCGACGCGCTCTGCCGCGAGGACGAGGAGCGCGCGACGCTGAAGCGGCTCCGGGAGGAGCTCCTGCGCGTCTCGACCCTGGCGGCGCGGGTCGAGCGCGCGCGCGAGGGGGGCCGGCGCGCCCTCGCCCGCGCCGCGGCGCGCGAGCTCTCGACGCGCGCCCTCGAGGCGAGCCGGGCGACCGACGCGATCATCCGCTTCAACGCGGCGGAGGTCCGCGACGCCACCTCCACGGTGCACGCCTCGCTCCTGCGGGCGATGGTGACGAGCTCGGCGCTGGGTCTCCTGGTGATGGCGGGCGCGCTGATCCTGCTCCGGCAGGCGCTCCACGCCATCGAGGCGCACGAGCACCTGGTCGACCGCCACGCCGAGGACCTGGCGGCCTTCGCCTCCCGGGCCGCGCACGAGCTGCGCACGCCGCTCCACACCATCGGGATGGCGCTGCACGTCCTGCGCAAGAACCCGAACCAGGCGACCGCGCTCGAGCGGGCCGAGGCGAGCGCGAAGCGGCTGGGCCAGACCATCGACGACATCCTGCGCTTCTCGCGCGCGGGCGGCGCGCCCGAGCCGGGCGCGTCCTGCCGGATCGGCCCCGCCGTCGACGCCGTGGTGACCGAGCTCGGGCCGCAGGCCGCGGAGGCCGGGCTCGCGCTCGCCACCGACGCCGAGGCGGACCTGGAGGTGGCGATGGCGGAGGGGCACCTGCACGCGGTGGTGCAGAACCTGGTGGGCAACGCGATCAAGTACGGCCGGCGCGAGGGCGGCCGGGTGGCGGTGCGCGCCAGCGCCGAGGGTGGCTGGGCCGTCCTCTCGGTGGCCGACGACGGGCCCGGGATCCCGCGCGCCGCGCTGACGCACGTGTTCGAGCCGTTCTACCGGGCGAGCACGCAGGCCGACGGCTACGGGCTCGGCCTGCCCACCGTGAAGCGGCTGGTGGAGGCGCACGGCGGGACGGTGCAGCTCACGAGCGCCCCGGGGAAGGGGACGACGGTCACGCTCCGCCTGCCGCGCGCGCCGCCTCAGCGGGGCAGCCCGACCGCCCTCCCTCCGTGAAGGGCCGGGGACGCCGGCCCGGGCCGCGGCGCGGCCGGCGCGGGGACGTTCAGCGCGCCCTCCCGCTGGAGCTCGGCGGCGCGGCCGTGGCGCGCGACCAGGAAGTAGATCACCGGGACCGCGAAGCGCGAGAGCAGCGTCGCGGCCACCTCGCCGGCCATGAGCGACAGCGCGAGCCCCTGGAAGATGGGGTCGGCCAGCATCACCGCGCTCCCGACCAGCACCGCCGAGGCGGTGAGGAGCATGGGCCGGAAGCGGACCACCCCGGCCTCCTCCACCGCCGCCCCCAGCGGCATGCCCTCCCGCAGCTTCAGCTCGATGAAGTCCACCAGGATGATGCTGTTGCGGACGATGATGCCGGCGCCGGCGATGAAGCCGATCATGCTGGTGGCGGTGAAGAAGGTGCCCGAGAGCGCGTGCGCGGGGAGGATCCCGATGAGCGAGATCGGGATCGGCACCAGGATGACGAGCGGCACCGTGAAGCTCTGGAACCAGCCCACCAGCAGCAGGTAGATGAGCACCACCACCGTCGCGAAGGCGAGGCCGAGGTCCCGGAAGACCTCGAGCGTGATGTGCCACTCGCCGTCCCACTTCAGGATGGGCCGCTCGGTCTGGTCCGGGTGCGCCAGGCCGAGCCGCGGCACCACCTCGCCGCCCTGGCCGCGCAGCGCGTCGAGCTTCTGGTTCAGCGCCAGCAGCGCGTAGACCGGGCTCTCGATGGTGCCGGCCAGATCGGCGAAGACGTACGCCACCGGCATCAGGTTCTCGTGGTGGAGGTCGGGATCCTCGCGGCCGCGGCGGACCTGGACCAGCTCCGAGAGCGGCACCGCCCCGCGCTGCCCCGGCACCGTGAGCGTCAGGAGCTGGTCGAGCCGCGAGCGCTGCGCCGGGGCGAGCTGCAGCACCACCGGCACCTGCTGCGCGCCGCGCCCCGCGTGGAACGTGCCGAGCGGCGCGCCCTGTCCGGCCGCGGCGAGCGTCTGCACGACCGCCGAGGCGGCGACGCCGTGGAGCGCCGCCTTCTCGCGATCGACCACCAGCGAGATCTTGGGCGAGGTGGGGTTGAGCGTCGAGTCGACGTCGACGACGCCCTCGGTGGTGCGGAAGGCCTCGAGGACCTGGCGCGCCAGCCGCTCGCGCTCCGCGGCGGTCGGGCCGTAGACCTGGGCGACCAGCGTGTCGAGCACGGGCGGGCCAGGCGGGATCTCCACCAGCTTGAGCCGCGCGCCGGCGGGCCGCGCGAGCGCCTCCAGCGCCGGCCGCACCCGCATGACGATGGCGTGGCTCTTCGCCTTGCGCTCGCCCTTCGGCGTGAGGTTGACCTGGAGGTCGACCTGCTCGGGCGCGTCGCGGAGGAAGCTGTGGCGCACCAGGCCGACGAAGGTGAAGGGCGCCGCCACCCCCGAGTACACCTCGACGTCGCGCACCTCCGGCTCCTGCAGCACGCGCCGCGCCAGGTCCTGGCCGAGCGCCAGCGCGTCCTCGCGCGGGGTCCCGGCGGGCAGGTCGAGCTGCACCTGGAACTCGCTCTTGTTGTCGAACGGCAACATCTTGACCTTGACGGCCCCGAGCGCGAGCAGCGACGCGGCGGCGAGGAGCAGGACCGCCATGCCGCCGAAGAAGCTCCACCGCGCGAGGCCCGAGCCGAGCAGGAGCCGCGTCACCTTGCGGGGCGCGCGCGCCGTCCAGGTCTCGGGCGCCGACTCCGGGACCGCCTCGGGGTGGGCGGCCGGCTCGGCCGCGTCGCGGTCGGGGTCGGCCGGGTGCATGCCCGTCCCGTCCACGTCGGGGAGGTGCGCCTCCCGGCGGAAGACCTTCATCGCCGCCCACGGGCTCACGATGAACGCGATGACGAGCGAGAACAGCATCGCCGCGCTCGCGCCGACGGGGATGGGCCGCATGTACGGACCCATGAGCCCGCGCACGAAGGCCATGGGCAGGATGGCGGCGATGACGGCGAAGGTGGCGAGGATGGTGGGGTTGCCCACCTCGTCCACCGCCTCGACCACCGTCCGGGCGAAGCTCCGCCTCGGGCCGGGGAGGTGGAGGTGGCGGTGCACGTTCTCCACCACCACGATCGCGTCGTCCACCAGGATGCCGATGGAGAAGATGAGCGCGAACAGGGTGACGCGGTTGAGCGTGTAGCCGAAGAGGTAGGTGAGGAGCAGCGTCAGGGCGAGCGTCACCGGCACCGCGACGGCGACCACCACCGCCGAGCGCCAGCCCATGGCGAGCAGGATGAGGGCGATGACGGAGAGCGTCGCGATGAGCAGGTGCTCGATGAGCTCGTTCGACTTCTCCTTCGCGGTCTCGCCGTAGTTGCGGGTGACCGTGGCCTCGACCGCCGCCGGGATGAGGCGGCCGCGCAGCGCCTCGACCTTCGAGAGCACCCGCTCCGCCAGCTCGGTGGCGTTGGTGCCGGCCCGCTTGGCGACGGCGATGGAGACGGCCTGCTCGAAGCCGGGCCGGCCCTTGGTCGCCAGGAGCGCGACGGCGGGCTCGGGCTCGGGGCCGTCGGTGACCCGCGCCACGTCCTCCAGGTAGATGGGCCGGTCGCCCCGCACCGCCACCACCACGCGGCGCAGCTCCGAGGCGGACAGGGCGTACCCCTGCGCCTCCAGCACGGCGCGCTGGTTGGCGTCGACGAGGGCGCCCGCCGGGAGCTGGGCCTGCGCGGCGCGCAGGGCGGGGTCGAGCTCGGCCAGCGAGACGCCCAGGCTCCGCAGCTTCTCGGGGTCGGGCTCGATCCGGACCGCGCGCCGCGCGCCGCCCAGCACCTGCACCTGCGCCGTCTGCGGCACGTCGGACAGCTCGCGCCCCACCTCCTCCCCGATCTTGCGCAGCTCGCCCGCGGGCAGCGGCGGGCCGTGCAGCGTGACGGTGAGGAACGGGACGTCGTCGATGGTGAGGAGCCTGACGACGGGCTGCAGGGCCGTGGCCGGCAGCAGCTCCGGATGCGCCGTGAGCTCCTGGTGGACCTTGGAGAGGCTCGGCACCAGCGGCTCGTTCACCTTGAAGCGGACGGTGAGCAGGGCGACGCCGGGGCGGCTCGTGCTGTACAGGTACTCGACGCCGGGGATGCCCCACAGCCGCCGCTCGAGCGGGGTCGTGAGCTGCGTCTCGACCTCCTTCGGCGTGGAGCCCGGCATGGGGACGATGACGTCCACCATCGGCACGACGATCTGCGGCTCCTCCTCGCGCGGGGTGAGCGCCACCGCGGCCAGGCCCAGGGCCAGCGAGGCGAGGACGATGAGCGGGGTGAGCTTGCTGCGGAGGAAGCCCTTCGCGAGCCGCCCGGCCAGGCCGAAGCGCGCCTCAAGGTCCACGGGACACCTCCACCGCCTCGCCGTCGCGGAGCGCTCCCGGGGCGTCGATCACCGCCTCCCCGGGCCGCAGGCCCGCCCGCACCGGGAAGCGATCGCCGGCGGGCTCGCCGAGCGAGATCCAGCGCAGCTGCGCCTGCCCCTGGACGGCCACGAAGACGCCGGTGAGGTCGCCGCGCTCCACGATCGCGCTCCTCGGCACCCACGCCTGCCGGGGCGCCGCGGGGGCGCCCGGCAGCTCGAGGCGGGCGAACGTGCCGCTGCGGAGCCCCTGGGCCCCCCCCAGCACTCGGCCGCGCAGGAAGCGGCGGTGCGAGAGCGGATCGCCGCCCGGCGTGAGCGCCGTGATCTCCGCCTCGCCGCGCCGGTCGCCCGCCTGGAAGCGCAGCCGCTGGCCGAGCCGCAGCCCGCTGGCCTCGGCCTCGGACAGGCTCGCCTGCACCTCGAGGCCCGCGCCCTGGACGTCGAGCAGCGGCTGGCCGGGGCCGACCAGGTCGCCGGCGTTGACGCGCTTCGCCTGGACCGTCCCGCTGAACGGGGCGCGCAGCTCGGCGTAGGCGAGGCTCGCCTTCGCGCCGGCGACCGCGGCCTGCGCCTGCGCCCGCTGCGCCTCGGCCTGCTCCAGCTCGCTCGGGGTGGCGGCGCGCTGGGCGGCGAGCTCGCGGATGCGCCGCTCGTGGGCGGCCGCGCTCGCGAGCGCGGTCTGCGCAGCGGAGAGCTGGGCCCGCACGTCGTCGTCGGAGAGCCGGATGAGGAGCTCGCCCTGCTTCACCCGCGCGCCCTCCTCCACCGCCACCGCCCGCACCGTGGCGGAGAGGCGGGTGGAGAGCGTGGCGTGCTGCGCCGACGCGAGGCTGGCGGCCGCCCAGCCGGCGGCCTCGCCGGGCGCGACGTCGACGAGCCTCACCTGGATGGGCGCCGTGGCCGGGGCCGCGGGGGCGCCCTCGCTCCGGGCGGTGGCGGCGCCGTCGAGCGCCGCGGCGAGCGCCGCCACGGCCAGGGCGAGCTTCAGGGGAGAGAGACGCATCATGACTTCACTCCTTCGATGGACTGGCCCAGCGCGAGCTGGAGCTGGGCCCGGGCGAGCCGGGCCTGCAGCTGGCTCTGCAGGAGCAGCGCGCGCGCTCCGGCGAGCCCTGCCTCCGCGTCGAGCACGTCGGTGAGGGGCAAGAGGCCCTGGCGGTGCCGCGCCTCACGCAGCGAGCGGGCCGACTCGGAGGCGGAGATCGCCTCGCGCGCCGAGGCGACGCGCACGTCGGCGGTCTCCACCGCGCGGTGGGCCTCGTCCACCTCGCGCCGCGCCTGCCGCTCCTGCCACGCGGCGGCGGAGCGGGCGGCGGCGGCCCGCGCCTCGGCGGCGCGCGTGCCGTCGAGCGCGCCGAGCGAGAGCTGCCAGCGCGCCACGAGGAGGAGCTGGAACCAGGTGGCGCCCTGGGCGAGGCTGGAGCGCAGGGTCTCGACGCCCGCCTGGGCGAAGACCTCGGGCAGCAGCGAGCCCCGGGCGGCGGCGCCCGCCTCCTCCGCGGCGGTGGCGCGCAGCCGCGCCGCGAGGAGGTCCGCGCGCTCGATCCCGGGCGGCGGGGCGCCGTCGGCGGGCGCGGGCTGGGCGCGCTCGACCGGGGTCGTCAGCTCGGCCCCGCTCGCGACGTCGCCCGCGAGGAGCACCAGCGCCGAGCGCGCCGAGGCGACCCGCTGCCGCGCGGTGGCCCGCTCCGCCTCGGCCTGGGCGCGGAAGGCCGTGGCGCGCGCCACGTCGGCGTCGAGGGCGAGGCCCTGCCGGTTGCGCGCCTGGGTGAAGCGCTCGGTCTCGGCGGCGTGCTGGAGCGTGTCCTCGGCGAAGCGGAGGCCCTGCTCGGCCACCTGCGCGCCGAAGTAGGCCTCCACCACCGCCAGCGCCAGCTCGTCCTGGCGCCGCGCCTGCGTGTGCCCCTCGGCCTCGGCCTGGGCCTCGGCGGCGCGCCGCCCGGCGGTGAGCCGGCCGCCCATGTAGATGGGCTGCATGACCGAGGCCCCGAGCCCCACCCCGCCCACCGGATCGGGCGCGTTGAGGCGCGGGGGCGCGAAGTCGGCCTGGGTGATCTTCTGCTGGTCGAGCTTGACGCCGAAGGCCATCAACGGCTCGTCGGTGACGAGGCCCTTGGCCGAGAAGGAGAGGGTGGGGAGGCGCGCGTCGCGGGCCGCGGCCGCGTCCTCGCGCGCCGAGCGCGCCTGCTGCGCCCCGGCGGCGAGCCCGGGGTTGCTCGCCCAGGCGGCCCGGACGGCCTCCTCGAGGCTCAGCGAGGCGGCGTGAGCCGCCGGCGGCGCGAGCACGCTCGCCGCGACCAGCACGGCGGTCGCCGCACCCCACCTCCACCCACGCCGTCGCCACGTCGCCATGCGGTCGCTCCCCGGAGCTGCCTTCGGCCTCTGCACGACCATCCGAGCCTCGCGCGGACGCAACGATTCGTCTCATCGGCGCGTGAGCCGGCGGCGCGGGCTCGAACGCCGCAGCTCCGCCAGGGTGGCGTAACCCGGCGAGCGCCAGCCCCTCGCGCTGCTCACGGCTCGCGCCCTCGCGCGACGGGGTGTCTCACGGTGCGACATGTTGTCGCGTGCCGCCGCAGTTCGTTTCAGGCGGGCGACAGCTAGTCGCTCGCAGTTCCATGGGTTTACCTGGCACGGCCCCCGCAAGAGGGACCCTCGGGTCTCACCGAGAGGAGAGGGCCACCCCCTTGCTCGATCTCGTGCGCACCGGAATGATCGCTCCCGGATGCCGGGCGAACCCATGACCGAGCTGGCTCGAGACGCCGCCTTCGCGGCGGTGAGCACGGCGTTCGGCTCCATCGGGCGCGTCTGCATGGCGCTCGACGGCCGCTTCTGCGTGCGCCACGTCTCGAGCCAGCTCGACTTGCTGCTCGGGCCGGGCGCCGCGAAGCGCGTGATCGGCGAGCCCATCGAGAAGCTGCTCGGCCCGGAGCTGTTCGCCGACGGCAGCGCGCTGCGGCTGGCGCTCGCCGCGGGCGAGAAGCGCGAGGGGTGGCGCGCGCTGCTCCACGGGGAGTCCGGGGCGACGCGGCTCCTCTCCATCACCGCGGCGCCGCTGCAGTCCGACCCGTACGGCGTCTGCGACCCGAGCGCCGTGTACCTGCTCGTGCTGCGCCCGGCCGAGGACGACCCGGCGTGCGCCGGCAGCCGCGAGCCGCTGGCCGGCCCCGGGCTCATCTGCCGCTCGCAGGCGATGGGGCGCGTCTTCCGGCTGGTCGAGACGCTGCAGCACAGCGAGTCGTCCATCCTCATCACCGGCGAGAGCGGCACCGGCAAGGAGGTGATGGCCCGCACCATCCACGCCCACTCGCCCCGCCAGCACGGGCCCTTCGTGGCGGTGAACGCGGCCGCGCTGCCGGGCGACCTGCTCGAGAGCGAGCTCTTCGGACACGTGCGCGGCGCCTTCACGGGGGCGGTCCGCGACCGGCCGGGCCGGTTCGAGCTCGCCACCGACGGCACGCTCTTCCTCGACGAGGTGGGGGATGTGCCGCTGCACCTCCAGGTGAAGCTCCTGCGCGTGCTGCAGGAGCGCACCTACGAGCGCGTGGGCGACGGGACGACCCGCCAGACCAACGCCCGCATCATCGCGGCGACGAACCGCGATCTGCGCCGGGCCGTGGCGGCGGGCGCCTTCCGCGAGGACCTCTACTACCGGCTCAAGGTCTTTCCCATCGAGCTGCCGCCCCTGCGCGCCCGCCGCGAGGACATCGAGCCCATCGCGTCGTACCTGCTCGCGCGCGTCGGGGCGCGCACCGGACGCGCGCTGCGCTTCTCGCCGGAGGCGCTGCGCGCGCTCATGTCCCACGACTGGCCTGGGAACGTGCGCGAGCTCGAGAACGCGCTCGAGTTCGGCGCCACCGTCTGCCGCGGGCAGACGCTCCAGCCCGAGGACCTGCCCCCCGAGGTCGTCTCGCCGGCGCCCCGCGTCCCGGCGCCCGCGCCGGCGGCCGCGCCGGCGCCGACGCCGACGCCCGTCCCCTGGAGGTCCGACGCCGGGGTCGGGCTGCCCGACGATCGCATCCTGCTGCAGCACGCGCTCGAGGCGCACCGCTGGAATCGCCTCGAGACCGCCCGGGCGCTCGGCGTCAGCCGCAGCACCCTGTGGCGCCGCATGCGCACCGCCGGTCTCGAGTGAGACGAAGCGTCTCAGCCGGCGAGACGTGCGACGCGACGATGTGATACGCGGCGTCGCACGGACGTCGCGTTCGCCTGCCAAGCCCCCGACATCACTGCGAAGTACCGTTCGGCACGCCGCGCGCAACGGTCTGTGCCATGGCTCGATACACGCGGCGGCAGTTCATCCAGATCGGGGCCGCGGCGGGCGGGGCGGTGGCCGCCTCCGGGCTCGCCACGCGCTTCTGGGGTCTCGACGCGGCGCGCGCCGAGGACCCCGGCACCGACGGCGACCGGGTCGTCCCCACCTTCTGCGAGCTGTGCTTCTGGAACTGCGGCGTGCTCGCCCACGTCAAGGGCGGTCAGGTCACGAAGCTCGGCGGCAACCCCGAGCACCCGCTCTCGCGCGGCATGCTCTGCCCCCGCGGAGCCGGCGGGACCGGCCTCCTCTACGACCCGGACCGGCTGAAGAAGCCGCTCATCCGCGCGTCGAAGCGGGGCGAGGACGTCTTCCAGGAGGCGAGCTGGGACGCGGCGCTGAACAAGGTCGCGGAGGAGCTCCTCAAGGTGCGCGAGCGCCACGGGCCCGAGGCGGTGGCGCTCTTCACCCACGGCTTCGGCGGCTCGTGGTGGAAGCACTTCATGAAGGCGTGGGGCTCGCCCAACATCGGCGCCCCCTCCTACGCCCAGTGCCGCGGGCCCCGCGAGGCGGCCTTCACGCTCACCTACGGCGAAGGGCTCGGCTCGCCCGAGCCGATCGACCTCGCCAACGCCCGGGTCATCACGCTCATCGGCAGCCACCTGGGCGAGAACATGCACAACACCCAGGTGCAGGAGCTCGCCGAGGCGGTGGGGAAGGGCGCGCAGCTGGTCGTGGTCGACCCGCGCTTCTCGGTGGCGGCGGGCAAGGCGCGCTACTGGCTGCCGGTGAAGCCCGGCACGGACCTCGCGCTGCTGCTGGCCTGGATGAACGTCATCCTGACCGAGAAGCGCCACGACGCCGAGTACCTGGCGAAGTACGCCACCGGCCTCGACGAGCTCACCGCCCACGTCGCGACGAAGACGCCCGAGTGGGCGAGCGCCATCACCGGCGTGCGGCCGGAGCTCATCCGCGAGTCGGCGCGGCTCATCGCGAGCGCCCGGCCCGCGTCGCTCATCCACCCCGGCCGCCACACCACCTGGTACGGCGACGACACGCAGCGGCTGCGGGCGACCGCCATCCTGGCGGCGCTGCTCGGGTCCTGGGGGCGGCGCGGCGGGTACCTGGTCACCGACAAGTTCAGGCTCGCCGGCTACCCGCTGCCGAAGCCGCCGCTGCACCCGGGCGGGCGCTCGAAGGACGACATGCCCAAGGGCGGCGGCTTCCCGGTCGCCGACGAGGTGCTCGCCTCCGGCCTGTGCGACGCCACCAAGCCCGGCCGCGCGCTGTACGACCTCAAGGCCTGGATCGTCTACGGGACGAACCTGATGCAGGCGCTGCCGGCGCCCCAGGAGACCGCCGCCGCGATCCAGAACCTCGACTTCATCGTCGCCATCGACGTGCTCCCGGCCGAGATCTGCGGCTTCGCCGACGTGGTGCTCCCCGAGTGCACCTACCTCGAGCGCGACGACGACCTCGCCGCGCCCGCCTACAAGCAGCCGTTCGTGGCCATCCGGCAGGCGGTGGTCCCGCCCATGTACGAGTCGAAGCCCGGCTCGTGGATCGCGAAGGAGCTCGCGAACAGGGTGGGGCTGGGCGACCAGTTCCCCTGGGCCGACGCGCGCGAGTTCGTCGAGACGCGCCTCGCCGCGTCGAAGATCGACTCGGCCGAGCTCCGGCGGAAGGGGGCCCTGGTCGGAAAGCCCATCCCGACCTGCGAGGAGGAGGGCGCGACGCCGAACATCACGACCGGCGACGGCAAGATCAAGCTCTTCAGCGCGGAGCTGCAGCAGCTCGGGTTCGAGCCGCTGCCCGACTTCCACCCGCAGGAGGAGGCGCCGGCGGGCATGTTCCGCATGCTGTCCGGCCGCGCCCCGACCCACACCTTCGGCCGCACCACCAACAACCGGCTCCTCGCCGAGCCCTTCCCCGAGAACGAGGTGTGGGTGAACGCCGAGGCCGCGCGGGCGCTGCCGTTCCCGCTGGCGAACGGGGACCGCGTGGTGCTCGTCAACCAGGACGGCGTGCGGAGCGGCCCGGTGCGCGCGCGCGTCACCGAGCGCATCCGCGGCGACTGCGTCTACCTCGTCCACGGCTTCGGGCACACCGCGAAGGGGCTCCGCCAGGCGCGCGGGCGCGGCGCCTCCGACAGCCTGCTCACCAGCCGGTACAAGGTCGACCCGATCATGGGCGGCACCGGCGTGAACGTGAACTTCGTGCGGCTCGAGCCCGCCGGGAGGGTCGCGTGAAGAAGCGCTATGCCATGGTGGTGGACACGCGGCGCTGCGTCGCCTGCGGCGCCTGCGCCATCGCCTGCAAGACCGAGAACCGCGTCTCGAACGGCGGGTTCCGCTGCTGGACGGTGCAGGAGACGAGCGGGACCTTCCCCGACCTCGCGCTGGAGGCGCGCAGCGAGCGCTGCAACCACTGCGCGGATGCACCGTGCGTGTCGGCCTGTCCGACCGGGGCCTCCTACGTGGCGGAGGGCGGCGCGGTGGCCGTCGACCGGCGCAAGTGCACCGGCTGCAAGGCCTGCATGGCCTCCTGCCCCTACGGCGCCCGGTTCGTCCACGCGGAGGGCCACGTCGACAAGTGCACCTTCTGCCTGCACCGCGTGACCCAGGCCCGGCTCCCCGCCTGCGTCGAGACCTGTCCCACGAAGGCGCTCACCTTCGGCGACCTGGCCGACCCGGCGAGCGCGGTGACCCGGCTCGTGCACGGACGGCGCGTGAAGACGCTCCAGCCGGAGGCCGGGACCCGGCCCCAGGTCTTCTTCCTGACGTAGGAGCCCGCCATGGCGCGTGCAGACAGCGGCGCCCGGCCGGCACCGCGGCGAGGGGAGGGCGCCGGCGCGAGGGCCCCGGACCCCGACCGCTTCTGGAACCCGTACCTCGCCGGCGTGGCGCTCGGGCTCGTGCTCCTCGCCTCCTTCGTGGTGATGGGCCACGGCCTCGGCGCCTCGGGCGCCTCGCTCCGCTTCGGGGTGGCGGCGCTCGGCGCGCTCGCGCCGCGGGCGGTGGAGGCGGCCCCGTCGCTGCTGCGGGCCGAGGCGGGGGGACACCCGCTCGACTTCTGGCTGGTGTTCGAGCTCGCCGGCCTCCTGCTGGGCGGCCTCGTCGCCGCCTACACCTCGGGGCGGCTGAAGGTCGAGGTCGCGAAGGGCCCCGCCTGCCGGCCCGCCGCCCGGCTCGGGCTGGCGCTCCTGGGGGGCTTCCTCATGGGCGCGGCGGCCCGCGCCACCCGCGGCTGCACCTCGGGTCAGGCGCTCTCCGGCGGGGCGCTCCTCAGCGCCGGGAGCTGGCTCTTCATGATCGCGGTCTTCGCGGGTGGGTACGCGCTGGCGCCCTTCGTGCGGCGGGAGTGGCGATGACGTTCCCCGTCGCGTCGCTCTCCGCCGGGCAGCACGAGCTCGGGCTCCTCGTCGGCGTCGCCCTAGGCTTCGGCTTCGGCTTCGTGCTGGAGCGTGCCGGCTTCGGGCGGGCGCAGAAGCTGGCGGCGCAGTTCTACGGGCGCGATCTCACCGTCTTCAAGGTCATGCTCGGTGCCCTGGTGACCGCCATGCTCGGGACCGTGATCCTCGGCGGGCTGGGCGCGCTCGACTACCGCGCGCTCGCGGAGCGCGCGGCGAGCGAGACCTTCGTCTGGCCCATGCTCCTGGGGGGCCTCGCGCTCGGCGCCGGCTTCGTCCTCTCCGGCTACTGCCCGGGGACGAGCCATGTCGCGGCCGCCTCCGGTAAGCTCGACGGGGTGGTCACGGTGCTCGGGGTGATCGCCGGCCAGGTCGCCTACGCCGGGCTCGAGCACCAGGGCTGGCTCGCGCGCTTCCACGGGAGCGGCGCGCGCGGCCACCTCTTCCTGTACGACCTCGTCCACCTGCCGGCGCGGGCCGGCGCCCCCGTCGCCGCGCTGGCGGTCACGGCGGTGGCGATCGGCGGCTTCGTCGCGGCCGAGAAGCTCGAGGCGCGGCAGGCCGGCGCCAGGTCGGCCGTCCCGGCGGGCGGGGCGCCTGGGCGCTTCGTGCTCCTCGGCATGTCGGCTTGCGCCGTGCTCGGCCTCGCCGCCGCCGCGCTCCCCACCGCCACGGCCGCCGCGGCAGCGCGCGAGCCGGCGAGGATCGCGCCCGAGGAGCTCGCGCGGCGGGTGCTCGAGCGGCCGTGGACGGCGCGCGTGCTCGAGCTCGCATCGCCGAGCGCGTGCGCCGGGAGGCGCGTGCCCGGGGCCGAGTGCGTACCGGCGGGCGAGCTGGGCGCGCTCCGCCTCGGCGAGGCGAGCGGCGCGCAGGACCTCATCCTGGTGCCCGACGGCGAGCTCGGCGCGGTGCCCGCCGGCGCCGCGGCGTACCCCGGACGGGTCCTCGTCCTGGCGGGCGGACGGAAGGCCTGGGAGGCGTACGCGCTCACCCCGCCCGCGCCCCCCGCACCCGGCGCCTCGCTGGAGGAGCTCGCGTCGTACCGCGAGCGCGCCGGCCTCGCCGCCGCGCTGGCGGACCTGAAGGCGGCCTTGCCCCCGCTGGCTCCCGCCTCCCCCACGCCGGTCCAGGACGGCGGCGGGGGAGGCGGGGGCGGCGGAGGCTGCGGCGGATAACCGGAGATCATGGCCATGCACGAGATCGACCTCGCCCGACACTCCCCCCTCCTCGACCCCGCGCTGCACGTGTGGGGCTGGGAGATCCCCGTCTACCTGTTCCTCGGCGGGCTCGCCGCGGGGACCATGATCGTGGGCTCGCTGCTCGCCGCGCGCGCCGGGCCGCGCTCGGCCGCGGCGCGCTGGCTGCTCTTCGCGCCCGCCGCGCTGCTCTCGCTGGGGATGCTGGCGCTCTTCCTCGACCTGTCGCGCAAGGCGCACGTCTGGCGCTTCTACCTCGCCTTCCGCGCCACCTCGCCCATGAGCTGGGGCGCCTGGATCCTGCTCGCCGTCTACCCGGTCTCGCTCCTGGCCGCGCTGGCTGGGCTCGAGGACGGGGAGGCGAGCCGGGTCGAGGCGCTCCTCGCGCGCGCCCGCCTCGGCGGCGTCGCGCGCGCCGCGCGGGCGCTGGCGGTGGACCGGGCGGCCTGCCTGCGCCGGGCGAACACCGCGCTGGGGATCGGGCTCGGGGTCTACACCGGCGTCCTCCTCTCCACCCTCGGCGCGCGGGCGCTGTGGGCGAGCGCGCTCCTCGGGCCGCTGTTCCTCGTCTCGGGCGCCTCCACGGGCGCGGCCTTCCTCCTCCTCTTCCGTCTGGCGGAGGACGAGCGGCACGCGGTGGAGCGGTGGGATCGCCTGGCCATGGGCGTCGAGCTGGCGCTGCTCGCGCTCTTCCTCGTCGGGCTCTCCACCGCGGGCGAGGGATCGCGCCAGGCGGCGGCGCTCCTCCTGGGCGGCCGGTTCACGGCCCAGTTCTGGACGCTGGTGGTGCTGGGCGGGCTCCTGGCGCCGCTCCTGCTGGGCGCGCTCCAGGGCCGGCTCGCGCTCCGCGCGACCGCGGTGGCCCCGGTGCTCGTCCTGGCCGGCGGCTTCGCGCTCCGGTGGATCCTGGTCGCGGCCGGCCAGGCCTGACCTTCGCGGCCGGCGCGGCCCGCGCGATGGCGCTGGCCCGCCCGGCGGCGGCGCGGTAAGTCCAGGCCATGCCGACCAGCGACACCGAGCTCCTCGCCTCCGCGCGCGCCGGCGACCGCGCCGCGCTGGAGCGCCTGCTCGAGCGGCACCAGGGCCGCGTCTTCCGGTTCGGGATGAAGATGTGCGGGGGCGAGGACGACGCCAAGGACGTCCTGCAGGAGACGCTCCTCGCCGCGGCCCGCAACATCCGCGACTTCCGCGGCGCGTCGGCGGTGTCGACCTGGCTCTACACGATCGCCCGCAGCTTCTGCATCAAGAAGCGCCGGACGAGCAAGTTCGCGCCGGAGCGGCTCGAGTCGCTCGACACGCCGGGCGGGGAGGCGCAGGCCGTGCCCGACGCCGCGCGCGGCCCCGAGGAGGAGCTGGCCGGGCGGCAGGTGCAGGCGGCGCTGCAGGACGCCATCTCCGCGCTCGACCCGATGTACCGGGAGGTGCTGGTGCTCCGGGACGTGGAGGGGCTCTCGGCCTCCGAGGTGGCCGGGATCCTGGGGCTGTCGGTGGAGGCGGTGAAGAGCCGCCTGCACCGGGCGCGGCTCGCGGTGCGCGAGCGCGTGGCGCCGGTGCTCGGCGCGCCCGCGCCGGCGGCCGAGCCCGGGTGCCCGGACGTGGTCGAGCTCTTCTCGCGGCACCTCGAGGGCGAGATCAGCGGCGACGTCTGCGCCAGCCTGGAGGCGCACCTCGCCCGCTGCGGCCGCTGCCGCGCCCGCTGCGACTCGCTCCGCGCCACGCTCTCCCTGTGCAGCCGCGCCGGCCCCGAGGTGCCGGCGCGGGTGGAGCAGTCGGTGCGCGACGCGCTGCGCCGGTTCCTGGAGGCGCCCCCGGCCTGACGCGACCGCCGCGCGCTACGGCGCGACCACGGTCTCGACGCGGAAGGTGGGCTGCGCCTGGATGGCGCGCTTCACCGAGCACTGGTCGGCCACCCGCACCAGCGCCTCGCGGTACTTCTCCGGGAACGAGGCCGGCACCTCGATGCGCAGCTCGACCGAGCGCAGCACCCCGGTCTCCGGGTCGAGCTCGGGCCGCTCGACGATGCGGATGCCTTCCGGCGAGAGCTTCCGGCTGGCGCAGAAGCCCTGCACGAAGATGCCGGCGCAGGTGCCGAGCGAGGCCAGGAAGAGCTGGAAGGGGGTGGGCGCCGCGTCCTCGCCGCCGTTCGAGACCGGCTGGTCGGTGTGGACGACGTGCGCCCCCACCTGGGCGTCGACCCGCCGCCCGCCGGGCAGCGTCACCACGATCTCCGATGCTCCTGCCATGTCGCCTCCTCGCGAGGTGCCGGGCGCCTGGGCGGCGCCGCCCGGGTGAGAGCCGGGGGGACGGGGAACGGTGCGCGCGGCGGGCCTCAGCCGGCCCGCGCCACCACGCGCTCCAGCCCGGCGCGGACCTGCTGCGCCACCTCGCGGATGGCGGGGCTCGCGGCGGCGATGGTCTGCATGGGGTCGATGGCCATCACCACCGCGTGCCCGTCGTCGCCCTCGTAGACGACCACGTTGCACGGGAGCATCACGCCGACCTCGAGGTCGGCCGAGAGCGCCTGGTGCGCGTAGCGCGGGTTGCAGGCGCCGAGGATCCGGTAGCGCCGGAAGTCCACGCCGAGCTTCTGCTTCATCGTGGCCGTCACGTCGATCTGCGTGAGCACGCCGAAGCCCTCCGCCTGGAGCAGCTCGGGGAGCTGGGCCAGGACGGCGTCGTAGTTGCGCTGCGTGGCCTTCTTGAGGGTGAAGCCGGGCATGGGATCTCCGTGGTGCGGGTTCAGCGGTGAGAGTCACCCGCCGGCGGCGCCGGTGCGCCGTTCCGGTGGGGCGTCCCGGCCGGTCCCGCCGGTCCCGCCGGTCCCGCTAGTGGAGGCGCGCCGCGAGCACGTTTGCCAGGCCGCCCAGCGCCAGCATGATCGTCGGGTTGACGCGGAAGCGGCTGAGGGTGAGGCCCACCGCCGCGGCGATGGCGATCTCGCCGGTGCCGTGCAGGCCGCCGGCCAGGGTGATGGCGGCGGCGGCGATGGTCCCGACCACGGCCGGGGTGAGCCCGCGCAGCGCCGCGCGCACCACCCGGCGCGAGCGGTAGCGCGCGAGCCAGCGCCCGAGCGCGACCGTGAGCACGAAGGGCGCGGCGAAGATGGCGGCCGTCGACACCACCGCGCCGGCCAGCCCGCTCTTCACGTAGCCGATGAAGGTGGCGACGAGCAGCACCGGGCCGGGCGTGATCTTGCCGATGGCGACCGCGTCGGCGAACTCGCGGTCGGTGAGAGCGCCCGAGCCGACCAGCGTCGCCTTGAGGTGCGGGACGATGGCGAACCCTCCGCCGTACGCGCCCAGGCCGGTGCGCAGGAACAGCAGCGCCAGCGAGACGAGCGTGCCGCCCGCGAAGTAGGTGAGGAGCGCCGCCGCGAGCGCCGGGACGGCCACGGCCTGCAGCGTGCCGCGGTCCGACTTGGGGAAGGGATCGCCTTCGTCCGGCAGCGCGACCTCGCGCCGGCCGCCGCGGCGCGAGCGCGCCAGGCGGGCGCGCTTCGTCCCGAGGTCGAGCACCAGCCCGGCGCCGATCCCGACCAGCGCGATCTCGCCCGACGACGCGCCGCCGGCGAGGCTCAGGGCGAGCGACATGGCCGCGATCCCCATCTGCCAGAACCGGCCCACGCTCGAGCTCACCATCTGCAGCGTGATGGCCCCGATGATCCCCACCACCGCCGCGCTGAAGCCCCCGAAGAGCGCGGCGGCGTGCTCGGTCGACCCGGCGCTCCCGTAGAGGACCGCGAGCGCCACCGTGGCGAGGAAGCCGGGCAGGATGAAGGCCGCGTAGCCGGCGAAGGCGCCGGCGGCCCCGAAGAAGCGGAGGCCCAGGAGCGCCAGCGCGTTGGCGGCGGCGCCGCCGGGCAGCATCTGGGCGACGGTGGCGGTGTTGTCGAACTCCCGCGCGGTGACCCATCCGCGCCGCTGCACGGCCCCGTCGCGCAAGGTCGAGAGCACCGACAGCCCTCCGCCGAAGCCGACCAGCCCGGTCCACAGCCCGAACCGCACGAGATCCGGGACGCTCGGCTGAGGGCGCGCCTTCACCCGCTCCGCCCAGGTGGTGCCCGGCACCAGCGTGTCCATGGGCGAGAACCTACGCGCGAAGCCCGGGCCGCTCCAAGCACCGGGACCGCAAAGGGGGTGACGTCGCCGTCGCGGCGCCCCGGCAGGTGAGCGAGCAGCCCACATCGTGGTTGGTGATATCGCGGCCGCAAGGTAGCATGCGGCGGTGGCAATCCCACATTGGCCGGACGGCGCCGCCTGGGCTGACGCCGCGCTGGGGCGCGCGGTCGCGCCGGGATGGTCTGCGCCGACCGGCCCTTCGCCCAGCGTCGCGCGCCGCGTGCGGCGGCTGCAGCCGGTCGAAGGGCCCTGCCCCGACGCGCTCCCGTCGAGCCCGCGGCTCGTGGGAGGGCCGCTGTTCGTCGGCGGCGGCCCGCTCACCTACGTGTGCGGCGCGTGCGAGCGCGTGCTCTGCGACGGGATCCACGAGGGCGATCTGGAGGGCCTCCTGCTCCGCTGCGCCTGCGGCGCGGCGGGCCGGCTCTCGACGAGCGCCCCGGCGGTGGCGGTGGCGGCGCTGCGCGGGGCGCCCGCGCTGGCGGGAGGCGCGGCGACGGCGTGGTGTCCGCCCAGCTCCCCCGCCGCCTCCGGCGCGCCGGGAGGGGAGGGCGCGCTCCCGGGGCTGGGCGCGCGGGGGCACTGGGGCGCGACGGGGACCGCGACCTCGGCGGCCGCGGCCGCGACCGCCAGCGCGGCCGCCGTCCCGCCCGCGCCCAGGGCGGCTCCGGCCGCGAAGGCGAAGGCGGTCCGCCCGCGGCGGTCGCGGAAGAACCCGAAGCGCGGGCAGGTCCTGCCCATGCCGCGCGCCACCCCCGAGCTGGTGGAGGAGTGGCAGGCGCGGCTCGAGCGCGGGGACGCCTCGGTGGCGCAGGTGCTCGCGCCCTGTCTCCTCGCCGAGGTGAGCGAGCTGTCCCGGGAGCTGGCGAGCGCCCAGCGCGAGCTGGCGCGGCTGGGGCTCGCGCTGGACGGGCGCTCAGCGCGCCAGCTGCGCGACGAGCTCGCGGAGCGCGGCGGCGTCGATGGGCTTGGCGAGCGTGGGGCGGGTGTTCCGCTCCAGAAAGGAAAGCGCGCGCGGCGTGAACGCGCCCCCCGTCATGAACGCGACCCGGGTGACGAGCTCGGGGCGGGCCAGCTCGATTTTCTCGAAAAGCTCGACCCCGTCGACGTCCGGCATCTGGAGGTCGAACAGGATGGCGTCCCAGGTCTCGCCCGCCTCGAGGCGGCGCAGCGCCTCGGCGGCGGAGGTGAGCGCGGTGACCTCGTGGTCCCGCTCCAGGAGCCGGCCGTAAGCCCGGACCAGGATCTCCTCGTCGTCGACCAGGAGCACGCGGCGGCGTCCTGAGGCCGGTGCGGCGGGCGCCGGCGACGCCTCGGCCGCCGCCGCCTCGGGCAGCACCACCCGCACCGTCGTCCCCCGGCGCGGCTCGCTCGCGACCTCGATGCGCCCGCGCGCCGCCTCCACCTGCGCGCGCGCGAAGGAGAGCCCGAGCCCCATCCCCTGGCCTGGCCCCTTGGTGGTGAAGAAGGGGTCGAACATCTGCGCGCGCACGTGCGGGCTCATGCCCGTGCCGGTGTCGGACACCTCGACCGACACCGCGCCCGCGGCCGCCGCGGCGGTCACCTTCACCTCGTGCTCGGAGACGGGCCCCTCGGGGATGGCCTGCGCCGCGTTCAGGATGAGGTGCAGGAACACCTTGCGGAGCGCCCCGGGGTGGGAGAGGACGGGCGGCAGCGCGTCGGGCACCTCGAGCGTCAGGCGCGCGCGGTGCACGACCTCGTGCCGCGCCACCGCGACCGCGGCCAGCACCTCCTCGCGCACGTCGCAGGGGACCGGCGCGCCGGCCGGGACGGGCCGCCCCACGGTCCGCAGCGCGTCCACCGTGTCGCGGATGCGCGCCACGCCCTGCCGCGTCTCCTCCAGCACCTCCAGCACCTGCTGGCGCGCGGCCGCGTCCTGGCCCGCCTGCGCCGGCGACGCCACGAGGTCCTGCACGAACCCGAGGTTGGTGGTGATCCAGGCGAGCGGGTTGTTGATCTCGTGCGCCACGCCGGCCGCCAGGGTGCCCACCGCGGCGAAGCGCTCGCTCCCGAGCGCGCGCTCGGCGGCGGCGCGCACCTCGGTCTCGTCCGTGATCGTGCCCGCCAGGCGCACGGCGGCCCCGGCGGCGTCGCGGCCGGCCACCTTGCCGCGCAGGCGCAGCCAGCGCCAGCCGCCCGGCCCCTTCGCCCGGTACTCGATCTCGAGCCGGGGCGTGCGGCCCTGGACGTGGTCGCGGATCGCGCCCCAGGTCGCCGCCAGGTCGTCCGGGTGGATGGGCTGCTCCCACTCCGACACGGACACCGACCAGGCCGAGGGCGGCAGCCCCGGGAGCTCCGCCCAGCGCGTGTTCACCGCCAGGCGCTGGGCGGGGAGGTCCCAGTCCCACAGCGCGTGGGCGCCGCCCTCCAGCGCGAGCCGCAGCCGCTCGCCGCTCTCGGCGAACGACGACTCGGCCCGGTCGCGCTCGGCGACGGTCTCGAGGAGCTGGTCGAGGTCCTCGCCCGCGTCGCCGCCCGCCGCCAGCGGCGGCGCGAAGAGGTGGTTGCGGTGCGCCTCGCCCCGGCGGACGAGCACCGGGTGCGCGCGCACCAGGGCGCGCAGCGCCGCCGGCGCGAAGGTGCCGCGGTCGTAGCGCCACAGCGCGACGAACGGGTGATCGCGGCACAGCCGCTGGAGCATCTGCTCGTACTCGAGGAGGCGCTCCAGGGAAGGGCTCGGGTCGAGCAGCCAGCGCGCGTCGGCGCTCACGCGCAGGGCGCCGCCGCCCTCCTTCACCGACTGCTCCGCCTTCTCCGCGAGCAGCGGCTCCACCTCGGCCGGGCGGAGCGGACCGGGGCGCAGGAAGTCGTCGCGATCGGTGACGAGCGCGAGCCGCCCCGAAGCCAGCGCCTCGCCGACGTCGACGCCCGCCCCGCGAAGGTGGGGCAGGATCGCCGTGGCGCCCTCGGCCTCGGCGAGGTGGACGCAGCGCTCGCCGCGCTCGAGCCCCACCTGGAGAAAGGCCGCCACGGCGGCGGCGGCCTCGCCAGGGGAGTCGAAGACGAGCGCGGCGTGGTCGCGCGGCGCCAGACGGCGCAGCTGATCGACGAGCTCCGGCCGTGGCTCCTCGGCCGTGCTCTCCACGTCGCCCCCCGGCGGCGGGATCATGGACAGACTCCGTCCATGACTCGGGATTTCACCCCGCTCCCCATGGCGCGGAACGTCCTCCGAACCCCACCATTGGTCAAGTGCCGAGGGCAGGTGAGGGCCGCGCGACCTGTGGTCTCAGGGGCGGGTAAACGGCCTGGGTGAGGAGGGCGAGTCGACGAGGACCCGCACCGGAACGCGTACGCTCAGCTCAGCTCCGGGCGAAGGCGCAGCCGGCCGCGGCGGCGTAGCCGGCCGCGATCTGGCGCACGAGCGAGCGCAGCCCCTCCGGCTCCACCGGCTTCTGGGCGGTGGGGCGCGTGTTGCGCTCGAGGAACGACCGCGCACGAGGCGTGAAGGCGCCGCCGGTCACGAACGCCACGCGCGCGATGAGGTCGGGGCGGCTGCGGTTCAGGCGCTCGAAGAACTCGACCCCGTCGACCACCGGCATCTGCAGGTCGCACAGGATGACGTCCCAGGTCTCGCCCGAGGCGGCGCGGCGCAGCGCCTCCGCCGCCGAGGAGAGCGCCGTGATGTCGTGGTCACGGCCCAGGATCCGAGCGAAGGAGCGGATGAGCAGCTCCTCGTCGTCGATGATGAGCACACGATGTCGCGGCTCGCCCATGCTCCCCTCGGAGGATCGAGATCCCCGGAGCTGCCCGACGTGGGTCAACCAGATGGGTCGGCATTATCGGCTGACACCATCGGTGACGCAAGCTGGCGACCGCTCTCCCGCACGGGTGGCGAAATCGCGTGCGATCGAGCTGCCCTGAAAGGGGGCGACCGGATGCCCGCGCGCCGGTCGGCGAGCTAGCGGAGGTCGTGGCCGGTCGTCGCCGGCACGAGCTTCCCGTACTTCACGCCCTTGGTCGCGACGAGCCCTTCGCCCATGCGCAGGACCTCGCCCGCGCCGCCGCGCAGCACGAGCACCTCGAGGCAGTTGTGCTCGTCCATGTGGACGTGGAGCGCTGAGACCACCGCCCGGTGGTTCTCGTGCTGGATGTGCGCGAGCTTCTGCGCCAGGCTCGAGGCGTCGTGGTCGTAGACGAGCGTCACCACCGCGACCTTCTCGTCCTCGCCGCTCGAGCGCGACCACTCGCGCTGCACGAGCGCGTCGCGGATGAGGTCGCGGATCGCCTCGGAGCGATTCTCGTACCCCTTCTCCGCGATGACCTCGTCGAACCGCGCGAGCAGCTCCTGCTCCAGCGAGATGCCGATGCGCTCGATCATGCCGCCCTTCTAACACGGCGGCGGGCGAGCGCCTCCGCAAGCCACCCCTGACGGGGCACTGCGCCGGCGGGCTCCAGCGCCGCATCCATTTCCCATGGGAGTCGAGCTCGTCGAGACCGGCTTCACCCGCGCGCTCCGCGACCAGGCGATCGTCGACGCGCAGCTCCCCGCCGCCACCCGCTCGGTGAAGGCCGACGGCGTGCGCGGGTGGGTGTACCCGGTCCGCTCGCGGCTCGGCGACCTGTTCACCCTCTTCCTGTGGTTCGACGGCAGCGCCTACCAGACGGCAGCGCCTACCAGGTGAAGGTGCTCCAGCCCGCCCTCGACGTCGAGCGGCCGCACGCCTGCCACCTCTTCCCCGGCGGCCGCATCTGCCTCGGCGCGGAGCAGAGCGGCGGCGCGCCGACGCTGGAGTCGGCCTACGCGCGGAGCGTCGTCTGGGCCAACGGCTACAGCGTCTACCAGCGCGAGGGGGCGTTCCCCTTCTAGGAGGCAGTGCCCGATGGCCCAGCTCGATCTCGAACGGCTCCGGGCGGTGGTGCTCGACAACCGCCGCGGCGGCGACGCGCGGCCGCGGGAGCGGCGCCGCCAGGTCTTCGTCGACCCGAGCGGCCGCGTGCTCGTCGGCGACGACGTGGACGCGGACGGCGCGCGCCAGCTGTCCGAGGTGCACCAGGGCGTCTTCGCGGCGCCGTGAGCGGCGCCGCCTTCGCGATCGGCGACTGGGTGCTGCGCGCCCTGGAGCGCGACCTCGCCGCGCGGCCGCCCGAGCGCGGGGGCGCGCTGCTCGGTCCGCCCGGCCGGCCGCTCGTCACCTGCTACCTCGCCGACCCCGACGCCGCCTCCTCCCCGCGGAGCTGGGCCCCGTCGCGCGCGCTGGCGGCGCGCGTCCGGGAGGTCGAGCGCGCCGAGGGGCTCGAGCTGAAGGGGCTCGTCCACTCGCACCCGCCCGGCCTCGACGCGCCGTCCGCGCAGGACGCGCTGGAGCTGGCGGCCGGACTCCGCGCCAACGGGCACCTCGCGAGCTACCTCGCGCCCATCGTGAGCGAGGGCGCGCCGTCCGCGGGCGCGCGGCACGAGCTGCCGCTCGGCGCGTCCAAGCTCGGCTTCTACGCGGGGTGGCGCGCCGAGGGCCCCGCCCGCGTGGCGCCGGTGGCGGCGCGGGCCCTCCCGCTCCTGCGCGATCTGGAGCGCCTCCAGGGCGAGCTGGGCGGCGAGGCGCCGGAGGTGTTCGTGACGGACCTCGGCGCCGGGCCGGCGCCGGCCGGCCGGCTGGCGCTGCCCGGCCTGGAGCTCGTGCTGGTCGCGTCCGAGCAGTACCCGCACCTCCCGCCGGTCCTGCTCGCCACCTGCGAGGGGGGCCCGACCGAGCAGCTCGACCTCCGCTGGCCGCTGGCGCTGCCGGACGGCGAACGGCTACCCGCGGCGCTGCGGGAGCACCTCGCGCCGCCCGGCCCGTACCGGCGCGGCTTCGGGCCGGCCGGCGGCCCCGCCCTCACCGGAGACGAGGAGCGCGCGCGCCGGGCCGGGTTCACGCCCCGGTACCAGGCGGGCGATCCGGACGCCCGCGGCGCCGCGCTGGCGGCGCGGCTCCTGGCCCGGGGCGAGGGGCTCGTCTCGGCGGAGCTGCGCGGGCGGTGCGCGCTCGTCGCGGGCCTGGGCTCGGTGGGCTCGTACCTCGCCGAGCAGCTCGTGCGGGCGGGGGTGGGGGCGGTGGCGCTGGTGGACCCGGAGGCGGTCGAGCCGGAGAACCTGTCGCGGACGTGCTACGAGGCGGCCGACGTCGGCGCGCCCAAGGTCGAGGCGCTGGCGCGGCGGCTGCTCCGGGTCGCGCCCGCGCTCCGGTGCGAGGCACGCGCGACCGCGGTGGAGGATCTCTCGCCCCTGGAGCTCGACGCGCTCGTGGGCGGGGCGGACGTGGTGCTGGCCGCGACCGACGACCCGGCCGCGCAGCGCGCGCTCGACCGCTTCGCCTACGCGCGGGGGCGGCCCGCGCTCTTCGTGGGCCTCTACGCGGGGGCGCGCGGCGGCGAGGTGATCGTGACGGTGCCCGAGCGGACTGCCTGTTACCTGTGCGCGACGCGCACCCGCCACCAGGCGGAGCGCGCGGCCGGCGCGGTCGCGCGGCCGGTCGACTACGGGACCGGGCGGCTGCAGGGCGAGGTGGCGCTGGCGGCCGACATCCAGCACGTGGCGAGCGCGGGCGTGAAGCTGGCGCTCTCGCTGCTGCTGCCGCCGGGCGGGCCGGCCGCGCTGGCGGGGTTCGCGGAGGAGCCCGTCGCCGCCGGCGCCTCGTACCTCACCCTCTCCACCGTGCCGCGCTACTGGTTCTACCCGGAGCTCTTCGGCGAGGTGCCGGGGCAGGGCGCCTACCAGGCGGTGTGGCTCACGCCGTCGCGCGACCCCGCCTGCCCGGTGTGCGGCGACCGCGCGGCGCGGGTGGACCCGCGGGAGGTCCCGCTGCGGGCGCCGTCGCGCGAGGCGGTGCTCGCCGCCCTCACCTCGCCGGCAGCTTCAGGCCCAGCTCGATGAGCTGCAGCATCACCCCGGCGTTGGCGCGGGCGTCGTTCACCGGATCGTGGTCGTGTGGCGTGCGGCGCAGGTGCTTCCAGGTCGCGTAGCCGTCCTTCACCATCCCGCAGTAGAGGTCGCCGATGCGCCGGCCGCTCCAGCCGAACGGGTTCTTCCCGAGGTAGGCGTGGAAGTAGTAGTTGATGAACTGCCAGTCGAAGGCGAGGTTGTCGGAGCAGAAGACCGGCCGGCCCTTCGAGACCTCCGCGATCCAGGCGGCGAAGCGCTCCATCACCGGCCCCGGCTCCTCGAAGCGCAGGTGCGCCTCCCGGCTCACCCCCGAGATCGCGAGCGCCTCGGGCAGGAACCGGTCGGAGATGGGCCGCACCTCGCCCTTGAACGCGAGCTCGAGCGACGGCTCCACCACCACCGCCCCGAACGACACCATCGAGTAGAGCGGCGGGACCGGCCCGTCCGCCTCGACGTCGACCACGATGAGCGACATGCGCCGATCATGGCACGCCCGGCCCGCGAGCGCTGGGGCCTCGTGCCCCGGAGGGGTCGAGGGGCGGCGCGGGGCGCGGCCGCCCGCCGGGCGTGCTAGGGAGATCGCTCCCCGCCCCCGAGGTGCCCCATGGACGGCCTCATGATGGACTTCCCGCTCACCCTCATCCACGTGCTGGAGCGGGCCGGCCAGCTCCACCGCGACCAGGAGGTCGTGTCGCGCCTCCCGGACGAGAGCCTGGCGCGCACCACCTGGGCGGACCTGTACCGCCGCATCCACAAGCTCGCCAACGCGCTGCAGCGCCTGGGGGTGAAGCCGGGCGACCGGGTGGCCACGCTCGCCTGGAACCACGCCCGCCACCTCGAGGCCTACTTCGCGGTGCCGGCCATGGGCGGCGTGCTGCACACCGTGAACCCCCGGCTGCACCCGTCCGACCTCGCCTACATCGTGAACCACGCCCAGGACCAGGTGCTGCTCGTCGACGACGTGCTCCTGCCGGTGCTGGAGCGCTTCCGCGCGGAGATCCGGCCCCGGCACGTGGTGGTCTTCGGGCACGGGCAGCCGCCGCCGGAGGGCATGCTCGACTACGAGCAGCTCATCGCCGACGAGCTCACCACCTTCGAGTACCCGCGGATCGAGGAGCACCAGGCGGCCGGCCTCTGCTACTCGTCGGGCACGACCGGGCGGCCCAAGGGCGTGCTCTACTCGCACCGCGCGCTCGTGCTCCACTCGCTCGCCTCGGCGCTCCCGGACGTGATCGGCATCGGGATGAGCGACGTGCTCCTGCCGGTGGTGCCGATGTTCCACGTCAACGCCTGGGGCACGCCCTTCACCGCGGCGCTCGTCGGCGCGAAGCTGGTCTTCCCCGGCCCGCACCTCGACGCGAGGAACCTGCTCCACCTCATGGCGGAGGAGCGCGTGACGCTCGCCGCCGGCGTGCCGACGGTGTGGCTGGCGGTGCTGGACGAGCTCGACCGGGCCCCGAAGTCGCGCGACCTCTCCGCCCTGCGCGGCCTGCTCGTCGGCGGGGCGGCGGCGCCGCCGGCCATGATCGACGCCTACCGCGAGCGGCACGGCATCGAGGTCGTGCACGCCTGGGGCATGACCGAGATGACGCCCATCGGCACCGTCTGCCGGCTCAAGCCCACGCTGGCGCGCCTGCCCGCGGCCGAGCAGCGGCGCCTCCGCGCCACGCAGGGCCTGCCGCTCCCGCTGGTCGAGGTGCGCGCCATGGGCGAGGACGGCCCGGCGCCGTGGGACGGGCGCACCATGGGCGAGCTGCACGTGCGCGGCCCCTGGATCGCGAAGAGCTACTTCGAGAACCCGCTCGAGGCGGACAAGTTCACCATGGACGGCTGGTTCCGCACCGGCGACATCGTCACCATCGACCCGGAGGGCTACGTCCGGATCACCGACCGCTCGAAGGATCTCATCAAGTCGGGCGGTGAGTGGATCAGCTCGGTGGACCTCGAGAACGCGCTCATGGGCCACCCCGCCGTGCGCGAGGCGGCGGTGGTGGCGGTGCCGCACCCGCGCTGGGGGGAGCGGCCGGTGGCGGCGGTGGCGCTGCGGGAGGGCGCGCACGCCGGCCCGGAGGAGCTGCGCGCCTACCTCGAGCCACGCTTCGCGCGCTTCTGGCTGCCGGACGGCTTCGTCTTCGTGCCGCAGATCCCGCGCACCGCCACCGGCAAGTTCCTGAAGAGCGCGGTGCGCGAGCTGCTGAAGGACTGGCGGCCACCGGACGAGGCGCGGCCGGGCTCTACATCACCTTGAGCGCGTCCAGGGTGAGGTGCGCCTTGAAGCAGGTCTCGATGTCCGCCGTCCAGGCGTTGGACGGGGGCTGGCCCTTGAACGTGATCTGGTAGTGCAGCACGCCGCCCTGGAGCTGGTCGAGCAGGTTGAGGTCCTGATCGAGCGCCAGGTCGATCTCGTAGGGCTTCGTGACGGGCGAGGGGCGGTCGTAGTGCATGAAGACCGTCGGCGTGCCCGCGCCGTCGACGACGGCCGCGCTGGCGTAGGTGATGGGGCTGAGATCGGTGGTGGCCGGGGTGGCGGTCGCGGTGAGCGAGAGCACGTGGATGGCGCCGGTGATGGCGCCCGGCTTGTCGAGGCCGGGGAGGACGGAGTTGAGGTCGAGGTCCCCCTGCCAGGTCACCTGCTGATCCGGCATCACCACGCCGGCCGGGAGCGCCGGGGCGGCGGGGATCGTCTGCGACTGCATGAGCAGGCAGATGCGGGGCTCGTCGATGGTGGCGCCGACGAGGGGGCTGCAGCCGGCGAGGGCGAGCGCGAAGGCGAGCGTGAGCGAGGCGCGGGCGAGGGTCACGGGGCGCTCCTAGTAGAAGAAGAAGAGGAACCCGACCTTCACGTCGGGGATGTTGAGCTCGACGTTCGGGTCGCCGAAGTAGGTGACCTTCGCGCTGCCCGAGGTGATCTGCTGCGCCGCCGCGTTGGCGTTCTTCACCGACGTCCAGACGTGGGAGAGGCCGCCGCGGACGAAGAAGACGAACCAGTCCGGGTGCCCGAGCTCGAGCCCGATCGAGGCCTCGGCGAAGGTGTAGCCGACGTCCTGCAGGAGCGGGCGCACCGCGTCCGACACGTGAGTGTACCTGGCGACGGCGCTCGCCGCGTTGGCGTTGAAGTAGTGGCCCGCCTCCAGCGTGAGCGACGGCGCGATGGGGAAGTACGGGGCGACGGTGACCCCGCCGCGCACGCCGTATCCGGCGGAGTTGTAGAGGAGCCCGCCGCCGAGGCGGAGGAAGTTGAGCGGCCGGTAGATCACGGTCGCGGCCGCGCCGTCCGGCACGCCGCCGTCGAGCTGGAGGCCGAGGATGTGCCTGCGGCGGCCGAGCGCGACGGCGGGCGCGGCCGGCGAGGTGGGCGCCGGCGCCGCCGGGTCGAAGGACGCCGGGCCGGGCAAGGCCGGGAGCGCCGGGGCGGGGGGCGCGGCGGCGAGGTCGTCGGCGTGGGCGGCGCCGGCGGCGAGGCTCGCGGCGCAGGCCGCGGCGCGGAGGAGGCTGCGGATGTGGGCCATGGGCGCTCCGGCGCGCGAGGCGGGGGCGTGAGTCGCCGCCGCCCGGGCGCACCGGGGCTCAACGCAAGGTCCGGGCCCGCCGGCGCCGCGGCGCCACCCCGGCGCGCCGCGGCGCAACGCCGCGGATTCACGCCGCGCTCGAGCCGGCGCTGACCCCGGCGCGGCGGGTCGCTGCCGCTCCCGAGGCGGGTCGGCGCGCGCCGGGCGGGTCCCACCCACCCCGCCGTGGCGGCGCGCCCGGGGGTGTGCTTTCCTGCCACGATGAGCGCAGACGCGCGACCCCGCCGCAGCGCCCTGTACGTGCCCGCCTCGAACGCGCGGGCGCTGGAGAAGGCGCGCGGGCTCGCCGCCGACGTGCTCCTCCTCGACCTCGAGGACGCGGTGGCGCCGGCGGCGAAGGAGCAGGCGCGGCGCCAGGCGCTGGCGGCGCTGGCGGAGGGGGGCTACGGCCGGCGCGAGCTCGTGCTGCGCGTGAACGGCGCCGGCACCCCGTGGGCCGCCGCCGACCTCGCCGGCGCGGCGCGCTCGGGCGCGGCGGCCGTGCTCCTGCCCAAGGTGGAGAGCGCGGAGGCGGTCCGCGAGGCGGAGCGCGCGCTCGTCGCCGCCGGCGCGCCGGAGGGCCTCGCGCTGTGGTGCATGATCGAGACGCCGCGCGGCGTGCTCGGCGCGCCCGCCATCGCGGCCGCCTCGCCCCGCGTCGCCTGCCTGGTGGCCGGGACCTCCGACCTGACCAAGGACCTGGGCGCGCGCCCGACCGCCGGCCGCGCGGAGGTGCTGCCCAGCCTGCACTGGCTGCTCCTCGCCGCGCGGGCCGAGGGGCTCTGCGCGCTCGACGGCGTCGACCTCGACCTCTCCGGCGACGCGCGCTTCGAGGCGGCCTGCCGCCAGGGCCGCGAGCTCGGCTTCGACGGCAAGACGCTCGTCCACCCGCGCCAGCTCGAGGCGGCGAACCGGCTCTTCGCGCCGGACCCGGCCGAGCTGGAGGAGGCGCGCCGGGTGGTCGCCGCCCACGCCGAGGCGGAGGCGCGCGGCGCCGGCGTCGCGGTCCTGGACGGCCGGGTGGTGGAGGCGCTCCACGTCGCCGCCGCCCGCCGGCGCCTGGCGCTGGCGGAGGCGATCGCGGAGCGCTAGCGGCTCCGGTGCGCGTACGGCTGCCGCGCCGCCACGCTCACGATCTCCTCCGCGGGCAAGAGCAGCGCGCTGAGGCGGCCGCCGTAGCAGCAGCCGGTGTCGAGGCCGACGCACCGCACGCCCGGCTGCGGCTCGTCCACGCGCGGCGTGTCGAGGTCGTGCACCTGGTGACCGTAGACGACGCTCTCCGGGCCGCGCCAGCGGGTGGCCCAGGGCGCCGAGCCCTCCGGCGCCCGGCCGTGCACCGCCACCTGCATCTCGCCGCGCGCGTCCACCAGCCGGAGCCGGACCACCTCGTCCTTGCGCTGCTCGGTGAGGGACCGGGCCGGCGCGAACCCGCCGTGCACCACCGCCCAGCCCCCGTCGAGGCGCAGCCAGGGCGGGAGCGCGGTGAGCCAGGCGAGATCGGCGGGCGAGAGGCGCGGGGCCTGCCGCCCGCGCAGCGCCGCGTGCGGCCCTCCGGCCCGCAGCCAGCGCAGGTGCTTCTCCTCGTGGTTGCCGAGCACCGAGCGGGCCCGGAGCTCCCGCGCGCGCCGCACCACGCCCACCGGGTCGGGGCCGCGGTCGATGAGGTCCCCGACGAAGACCAGCCGGTCGAACCCGGGCCGGAGCTCGACCAGCCGCAGGAGCTCGTCCAGCTCCTCGCGGCAGCCGTGCACGTCGCCCACCACGATGGTGCGGACCGCCACGCCGGGAGCATAGCCCGGAAGTGGCCGGACGCTCCGTTCCCGCCCTGCGGTCAGCGGCCGCTGACCGGGGGGAGGCTGGCCAGGAGGGGGGAGGGGGTGCCGACCGCGGCCACCCAGAGCTGGTGGGAGGCGCGCGTGACCGCCACGTGCAGCCGCCGGCGCGCCTCGTCGGTGGCGGGGTAGGTCGCGGCCGAGGCGTCGGGCACGATGACGTAGTCGAACTCGAGCCCCTTCACGCTCTCCACGTCGGTCAGGTCCACCCCGGGCCGGAAGGAGAACTCGCCGTCGAGGACGAGCCGCGCCTCCGGCAGGTCCTCCAGCAGCCGGTACAGGCTGCGCGCCACCTCCGGCCCGCGCGCGACCACCGCCACCGAGGCGGCGGGCTCGCGCTCGACGAGGTCCCGCACCGCGCCGGCCAGGAAGAGGTGGGCGTGCGCCTCGGAGGGGAAGTCGAACCGCCCCACCGGCACCCCGGGCCGGCCGGCCTGGAGCGCCTCCGCCGGGGCGAGCGGCCCGAGCACCTCGCGCGCGAAGGCGGCCACCGGGGCCGGGCACCGGTAGGTGGTGGCGAGCCGGCAGGTGGCGGCCCGCTCGGCGCCGAGCGCGGCCAGCATGGCCGTCCAGCCGCCGAAGCCGGCGGCGGTCTGCTGCCCCTCGTCGCCGGCCACCGTGAGGCTCCGCGCCTCGCCGAGCTGCCGCCCCAGCACGAACAGCTCGAAGAGCGAGACGTCCTCCGCCTCGTCCACCACGAGGTGGGCGAGCGCGCGGCCCGCGCCGCCGGAGCGCCAGGCGCGCAGGAAGAGCAGCACCGGCAGGTCCTCGGGGTCGAGCGTGCCGGCCAGCGCGTCGGGGGTGCGCGCGTCCACCGACTCGCCGTCGAGCGCGGTGGTGCGATCGGCGTCGATCCCGCGCAGCGCGAGCGCCAGCGGCGAGGCGAGCTGCAGGCGGGTGTGGCGGACCGTCTCCTCGATGGCGGTGGTGGGCAGGTCGCCGCCGGCCGCGTCCACCACGGCGCCCAGGAAGCCGCGATCGGTCAGCAGCTCGGCCAGCTCGTCGCGCAGCTTCGCCCAGGCCTCCGGCGCGCGGCGGCCCGCCACCCGCGGGCGGCGGCGCAGCGCCGCGTACAGCGCCGGGTGGCGCTTGAGGCGCGAGACGAGCGGCGGGGTCTCCTCGGTGAGGCGCGGCGGGGGGACGCCGAACGCGCTCTGGAAGGCGCCCCGCGACCAGCCCTCGAGCGTGCGCACCGCCACCTTGGCGAGGCCGAGCGGCTCGAGCAGGCGCGCCGCGAGCCGCGACAGCCCCAGCTCCGGCACCACCACCAGGAGCTTCGACAGCGGGTAGCGCCGCGGATCGTCGAAGGCGATGCGGGCCAGCCGGTGCAGCGCCACCGTGGTCTTGCCGCTGCCGGCGCTGCCGGTGACGAGCAGCGGCTCCTCCGCCTCGATCGACAGCGCCTCGAACTGCTCGCGGTCGAGGAGCGCCGTCACCTCCGGCGGCGCGGCGCGTCCGCGCGCCCCCTCGCCCACGCCGAGCGCGCCCGGCCGCGCGGCGGTGCCGGCGCCGCCGCCCAGCGCCGCGGCGCGATCGCCCCGCGACGAGCTCCACCGGCCCTGGGCGCCGAGCGCGAGGGTGACCGCGCCGGTGGAGACCTGGCGGAGCCGCCCGCCCTGCACCACCACCACCCGGCGCGCCTCGACCACGCCCTCCGCCAGGCGCCCGGGGAAGCGCTCCTCGAACGTGTCGCCCTCGCGGTAGGCGTAGAAGATCCGCGCCACCGGCGCGAAGCGCCAGTCCACCACCCGGACGCCCTGGGAGAGCTCGACGAAGGTGGCGCGCCCGAGGCAGTAGTCCCGCACCTCCTCGCCTTCGCGCACCCGCAGGTGCGCGAAGTAGGGCGCGGCCGGATCGGGGAGCGGGTCCAGCCGGGGCCGCTCGATCATGGCGCGGACGAGCCCCATCTCCTGGAAGACGGTGGGGAGGTCCTTGGCGGTGGACTCGACCGCCTGCTCGCGCAGCTCGGAGAGCCGGCCCAGGAGGTCGGGGTCCTCGCGCCGGGGCGCGGGCCGGCGCGCGGCGAGCGCGGCCAGCACGCGCGCGAGCAGGTCCTCCTCCTCGCGGACGAGGAGCCGCTCCTCGGGCGTGAGCTCTGGGCCGGTACCGGACAAAGGGGGCTCTTCATGTCGCGCGACGCCGCGCGCTGTCAACGGGATCGGCGCCGCGGCGCGGCTCGCGTAGGATGACGCCATGAGCGACGCCGCGCCCGCGCCGCGGCTCGGGGACCGCGCGCTCTTCCCCGACCTGACCCTCCCGGCCTACCTGAACCACGCCGGCATCTCCCCGCCGTCGCGGCCGGTGCAGCGGGCGGTGGCCGAGCAGCTCCAGGCCTACGCGGGCCGGGGCGGCGAGGCGGTGACGGGCATGCTGGCGATGCGGGCGCGGCTCCGGCAGCGGCTGGCGCGGGTCACCGGCGCGCGGCCCGAGGACCTGGCGCTCACCTCCGGCGCCACCCACGGGATCCAGGCCGTGGCGCTCTCGTTCCCGTGGCGGCGCGGCGACCGGCTGGTGCTGTTCGAGGGGGAGTTCCCCGCCAACGTCACCCCGTGGCAGCGGGCGGCGGCGCTGTTCGGGCTCGAGGTGCGCTTCGTGCCGCTGGCGCGCTTCGAGGCCGGCGACGGGGAGGGCCTGGCCGCCTTCGAGGCGGAGCTGCGCCGCGGCGCCCGCCTCGCCGCGGTGAGCGCGGTGCAGTTCTCGAGCGGGCGCGCCATGCCGCTCCGGGAGCTCGGGGCGCTGTGCGCGCGCCACGGCGCCGAGCTCTTCGTCGACGCGATCCAGGCGCTCGGCGCGGTGCCGCTCGACCTGCCCGCGCTCGGCGTCGACTACCTCGCCTGCGGCGCGCACAAGTGGCTCATGGGCGCCGAGGGCGCGGGCTTCCTCTACGTGCGCCCGGAGCGGCTGGCCGCGCTCCGGCCGGCGCTGGCCGGCTGGCTCTCGCACGAGGAGGCGTTCTCGTTCCTGGTCGAGCCGGGACAGCTCCGGTACGACCGGCCCATCCGGCGGGAGGCGAGCCTGTTCGAGGCCGGCTCGGCGAGCGCGCTGTCGCAGGCCGCGCTCGACGCGTCGCTCGGCCTCATCCTCGAGCTCGGCCCGGCCGCCATCCACGCGCACGTGAACCGCTACCTCGACCGGCTCGAGCCGCTCCTCGCGGCGCGCGGCTTCGCGAGCCGGAGGCCGCGCGATCCCGCGCGGCGCGGGCCGTTCCTCTCCGCGGCGCCGCCGCCCGGCCACTCGCCGCGCCAGCTCCGGGAGGCGCTCCTGCGCGCCGGGGTGGCGGTCGCGACGCCGGACGGGCTCGTGCGCTTCGCGCCCCACTGGCCGAACGACGCCGACCGCGAGCTGCCGGCGATCGAGGCGGCGCTGGACGCGGCCCGCGGCTGAAGAGGAGGCCCGGCGCTTCAGCCGGGCCTCCCATCGACGGGTGGACCGCCGCCAGCCGTCAGAACAGCCGGCGGACGTCGTCCGCCCCGTAGTCGGTCACCCACAGTGACCCGTCGAAGAAGACCACGCCGTACGGCATGGGGCCGGTCTTGAGCGTGGCGAGAATCGCCCCGTCCGTCGCGCGCAGCTCGCAGACCGTGTCGTCTCCGGTGTTCGCCACCCAGACGGTGCCGCCGCCGCCCGGCGAGATGCCGAGCGGTGAATTCCCGACCTTGAAGGTGGCGGTCGAGCCGCTGCCCGGCGTCACCCGGACGACCGTGTTGCTCGCGTGGTTCGAGAACCAGACGTAGGTCCCGTCGTACGTGATCCCGTAGGCGTCGGCGGCCGGGATCACGGGCGGGATGAGCTGGCCGTCGCCCCGGAGGTGCAGGACGCCCGTGGTCGTCGCGACCCAGTAGGTGCTGCCGTCGTAGGCGATGCCCGTCGGGGCGTGGCCCCACTGCCCGATGTCGTACGTCGCGAGCACGGCGCCGGAGATCCGGTCCAGCTTCGTGACCTTGTCCGAACCGTAGTCCGCGACCCAGAGCCCGGACACCGTCCAGAGGACGCCGTGCGGCTGCGCTCCTGCGTCGTACTTCTCATGGTTCTTCACGACCTTGTCCTCGCCGGTCAGCGAGATCCAGATGCCGTGGATGACGGGGTCCCACGCCATGTCGCCGCGCGGGTTCGCGCCGACGTACTCGGACCCCACCGTCATATAGGAGAGCGACACCGTCGTGAGCGTCCCCGCGCCGGTGCTCGCGACGCTCAGGCGATAGCCGCCGGCCAGACCCGTCCACACGAGCATCCCGTAGGGCTGAGGTCCGACGTAGATGCTCAGCGGCTCCCGCGGCGATGCGCTCACGATCACGTACGCGAAGTCGAACTTGCCCGGGTCGGCGACGCTCTTCGCGACGACGCGGCAGTTCCCCGCGCTCGCCGGCGCGTGGAAGACGGTGCTGGCGCCGCGCGCCGGCGACACCGACGCGCCGGGGCAGCCGTCCGTCGTCCAGTCGGCCTCCAGCGAGGGAGCGCACGAGCCGGCCGGCGAGACCGCGGCCGTGAGCGCCGCGGTGCCGCCGATCGCGGCGACCGCGTCCTGCACCCGGACGCTCGCCACGCCACAGGCGGTGAACGACGCGGTGACGGTCCTGCCGGCGGTCATCGTGCACGTGCACGTCGCGCCGCTCGTGGAGTCGCACCCGCTCCAGCCGGCGAAGGTGGACCCGGCGTCCGGGGTCGCCGTGAGCGTCACCGCCGTCCCATCGGCGACGGACACGCTGCACGTGGCTCCGCAGCTGATCCCACCGCCGCTGACGGTGCCCGTCCCCGAGCCATGCTTCTCGAGCGTGAGAGCGTGCTGGTTGGGCGTCAGCGCCGCGAACGAAGCCGTCACCGCCCTGTCGGCCGAGACCGTGCACGTGCACGCCGTCCCGGAGGTGGAGTCGCAGCCGCTCCAGCCCGCGAACGTGGCGTTCGGGTCGGGCGCCGCCGTCAACGTCACCACCGTGCCGTCGGCCGCGGACACGCTGCACGTGGCTCCGCAGCTGATCCCGCTGCCGCTGACGGTGCCCGTCCCCGACCCGGTCTTCTGGACGGTCAGGGTGTGCGTGGTGGGGCCGCTCAGGACGAAGGACGCCGTGACGGTCCTGCCGGCGGTCATCGTGCACGTGCACGTCGCTCCGATCGTGGAGTCACACCCGCTCCAGCCGGCGAAGGCGGAGCCGCCGTCGGGCGTGGCAGTCAGCGTCACGCTCGCGCCCTGATCGACGGATGCGCTGCACGTCGATCCGCAGAGGATGCCGCTCCCGCTGACGGTGCCCGTCCCCGCCCCGGTCTTCTGGACGGCGAGGGCGACCGGTGTTCCGCCGCCTCCATCGCTGCCCCCACCACCTCCTCCGCCTCCACCTCCGCACGCCAACAGCGCAAACGCCGTGGCAGACAAGCACGCGACACCGGGTCCCCGAGCCATGGTCGCCTCCTGCGGCCGATGGTGCACCTTCGGTGCGGGTCGGGCGTGCGGTTCTAGCGGGTGCGGTACGTCGCCGCGCATGCGGAACGGACAGCCCGGCGAGCGGCCGGTTCGACGCGCGCTGGCGTCGTTCACGGAGAGCGCTGTCGGGGGATGATGAAACGAGAAGGGCGGTCTTCCCGGCACGTCCCAGGCCGGCTCCCCGCCGCTGGCAGGTCCACCCGAGTCGCGTCCTCTCCGCCCGGCAGAACCGCCTCGCGGCGCGCTTCGCTGAGGCGCTGCGGGCTGCCGCCGCGACCGACACGCCTGCCGCTACGAGGTCACGGGCAGCATGCAGCATGACGGGTGAGGCGGGCGGCCTGCCGGTCCTCTTCCCCTGCCGCCGCGCGCGCTCCAGGCCCGCCTTGGTGCGCTCCACGAGCACCCTGCGCTCCTCTTCTGCGAGCCACGAGAAGGCGGGCCTCTACGGCCAGGTCGACAAGTCCGACATAGCGCGGAGCGCAAGGTGACCTTGCTCGCGTCGCTAACGCGCCTCTTGCTCGGCTGCATGGAGCGCATGGACCGCGAGGACCATCTGGAGGAGCAGATCGCAGCGATCCGGAAGCAGCTCGCGGACTATCGCGCGCCGCCGCCTCGTAGGGCGGCCGCTTCGGGCGGCGAGCGGTGCTGGTAATGCGGACGGTTGCGCGCGACGCCTGCGATGGCGGCCAGCGTCGCCGGCCACGTCCGTGTCGCCACCGACTGCCCGAAGGTCCCCCTTCCGCCGAGATCACCGAGGACCCGGGCCCCCGGGTGAGCCGTCGCTCATTGGCGCGGGCTCCGAAACCCGTTCATCGCGCGGTGCCAGCCCCGAACAGCTTCTCAAGCCCGTCGACGCCCTCAAGAGCCATCACGGCGGCTTGCGCGGTCGCCTGCAAGTCGCCGGCGTCGAGTGCCCGCCGTACCGCGCCTAGGTCGTGCTCGAAGGTGGCTGCCGCGGTCTTCCCGTGGACAGGAGCGTTGGCGCGCAGGGTCTTCCAGATGCTTGTGGTCGCCTTCAACGCAGCCCGCGCCCCGTTCGCCTCGCCCGCCTCCGAGGCGAGGTCCAGCTGGCGCAACAGCACGTCAAGCCGCATGACGCTCGTCGGGACCGTAGGGTGAAGTGGGTCGTAGAACTCGACGACGGCGGCTGCGAGGCGGTTGGCCGCGCGTCGTGTGGCGAGCGCATCCCGTCGTTCGGTCGCCGCCTTCGCCTCTGCGAGCGCGTTCGTCGCCGCGGCGTGCGCGTGTGACGTCGTGACCAGCGCCTTCGCTCCGAGGGCCTGCCCGCCCCGCTCCTCCAAAGCCACAACCCTGGCCCAGTCCTGGGCGACTGCCGCGTCGTCAATCGCCTCCGCCACCTGCTCCAGGACAGACAGCGGCCGGGGAACGGCGGCTAGAGTGACGACCGCGAGGAGGAGCGCACTCGACACGCCTCGATAATGTAGACCCTCGACGACGCCGACGAGGACTCCGTCGTGCGCGCCGTGGCACCTTGGCGGGCCGTCCATACCTTCCATGGAGGCATCCGGCGAAGGGATACGCTCGGACGACCTGCCGCCCGGTCAGCCCCTTGCCCGTCCTCGGCGGCGGTATGCCGAGATCGTGACAGGGTCGCGGGCTTCACTGCGTCCCGAGGGCTGAAGCGTGGAACACACCGGTGCTGCTCACGACGACCGCGGCGCCATCAGCAAGGTGCCGCGGGTCACGCTCGGTTTCTGGATCGCGAAGATCCTCGCCACCACGGTCGGCGAGACGGGCGGTGATGCGCTCTCGATGACGCTGAAGCTCGGTTACGCGGTCAGCACCGCCATCTTCCTCGGCTTCTTCGTGGTCACGGTCAGTGCGCAGGTGGGATCGCGCCGATACCATCCCGTCTTCTACTGGGCTGTCGTCGTCGCGACCACGACCGTCGGAACCACGACATCCGACTACTTCGACCGGACGCTCGGGCTTGGGTACGTGAAATCGTCCATGATGCTCCTGGCCGGCGTCGTGGCGGTGCTCACCATCTGGCACTTCGCGACCGGCGCCATCGCGGTCGACCACGTCGCCAGACGCAAGGACGAGATCTTCTACTGGGTGACGATCCTGGTCTCGAACACGCTCGGGACGGCGCTCGGTGACTTCGTCGCGACGACGACAGGGCTCGGCTTCGAGAGAGGGGCTCTCGTATTCGCCGGCTTGCTCGCGGCGGTTGCTGCCGCGCACTACTTCACCAGGGCGCCCGGCACGGTGCTCTTCTGGGCGGCCTACGTCCTGACGCGGCCACTGGGCGCCACACTCGGCGACACGCTGACGAAGCCGCACCGGGATGGCGGGCTGGCCTTCAGCCGCATCTCATCGTCGCTGCTGATCGCGGTCGCGATGGTAGTCATTGTGATGTTCACGTCGTGGCGTCGACGCATGGAGACTGCGTCCCCATGATGGCCGTGACTACAAGTGGAGCCGCGCGGCCGGTAGGTTTCGGCGCCGGCCGGTGCACCATCGGTGAGTATCACCTAAAGGAAAGTGGCTCCCCCGGGCAGGGTGGCTCACGGTTGGCACGCCCCTCGCGGCACCGCTGAGGTAGATGGGCGCGCTCCTGGGCGCGCCGCCGGGGGAATGGCCGCCCGGGTCTGCCTCGAAGCGGCGGAGCTGGGCAGTAGCCGCTCCCTCGCTGTGCGCCCGCGTTTCGGGGAGGCAGGACAAGCAGAAAGGCGACCCCGGGTGCTCTCGGAATCGCCTCTCTTGCAGCGGTTTTGTTAGATGGTGGAGCTGATCGGGATCGAACCGACGACCTCTAGAGTGCGATTCTAGCGCTCTCCCAGCTGAGCTACAGCCCCGAGGACGACACCCCTCGCTGCGAGGGGGTGCCTAGATAACGGTTCAGGGGAAGTGGTGTCAAGGTGGAAGGTCGGCCGCGCTGCCGGCGGGCCGCCAGGCGGTATCGCCTCTCCGGCCGGCAGGGGCTGGATCCGCTCTACCACCTGGAAACACAGGGGGAACGCGTTTGACGCTCCCCCGGCGGCCTGCTATGCGGACCCTCTCCATGAAAGGCCCCATGAAGCCACCCACGCCGGCGGAGCTCGCCGGCTTCGAGCACGCGTTCGCCGCCGACCCGTCGTCGGAGGCCTACCGGCCCCTCACCGAGGCGTACCTCGCCATGGGGCGGTTCATGGAGGCGATGGTCGTCTGCAAGAAGGGCGTGAAGGCGCACCCGAGCGACCTCGCGCCGCGCCTGCTGCTCGCGCGCATCTACGCCGCCCAGGGGAAGGACCGCAAGGCGCTGGAGGAGCTGGAGGGCGCGCTGGCCGTCCGCCCGGGCGACGCGGAGGCGAACCGGACCGCGGGCCTGCTCCACCTCAAGCTGGGCGAGAAGGAGCGCGGCACCGCGGCGCTGCGCAAGGCGTGGGAGACGGCGCCGGCCGACCCCGCCACGCTCGAGGCGATGCAGCAGTGGGGGCTCGACTTCAGCGCGCCGGCGACGCCGCCCGCCGCCCCCAGGGCGGCCTCGGTGGCGACGCCGCCGCCGGTCCTGCAGCCGGTCTCGCGCGGGGCGGGCGCCCCGCTCCCCGGCCCTCTCCCCGGCGCGCGGGCCGAAGGCGACGGGAGGCCCTCGGCTCCGCGGGCCGAAGGGACCGGGAGGCCGGCGGCTCCGCGGGGACAGGGGGACGCGACGCAGGGGGCCGCCGGCCAGGGGAACGCGGCCCCGGCTCCCGCCGCCCGGCCCGCCGAGGGCCACGCGCCCGCGGAGGCCGCCCGCAGCGCCGCCTACGCCGACGAGCTGGCGGCGCGCTACGCGACGCAGGACTGGGTCCTGGAGAGCCACGGCGAGGTGCGCGCCGCGCGCCCCCGCTCGCGCGCGCCGCTGCTCGCCACCGTCGGGCTGGGGGTGGCGCTGCTCCTCGTCCTCGGCGTCTGGTTCGGCCTCTCGTCGGTGCGGCGCGCCCGCGCCGTCGAGATCGACCGGCTGCTCCGGCAGTCGCGCGAGCTCATCGAGAAGGACGGGTACGCCTCGTATCGCGAGGCGGCCCGGCTCTGCGAGCGCATCCTGGAGCGCGATCCCGACGCGCTCGGCGGCCACGCCTACCTCGCCTACGTCGACGCCCTGCGCTGGGGTGAGCACGGCGAGAGCGAGAGCCTGCGGGAGGAGGCGCGCAAGCACCTCGACGCGGTGGGCCGGCTCGGGCAGCCGCACTCGCACGCCTACGCCGCCGAGGCCTACCTCCGCGCCTACGGCGGCGACGTCCGCGGGGCGCTCGAGCAGCTGCGCCGGGTGATGGCCGGCCCCGAGGGCGGGAGCGCGCTCCTCCACGGCGTGCTGGGCGCGCTGGCGCTGCAGGCGGGCGAGCTCGACGCCGCGCGCGACGACCTCACCTGGGCGCGCCAGAACGCGCCCGGCGACGTGCGCGTGACGGCCCTGCTCGCCGAGCAGTGGCGGCGGCGTGGCCCGGGGCACGAGATCCAGGCCGGCGCGCTCTACGACACGGCGCTCGCGCGCCTCGTCCCCGACCACGTCCCCTCGCTCCTCGGCAAGGCGCAGCTGCTGCTCGCGGCCGGGCAGGCCGACGAGGCGCTGAAGCGCATCGACCGGGTGCTCGGGATGGGCCCCAACGCCTCGCCGCGCCAGGTGGCGGTGGCGCACGCGCTGCGCGGCTCGGCGCTGCACGCGCAGGGCAAGGCCGCCGACGGCGACGCGGAGGAGCAGCAGGCCATCGCGCTCGACCCCGCCGACGGCGAGATCCACGACCTCGTCGGGCGCCGCAAGCTCCGGGCCGGCGACGCGGCGGGCGCGGCGGCCGCGTTCCGGAAGGCGGCCGACCTGGAGCCGACGCGGGTGGGCTTCCACGCCGATCTCGCGGCGGCGCTGCTCCAGAAGCCAGGCGGCGCGCCCGAGGCCGCGGCGGCGCTGGAGCAGGCGAGCGCGCGCGTGGGCGGGGCGCGCCTGGCCAAGCTGCTCGGCGACGCGTGGCGCGCCGCCGGCGACGGAGAGAAGGCGCGGGCCGCCTACGAGCGGGCGCTCACCCTCGAGCCCAAGAACGCGGACGCGCGCATCGCGCTCGCCCGGCTGTGGCGCGACCGCAAGGACTTCCCCAAGGCGCTGGAGGAGCTCGACCGCGCGGTGAAGGACTCCAGCGAGGCGGCCGCGGGCGGCGCGGCGGCGGCCTGGATCGAGATCGGCGAGACCGAGGAGCTGCGCGGCGATCCGCGCGACGCGGTGGAGAAGGCCTACACCAGCGCCCTCAAGGCCGACCCGCAGAGCTGCCCGGCGCTCTTCTGGCTGGGCCGCAGCCGGGCCGACCGCGCGGGCCGGTACGACCCGTCGCTCGCCAAGCAGATGCTGCAGGACTACCTGCGGCTCTGCCCGCGGGGCGCCCGGGCCGGCGAGGCGCAGCGGATCGTGGCTTCGCTCTAGGTGGATTCACGCTGGGCGGAGGGCTACACGCACCGCGAAGGCGGACCTGCGGCGTGGTGGCATGCGCACCCACTGCGCGCTGGCGCCGACCTGGCGTCGTGGGATGGCGGGACGGCGAGGTCCCCGCCACCCTGTGGCGATACCGACCCTCGCCGAGGTGCCCATGTTCAGCCGCCGCTACGCCGTGTTCGGTGCGATCTTCGGGATCCTGTTCCCGGTGCTGGGCACGCTCATCGAGGCGGTGACGCACTTCCAGAACGAGCCGTTCGGGTCGGCGCTGCTGCTCGCGCAGGGCGAGCCGCTGCTCTGGGTCATCGACTTCGCGCCGCTCGTCCTGTGCGTCATGGCCGCCATCACTGGCCGGCGCCAGGACGACGTGATCGCGCTGGAGGCCGCCAGGCGCGAGCGCTTCGAGAAGACCGCCGGCGAGCTGTTCGGATCGGCCCAGACGCTGCTCTCCGCGGTGTCCTCCTTCAGCAGCATGACGGTCCAGACCGCCGCCTCGGTGCGGGAGACGACCGCCACCATGGGCCAGCTCGGCCACACCGCGACCCAGGCGGCGCTGACGGCCGAGACGGTGGTGGGGCTGGCGCAGAAGTCGAAGCGGGCGTCGGACGAGGGGCTCACGGCGGTGGAGCGCTCGACGGCCGAGCTGGCCAAGATCTCGGAGGAGGTGCGCGGGCTGTCGCAGCGCATCCAGGCGCTCGACAAGCGGATGCGCGACGTCTTCGAGATCGCCTCGGTGGTGGGCAGCATCGCCGATCGCTCGCAGCAGATGGTGGAGGCGGTGGAGCGCGAGGCGAAGCGGCTCGGCAGCGAGGGCGACTCGCTGGCGGCGGTCGTGAAGCAGATGCGCAACCACTCCGACGACGTGAAGCGCGCCGCCGGGCAGGTGAAGACCATCCTCATCGAGATGCACAAGGCGGTCATGACCGCCGTGGCGGCGGCCGACGTCGGCGTGCGCCGGGCCGAGCAGGGCGCGGAGGTGGCCTCCTCCACCGGCGCCGCCATCCGGAAGCTGGCGGGCGCGCTCGAGGAGTCGTCCGGAGCCGCCAAGGCCATCGCCAGCGTGGCGCAGCAGCAGGACCACGGCATCGAGGAGGTGCTGAAGGCGATGAACGAGATCTACGCCGCCACCGAGGCGGCCATCGCCTCCACGCAGTCGGTGGCGGTCCAGGCGCGCTCGCTCAACGACCTCGCCAGCGGGCTCAAGTCCGCGGTGGGGCGCGCCTAGCCTAGCGGCGCTCGCGCGCGGGCGGGGCGGCCAGCCGCTCCGCCGGGCTGACCCGGACCTGGCGCGGCCGCCCGGCGGCGCTGCGGGCATCGACGACGCGCACCGGCACCTCGGCCGAGGCGCCGTCCACCTCCACCGTCGCCCGCGAGGTCCCCGCGCCCACCGGCCAGACCTGGCCGCGCGCGTCTCCGCGGCAGACCGCCTCGTCCAGGCAGCGCGTCACCGCGGCGCGGCCGGCGACCGGCCGGCCCTCGGCGTCGAGCGCCTCGACCGCGAGCGCGGCCGGGGCGGGCTCGTCGCGCAGCACGAGCTCGAGCCGCGCGGGCGCGACGGCGAGGCGCGCCACCAGCGTCACCGTCACCGGCGCCTCGGCGGCGACGCCGCCCACCTCGCACCGGATCACCGCCCGCCCGTGCCCGGCGGCGGTGACCTCCCCTTCGTTGTGCCGCCCCGTCACCGTCGCGATCCGCTCGTCCGAGGAGGACCAGCGGCAAGCGTCGCGGGGCCGGGGCTCGCCGCTGGCCGCGCGGGGCGTGGCGTGGACGGTGGCCCGCTGCCCGCGCGCGTGCAGCTGCACGCTGGCCGGCTCGAGGTCGATCCGCGCCGGGCCGCAGGCGGCGAGGGCGAGCGCGAGCGCGGCGGCGCGGTGGAGGAGGTGGTTCACGGATGGTGCGGCGCGAGGTGGTACAGCATGACGTACACGGCGACCCCGGTCAGCGAGACGTACATCCAGACCGGGAAGGTCACCCGCGCCACGCGGCGGTGCTCGGGGAAGCGCGCGCCGAGCGAGAGCTGGAGCGTCCGGAGCACCAGCGGGAGGGTCAGCGCGGCGAGCAGGGTGTGGCTCGCCAGCACCGCCAGGTACACCGCCTTGAGCGCGCCACCGCCGGGGAAGCGGTGGGTCCCGGTGAGCGCGATGCGCGTGAAGTAGCCCGCCAGGAAGAGCACCGAGCTCCCGCAGGCGCCGAGCATGAGCGCCCGGTGCAGCTCGCGCCGCCCGGCGCGGATGGCGCGCCAGCCGAGGAGGAGCAGCGCCGCGCTGGTGGCGTTCAGCGCGGCGTTCACGGTGGGGAGGGCGGCGGCGACCGTCACCGGCGCCTCCGCGCGGCGGCCACCGCCAGCGCCAGGGCGGCCGCCGCGAAGCCGGCCAGGACGAGGAGGTCGCGCCCCGCCGAGCCGGGCAGGGCGCCGGGGGCGTCCGGTCCGCCCAGCGCCCGGCGCGCCGCCGAGACGGCGTACGCGACCGGGTTCGCCCGCATCACCGCCGCGAACCCGGGGTGGTCGGGGCTCGGCGGGAACATCGCGCCCGAGACGACCCACAGCGGCACGAGCAGGGTCATCTGGATGGCGTGGTACCCCTGCACGTTGTCCACCGCCCAGGCCACCGCGAAGCCGAGCGCGGAGAGCGCCACCGCGCACAGCGCCAGCGCCGCCGCGAGCAGGAGCCAGTTCACCGACCGGACGTGGAACCCGGCGGCGGGCGCGAGGAGGAGGAAGAGCGCCGCCTGGGACAGCGCCACCGAGGCGGAGCCGAGCGCCTTCCCGGCCACCAGCGCCGCCCGCGACCCGGGCCCGGCCAGGACCGCCTGGAGGAACCCGGCGTGCCGGTCCTCGATGACGGACACGGTGGTGAAGATGGCCGCGAAGAGCACCACCATCAGCACGACGCCCGGGTAGAAGAACTGGAGGTAGCCGACGGCGGCGCCGGGCATGCGGAAGGTGCCCGCCATGCCCGAGCCGATGATGAGCCAGAACAGGATGGGCTGCCCGAGCGCGCCGGCGAGCCGCGACGGCTGGCGGAAGAAGCGGGTGAGGTCGCGCCCCCAGAGCACGCGCGCGGTCGCGAGGTCGTAGCCGAGGGCCGTCACGCGTCGTCCTCCAGCGCCTCGCCCGTCAGCGCGAGGAAGGCGTCGGCGAGGCTGGGGCGCCGCAGCGCCACGGCCCGGAACCGCCCGCGCGGGAACGCCTCCACCAGGCGCGGGACGAGCTCGTGGCCGCGCTCGCGCTCCACCTGCACGCCGTGCGGCCCGGGGCGCGCCTCGAGCCCGAGCCGCTCCCGGATGTCGCGCGCCAGGGCCGCCGGGTCGTCGGCCTCGATCGTCACCACGTCGCCGGGCACGCGCGCCCGGAGCGCCTCGGGCGTGCCGGTCGCGACCACCCGGCCGCGCGCCAGCACCGCCAGCCGATCGCAGGCCTCGGCCTCGTCCGGGCGGTGGGTGGTGAGCAGCACGGTCAGCCCCTCGCGCTCGCGCAGCGCGTGCACCGCCTGCCAGGTCTGGCGGAACGCGGCGGCGTCGAGGCCGGTGGTGGGTTCGTCCATGAGGAGGATGGCCGGGCGGTGCACCAGCGCGCGCCCGAGCTCCAGCCGGCGCCGCATGCCGCCGGAGAGCTTCCCCGCCTGGTCGGAGGCGCGGTCGGCGAGGCCGGCGGCGGAGAGCAGCTCCCGCGCCCGGTCCCGCGCCTCGCGCCGCCCGAGCCCGAACAGGAGCCCGCCCAGCGTGAGGTTCTCGAGGGCGGTCAGCTTCGCGTCGAGGCTGGGCGCCTGGAACACCACCCCGAGGCGCGCCCGGAGCGCGCGCGCGCCCGGCGGCACCTCCTGGCCGTCGAGGCGGATCGCGCCCCCGGAGGGGAGCAGCAGGCCGGTCAGGATGGAGAAGAGGGTGCTCTTCCCGGCGCCGTTCGGGCCGAGCAGCCCTAGGATCTCGCCCGGCGCGACCTCGAACGAGACGCGGCGCAGCACCTCGCGGTCGCCGTAGCGGAAGGCGAGGTCGCGCACGGCCAGCCGGGGCGGGGCGGCCGGGCCGGCGGCGGGCCCGGGCGGCCGCGCGGCCATGGCGGGGTGGGAGGAGCCGCTCACGCTCAGCGCCCGCTCACGAGCAGCGCCGCGAAGAGGAGCGTGAGGTAGGCGAGCGTGAGGAGGAAGAAGTTGCGCGCCCAGCGGTTCGCCGCGCCCCGCTGCCAGAGGCCGGTGAGCCCGTACCCCGCCAGCCCGCCGCCGAGCAGCGCCGCCGCCAGGCCGTAGAGCGGCCCCGCCAGCTCGAGCGGCAAGAGGAGGAGCGACACCGGGATGAGGAGCAGGCTCGTCGCCGCCGCCCAGGTCCGCGTCGCGCGGTCGCCGTGCACCACCGCGAACACCCGCAGCCCTCCGCGCGCGTAGTCCTCCTTGAGGTACATCGAGATGGCGAGGAAGTGCGGGAGCTGCCAGCAGAAGAGGAGCGCGAAGAGCGCCAGCCCGCCCGCGTCGAGCCGGCCGGTGACCGCGGTCCAGCCCATGAGCGGCGGGATGGCGCCGGGCACCGCGCCCACGAAGAGCGCCAGCGAGCTGCGCTGCTTCATCGGGGTGTAAAGGACCACGTACGAGAAGAGCGCCAGCGCCGCCAGGCTGGCGGTGACCCCGTTGGTGAGGAGGGCCAGCGCCGGGAGCGCCAGGCAGGGCAGCCCGAGGCCCACCGCCAGCGCGACCGAGGGATCGAGGCGCCCGGCAGGCAGCGGCCGATCGCGGGTCCGCCGCATGAGCGCGTCGACGTCGCGCTCGAGGAACTCGTTGAGCGCGTTGGCCGCGCCGACGACCAGCGCCGTGCCGGCGAGGAGCGCCGCCGCGGTGCGCGCGTCGCGGTGGCCGGGCGCGAGCCAGTACCCGCCGGCGGTGGTGCACAGCACGAGCGACGCGAGCCGCGGCTTGCCCAGCGCGACGACGTCGCGCGCGACGGCGAGCGGGCTGCGCGGCTGGAGGACCTCGGCGATGGGGACCTGGATCACGGGGTGGGCCTCGCGTGGGCGGCCCGGAGGCCGCGCCGGCTGCGGACGGCCCTTCTATTAGGGGGGGAGCGAGCGGGCGGCAACGCGCCGGCGGCCCCTCGGAGGCGAGCGCCCTAAGAGGGCTCTCTCGTGCGCGGATGGCGCGGGGTAACGCTGGGCGCCATGACGATCCGCACCGCCCTCGCCCTGGCGCTCGCCGCGCTCGGGCCGGCCGCACGCGCCGGAGACGTGGTGGGCACCGTCACCTTCCAGGGCGCGCCCGCGCCGCTGCCCGCCGCCCCGGTGACGAAGGACGGCGCCACCTGCGGCGCGTCGCAGCCGGACGAGTCCCTGAAGGTGTCGCCGGCCGGCCGGGTCGCCCTCGCGGTGGTGGAGGTGGAGGGGGCACCCCGCCCGCCGCCCGTCCGGGCGGCGCTCGGGCAGGACCGGTGCCGGTTCGCCCCGCACGTCCAGGCGGTGCCCGCCGGATCGACGCTGGAGGTGGCGAACGGCGACCCCATCCTGCACAGCGTGCGGGGGTGGGCCGGACGGCGCTCGCGCTTCGAGCTGGCGCTCGCCTCGCGCGGGGACCGCGCCGAGGCCGCGCTCGAGCGGCCGGGGGTGATCCAGGTGCGGTGCGACGTGCACGCCTGGATGATCGCCTACGTGGTGGTGACGGCCGGGCCCGCGGCGGTCTCCGGCGACGACGGCACCTTCGCGGTGCGCGGGGTGCCGCCCGGCGAGTACACGGTGCGCGCCTGGCACGAGCGCCTGGGCGAGCGGACCCTGCGCGTGACGGTCCCGGCCGAGGGGGCCGCGCGCGCCGACTTCAGCTACGGCCGCTGACGCGCGCCGCGGCCGCCGGGCTCAAGGCTCCTCGGCCTCGTCGGGCTCCTCGGCGTCGTCCTCGGCCGCGTCCTCGAGATCGGCCGCTTCGACCGACTCGGCGACCTCCTCGATCGGCTCCTCCTTCGCCGCGCGGCGCCGCTCGGCGGCGGGCGAGGGCCTGCTGGGCGCGGCGCGCGGGTCGCTGCCGCACTTCGGGCACGCCGGGTCGGCCTTCTTGAGATCGTAGAACTTCGTGCCGCACTTCCAGCAGACGTGCTTCTGGCCGAGATCCTTCGCGGGCATGGGCTCCTCGTGCGACCTGGGACCGGCGCTTTATCGCAGGACCGCGGGAAGCGTCAAAGGAAAAGCGGGAGAGCGGTGTTATAGGTCGCGCATGATGGAGGAACGCGACCGGCTGGAGCGCCGCCTGCTCCGCGCCACCGCCCAGGCGGTGCGCGACTTCGACCTGATCGAGGAGGGCGACCACCTCATGGTCGCCGTCTCCGGGGGGAAGGACAGCTACACGCTGCTCCACCTCCTCATGCGCCTGCGCGAGCGCGCCCCGGTGCGCTTCGAGCTCACCGCCGTGAACCTCGACCAGGGGCAGCCCGGCTTCCCGGCGCACGTCCTGGAGGAGCACTTCCGGGCCGTCGGCGTGCGCTACCGGATGCTCCGCCAGGACACCTACTCCATCGTGAAGCGGCTCGTGCCGGAGGGGAAGACCACCTGCCCGGTGTGCTCGCGGCTGCGGCGCGGGATCCTCTACAACACCGCGGTCGAGCTCGGCTGCAACAAGATCGCGCTCGGCCACCACCGCGACGATCTCGTCGAGACGCTGCTCCTCAGCGCGCTCTACGCGGGTTCGCTCAAGAGCATGCCGCCCAGGCTCCGCTCCGACGACGGCCGCAACGTCGTCGTGCGCCCGATGTGCTACGCGGCGGAGGAGGACATCGCCGCGTTCTCCAGCGAGATGCGGTTCCCCATCGTCCCGTGCGACCTGTGCGGCTCGCAGCCGAACCTCCGCCGGCGCCGCGTGAAGGAGCTCCTGGCCGCGCTCTCGGCGGAGCACCCGGCGGTGAAGGGGAACCTCCTGCACGCCCTCGGCAAGGTGGTGCCGTCGCACCTCCTCGACCGCGATCTCCTGGCGCGGCTGGGCGGCGCGACGGGCGCGGATCCCTGGCTGGACGAGGAGGACGGAGGGTGCGAGCCCACCTCCGCGCCCATCGTCGCCCTCGGGCCCACCCCGCGCCAGCGCGCGCCGGGCGGCTAGTGCCCCCGCGCCGCGGGACGGCGCGATATCCGATCGCGCGCCAGCTTGAGCCGACGTTCCGCCGGAGAGTAGGATTCGCCTCGTGAAGTTCACGTGCGAGAAGTGCGGGCGATCCTACGTCGCCGACGAGAAGGTGCGCGGGCGCGCCTTCAAGATGAAGTGCAAGCAGTGCGGGCAGCTCATCGTCGTGAAGCCCGATCGCAGCGCGCCGACCCCGACGCCGGGATCGCTGCCGGCGGTCGAGGCGACCACGCCCACCTCGGCAGCGTTCTCCCTCGACCCGCCCTCCGATCCGTTCGCGCCCACGCCGGCGGCGGATCCGTTCTCGGCGCCGGCCGCCGATCCGTTCAAGGCGCCGTCGCCGGATCCCTTCGCCACCGCCTCCCCGCCGCCGCCGGCGGCTCCGGCACCGCGCCCCGCCTTCGACCCGTTCGCGGACGTGCCGACCGAGGGCCCCGCGAGCGCCGCCAAGCCGACCGCCGACGAGTCGGAGGCGGCCTTCGCGGACCTCTCGCGGGAGATGCAGGACGTCACGAACAACATCGCGGTCGCGCCCGTGCGGCAGCCCGCCGATCCCACCCCGGCGATCGACCGCGGGCGGCGCTCGCCGCCCACGCCCGCGCCGGTGGTCGCCGCCGCGCCCGCCGCCCCGGCCGCGCCCCGGTCCGCGAAGCCTGCCGCTCCGGCGCCGGGCAAGAAGTCCTCGATGCCGCTCATCGCGGGCGGCGCCGCTGCCGCGCTGGTGCTCGTCGGCGTGGCGGCGTACGCCCTCGTGGGAGGCAAGAGCTCCAGCACCGCGCCTGCGCCCCGGCCGCCGCCGCCCGTCGCGGCCACGCGCCCGCAGCCGCCCGCGCCTGCGCCCGCGGCCGCGCCCGAGAAGCGCGCGCCCCCCCCGGCCGCGGCCGCCGCGCCGGTCGAGCCGCCCGCGGCGGCTCCGTTCGTCGCGGCGCCGGCCCCGGTGCCGCCTCCGGCCCAGGCCGCCGCCCCGGCGCCCAGGCCGGCGAAGGTCGCCAAGGCGCCCGAGAAGCCCGCGCCGGCGATGCCCCGGCGGAAGGAGGTCGCCAAGGCGACTCCGCCTCCGCCTCCGCCCGCACCGGCGCGCGCCGCCCCGCCGCCGCCCGTCGCCGCGCCGGCCCCGGCGCCCGCGCCCGCGCCCGCCCCGGAGGCGCGGCCCATCGCCCGCTACACGCCGCCGCCCGCGCTCGGCCGCGCCGCGTCGGCGGCCGCCAGCGCGCCGTCCTCGGGCGGCGGCGAGCCGTCGCTCGACCAGGCCAAGGTGGACGCTGCGTTCGCCAGCCACCGCGCGGCCTTCGACGCCTGTCTCTCCACCGCGCGCAAGAACGAGCCGAACGTCGCCCTCGACGGCCGCACGGTCAACGTGACCATGACCGTCAACCCGAACGGCCACGCGATGTACCCGACGCTCGACGACGTGGAGCTCAACGGCACGAACCTGGGCGAGTGCCTGAAGAACGAGAGCGGCAAGATCCGCTTCCCGACCTTCGGCGGCGACGCCATCCGCGTGCGGAAGCCGATCGTCCTCAAGTGAGTACCCCGCTCGCGTCGCCGCGCGAGCTGGCGCCGCTCGTCGACCACACCGTCCTGCGCCCCGGCGCGGGCGAGGGCGAGGTCGAGCGCGCCTGCGACGAGGCGCTCCAGCACGGCTTCGCCGGCGTGTGCGTGCGCGAGGCGCACCTCGCGCTGGTCGTGCGCCGGCTGGCGGGGGCGGCGCCCCGCCCGATCGCCGTGGCGGATTTTCCCCTCGGGGCGGCGCCGGCCGCGGCGCGCGCCGAGGAGGCGCGCCGGCTGGCCGCCCTGGGCGCGCGGGAGATCGACGTCGTCTTCCCGCTCCCCCGGCTCGCCGCCCGCGACCACGCGGGCGCCCTGGCCGACCTGAGCGCGGTGGTGCGCGCCGCCGCCCCGGCGGCGGTGAAGGTCATCCTCGAGACGGGCGCGCTCTCGGGCCCGGAGAAGGCGGCGGCCTGCGCCCTGGCGCTCGCCGCCGGCGCCGCCTTCGTGAAGACCTCCACCGGCTTCGGACCCGGCGGGGCCACCGTCGAGGACGTCGCGCTCCTCCGCGCGCTGGCCGGGCCGGCGGCGGGAGTGAAGGCCTCGGGCGGCATCCGGACCGCCGCCGACGCGCTCCGGATGGTGCGCGCCGGCGCGAACCGGCTCGGGACGAGCGCGGGCGTCGCGCTCGTGACCGGCAGCTGGTGACCCGCGCCGGGCCGCCCGGCTAGCGCTCGCAGAGCCGCGCCGCGACCCGCTCCGCCTCCGCCATCAGCTCGCGCACGAGCTCGCCGGCCGGCCGCGCCCGCGCGAGCGCCACCCCCTGCCCGGCCCACATCGAGGCGAGATCGGCGCGCTCCTGCCGCGCCGCCGCCTGCCGCAGCTCGCCCGTGAGCGCGTTCTGGTGCGGGTAGGGCAGGATGGCGCCCGCCCGCTCCACGTCGACCATGAAGCGGGTGGCGAAGCCGCGCACGAGCTTCCCGGAGTAGGCGCGGGTGAGGCGCGTCGGATCGGAGCCGCCGCGCGGCGCGAGCACCTCCCGCTTGTGCAGCGCGCTCGCCCCGCTCTCGGGCGTGGCGAGGAAGGCGGTGCCGAGCTGCGCCGCGGCCGCGCCGAGCGCCAGCGCCGCGACCACCCCGCGGCCGTCCATGATCCCCCCCGCGGCCACCACCGGCACCTTCACGGCGTCCACCACCTGCGGCACGAGCGCCAGGGTGCCGACCAGCCCGCGCTCGAACGGCCCGGCGAAGGTGCCGCGGTGACCGCCGGCCTCGGCCCCCTGCGCCACCACCGCGTCGACGCCGCTGGCCTCCAGCGCGCGCGCCTCCTCGACGGTGGTGGCGGAGCCGAGCACCGCGATGCCGAGCGCGTGCAGCGCCGCCACCTCCTCCGCCGGGAGCGCGCCGAAGGTGAAGCTGAACACCGGCACCCGCTCCTCCTTCACCACCGCGAGCTGGCCGGCGAAGTCGGGCGGCGCCGCGAGGCGCGGTCGCAGGGCGACGCCCAGCTCGCGGCCGATGGGCTCGAGCGCCGCCGCCGCCGCCCGGAGCTCCTCCTCGCCGGGCGGCGCCGCCGCCGGCTCGGGTACGAACAGGTTCACGGCGAAGGGGCGCCGGGTGCGGGCGCGGACGTCGCGGATGGCGGCGCGGATGGCCTCCGGCGCGAGGTAGCCGCCCGCGAACGAGCCGAGCGCGCCCGCCTCGGAGCTGGCCGCCACCAGCGCCGGCGTGGTGGGGCCGCCCGCCATGGGGGCGACGACGAGGGGGTGATCGATCCCGAGGCGGCGGGAGAGCGCGGTGGGCCACATGGCGCCGATCTTGGCGGCGCCGCCCTGCGTGCGCCGCGCCCGGAATGGGCCTAGAACAGGGGCATGTCCGACCGGCGTCGCTTCGTGATCCTGGTGGCCGACAGCGCCGGCTGCGGCGCGCTCCCCGACGCCGCCGCCTACGGCGACGCGGGCTCCGACACCCTCGGCCACGTGAGCCGCGCGGTGGGCGGCCTCGCGCTGCCGCACCTCGGCCGGCTGGGCCTCGGGCACCTCACCCCGATGCTGGGCGTCCCGCCCGATCCGGCGCCGGCCGGCTTCTACGGCAAGATGGCGGAGCGGTCGCAGGGCAAGGACACCATCACCGGCCACTGGGAGATGATGGGCATCGTCCTCGAGGAGGCGCTGCGGCTCTTCCCGCGCGGCTTCCCGCCCGAGATCCTCGAGCCCTGGCTGGCGGAGACGGGCGCGCCGGGCGTGCTCGGGAACGAGGTGGCGAGCGGCACCGAGATCATCCAGCGGCTGGGGGAGGAGCACCAGCGCACCGGCCGGCCCATCGTCTACACCTCGGCCGACTCGGTGTTCCAGGTGGCCTGCCACGAGGAGACGGTCCCGCTCGAGACCCTCTACGCCTGGTGTCTCGCGGCGCGGCGGCAGCTCGACCGCTGGCGGGTGGCGCGCGTCATCGCGCGGCCGTTCGTGGGCCGCCCCGGCGCCTACACCCGCACCTACCACCGCCGCGACTTCGCCATCGCCACCCCGGGCGTCACCGTGCTGGAGCGGCTCGCCGAGCGCGGCGTGCCGGTGGTGGGGGTGGGCAAGATCCCCGACATCTTCGACGGCAAGGGCATCACCGAGGCGGTCCACACCGCCGGGAACGCCGACGGCCTGCGCCAGACCGAGCGGCTGCTCGGGACGCTCGAGCGCGGGCTCCTGTTCGTGAACCTGGTGGACTTCGACATGCTGTACGGGCACCGCAACGACGCGCGGGGCTATGCCGGGGCGCTGGTGGAGCTGGACCGGGCCCTGCCGCGGCTCCTCGAGCGGCTCCGGCCGGGCGACGTCCTCGCGGTCACCGCGGACCACGGCTGCGATCCGACGACGCCCTCCACCGATCACTCGCGCGAGTACGTCCCGCTGCTGGTCCACGCGCCGGGGAGAGGCGGGGGTCCGCTCGGGGTCCGCGAGACCTTCGCCGATCTGGGCGCCACGGTGGCCGAGCTGTTCGGCGCCGAGGCGAGGGTGGGGCGGAGCTTCCTCGCCGCGCTCGGCGGGTGAGCGCGAAGGCTACTCGAAGACGTGCGCGGCCTCGGCGCGGAGCTGCGGCGAGAGCTCGATGCCCAGGGCGCTCGCGGTCCGCGCGTTGAGGTAGAGGGCGCCGTCGGGGGCGCTCAGCGCGGGCTTGCCGCCGGCGAGCATCTTCTTCGCGGCGGCGGCGGCCTTGCGGCCGACGTCGTCCCAGCGCGCCTCGACCGTGAGGAGGGCGCCCGCCCGCGCCATGATCTCGGTGTAGCCGACCACCGGGACCTTGGCGGCGAGCGGCGTCTGCAGGAGGACGCGGAGCGTCTCCGCCCCGATCACCGTCGTGTCCGGCACGAGCCACAGCACGTCGACGCCGGGGAGGAGCTGGCGCAGCGCCCCCGGCACCTCGGCCCGGCTCGAGACCTCCTTGCGCACGAGGCGCAGGCCGGCCCCGAGCAGCGCCGACTCGCACTCCGCCACCTGGCCGCTCGAGATCGCGGGGTCGTACAGGATCCCCACCCGCTGCGCGCGCGGGAGCGCGGTGTGCAGCGCCCGCACCTGGTGCCCCGGGGAGACGTACATCGGCACGCCGGGGAGGGCGGGATCGAGCCCGGCGCCCGCGGCGCTCGGGACCATGGCGTAGAGCACCGGCGCGCCGAGCGACGCGGCCGCGACGGCGACGTCCGGGCCGATGGCGAAGAGCACCTTCGCGCCGCTGGTCGTGATGCGCACCTGCTCGGCCAGGTTCCCCGGCGCGAGCTGCAGCGCCCGGCCTGCCATCCCGGCGGACGCGAGGAAGCTCTGCTCGACCGCCCGGTAGGCCGGCAGGTCGGTGCTCCGGATGACGACCACCTCGCCGGTGGCGCGCGCGGGGCTCGGCCCCGCGGCGGCCCCGGCCGCGAGGGCGAGCGCGGCGAGGTGCGCCGCGCGTGACCGGAAGCTCGTCATCCCGAAACCCTCCCCCAGGCCACGGGCGTGCGGCCGAGCGCATTGTACACGGCCCGCCGCGTCAGCCGGGGATTCCTTGTGCGCGGACCTGGGCGCGTGTCGGGTGGACAAGGGCCGGCCCCTCGGAGATCGTCGGGCGAGCCCTCGGGAGAGGGGCACCAGTGCGGACGGACGGCCGGGCGCCGCGCAGCGATGCGCGACCCGCCGCAGACCCGCAGGAGAACGTCCAATGGCTTCCGGCAAGTCGCGGTTCCAGCTCTACGTCATCGGCATCGGCGTCGTCCTCACGGTCGCCATGGCGGTGTCGTGCGTCTATCGCAGCCGCCAGCTCGACAGCGCGTTCCGCAGGCTCGCGCTCGTCACGGCGCGGGCCACCGTCGAGCAGGTCATCGCCACCCGCCGCTGGAACGCGGGCATGGGCGGCGTCTACGTCCCGGTGGAGAAGGGTGCGGTCCCGAACCCGTTCCTCGAGGACCCGGTCCGCGACCTCACCTCGATGGAGGGCATCGCCCTCACCAAGGTGAACCCGGCGTACATGACCCGGCTCGTGGCCGAGACGCTGCAGAAGGGCCACGGCGTCCAGCTCCACCTCACCAGCCTGCGCCCGCTCAACCCGGGCAACTCGCCGGACGGGTGGGAGACGGGGGCGCTCACCTCGTTCGAGAACGGCGCGATCGAGGCGTCGACGGTGGAGACGCGCGCCGGGCAGCAGGGCAGCGAGGAGATCTTCCGCTACATGTCCCCCCTCAAGACCGATCAGCCCTGCCTCGGCTGCCACGCCAAGCAGGGGTACACGCTCGGCAGCAACCGGGGCGGCGTGGGCGTGACCTTCAGCTTCCAGCCCTATGCCGAGGCGCGCCGCGAGTTCCAGATGCAGATCCTGCTGACGCACTTCCTGGCGTTCCTCATCGCCGCCTCGGCGCTGGTGCTGCTCGCCTTCCTGGTGGACTCCGAGCGGTAGCGCCCGGCGTCCGGGGGCGGGCGCGAGGACGGCGCCCGCCCGCCGGCGTCACGCCTTCTCGAGCTTCACCGCGCAGATCTTGAACTCGGGCTGGCGGGAGACCGGGTCCACCGCGTCGTGGGTGACCCGGTTGCACAGGTGGTCGGGGTCGTGCATCTGCACGAACACGACCCCGAGCCGCGCGCCCTCCGCCACCTTGGCGCGGAAGGTCTCGGCGCCGCGCCGCGAGCTCACCCGCACGCGATCCCCGTCCTTCACGCCCAGCCGGGCGGCGTCCTGCGGGTGGAGCTCCGCCAGCGCCTCCGCGTTGGCGTGCCGCAGCTCGCGGCAGTTCCGGGTCATGGTGCCGGTGTGCCAGTGCTCGAGGACGCGGCCGGTCGTGAACCACAGCGGGTAGGCGGCGTCCACCACCTCGCCGGGATCCCGCTGCGGCCGGAACCACACCACCGCCCGGCCGTCCGGGCGGCCGTAGAACTTCATCCGCAGCGGGTGGTCGGCCGGGACGAACGGGTCCTCGCCGCGCACGTAGCGGCGCTTCGTGCCGGGGTGGCCGGCGCTGGGCAGCGGCCAGAGCAGGCCGTGCGACTGCTGCAGCCGCGCCCGCGTCATGCCGCTGAAGTCGTAGGCGGTGCCCCGGGCCGTCTCCAGGATCTCGGTCCAGGCCTCGGCCGGCGCCTTGAACGGCAGGAGCTTCCCGTGGCCGAGCCGGGCCGCCAGGTCGCACAGGATGTCGAGGTCGGGCCGCGCCTCGCCCCGCGGAGCGACCGCGCGCTCGAGCAGGTGGTAGCGGCGCTCGGTGCAGCCGTAGACGCCCTCCTTCTCCGCCCACAGAGCCGCCGGCAGCACCACGTCGGCGAGCTCGCTGGTGCGGGTGGGGTGGAACGCCTCGGTGACCACCAGGAAGGCGCCCTCGCGCCGCATCGCCTTCCGGTAGCGGTCGACGTTGGGCAGCGACTGGCCCGGGTTCGTGCACATCACGTAGAGGCACTTCAGCTTCCCGTCCTCGAGCGCCCGGAAGAGGTCGACGGTCGGGAGGCCGGGCTTCGGGCTGATGGTGCCCGGCGCCACGCCCCACAGCTTCTCCATCTCCGCCCGGTGCTTCTCGTTCGCGACGACCCGCCCGTAAGGCAGGAGGTGCGAGAGCGCGCCGCCGTCGCGGACTCCGCCGCAGGCGTTGGGCTGCCCGGTGAGCGAGAGCGGCGTCGATCCGGGCACGCCGATCTTCCCGGTGACGAGGTGGAGGTTGTGGACGAGCTGGTTCACCCAGACGCCCTGGGTGCGCTGGTTCAGCCCCATGCACCAGAGCGAGGTGGCGGTGCGGCCCTTCTCGCCGAACCAGCGCGCGGCCCGGACGATGTCCTCGGCGTTGCAGCCGGCGAGCGCGGCCGCCGCCTGGGGCGTGCACGCGGCCAGGGACTTCTCGTAGTCGGCGCGCGTCTTGTTCGCCTCGGCGCCCTCGCCGAACGCGACCTGGTCCTTCATGAACGCGTCGTCCACGAGCCCCTCGGCGAAGAGGACGTGGGCCATCGCGTTCAGGATGGCGAGGTCGGCGCCGGGCTTGAAGGAGAGGTGGAGGTCGGCGATGCGCGAGGTGGCCGTGCGCCGGGGATCGAGCACGATCACCTTCACGTTCCGGCCCGCCTCCTTGCGCCGCACGATGCGGCGGAAGAGGACCGGATGCGCCTCGGCGGTGTTCGACCCGATGATGAGGAAGACGTCGGCGTGGTCCAGGTCCTCGTAGCACCCCATCGGCTCGTCCTTGCCGTAGGTGCCGACGTAGCCGGCGGTCGCGCTCGCCATGCAGAGGCGCGGGTTGCCGTCGACGTTGTTGGTGCGGAGGCCGGCCTTGAAGAGCTTGTTCGCGGCGTAGGTCTCCTCGGTGAGGCCCTGCCCCGAGCCGTAGAAGCCGACCGCGTCAGGGCCGAACTTCTGGATCGCCTCCTGGAACTTTGCCGCCACGAGCCCCATCGCCTCGTCCCAGCTGGCGCGCTGGAACCCGTTGCCCTTGCGGATGAGCGGGTGGAGCAGGCGGTCGGGCGCCGAAAGGATCTGCGGCAGCAGGGCGCCCTTCACGCACAGGAACCCGGCGTTGTGGTCCTCCGGGTCGCCGCGCACCGCCACCACCTGGTCCCCGCGCGCGCCGACGTACAGGCCGCAGCCGGTGCCGCAGTACCGGCAGACGCTCTTCGTCCAGCGGGTGTCGCCGTCCTCGGCGGCGAGGGCCGGCGCCGGCAGCGCGGAGAGCGCGGAGGCGGCGGCGGTGGTCTTGAGGAAGTCTCGGCGGGAGAGCGCCATGGTCAGCTCCGGGGGGGCGCGGGGTGGGGCGAGGTGCCCTTCGCCGCGAGGGCGTGAGGGGCGTGGCAGTCGAAGCAGCGGGCCTGGGCGGCGCCCGCGGCCTGCACCGGGTGGCAGCTGCCGCAGCCGGCCGGCTCGGGCCGGGCCCGGAAGTCGGCGCCGGTCGAGCCGTGGCAGATGAAGCACTTCACGAGCGCGACCCCGTGCCGGCCGCCGCGCCACTGCGCGGCCACCTCGGGCGTCACCTCCGCGTGGCACTCGGCGCAGGTCGCGAGGCCGGTGTCCACCTCGGGGTGGGCCCCCTGCGCCGCCGCCGCGGGGCGCGGGGTGGCCCTCGGGCCGGCGCAGGCCCCGAGCGCCACCGCCGCGGAGAGCGCCGCCGTCACCAGCGCGGCGCCCAGGCTGAGCACGGTCTCGCGTCTCCGCATGGCGATCCTCCTACCGCTTGGCGGTCGGCGTGGCGGCGGCCGGGGCCGCCGAGGCCGTGGCGCTCGTGGTGGCGCCGAGCAGCGTGGCCTTCACCTGCGCCTGCCGGGCGAGGTCGATGGACTCGCCGAGCACCCGGCCGAGCTCCTGCGGCGCGTGGAAGCCCATGGAGTTCTCCGCCGCGACGTAGTCGAGGCGCCACTGCGCGGCGCGCTGCAGCTCCTCGAGCTCCTTCAGCGCCGGGGTCTTCTCGACCGTGGCGCGCCAGGCGGTGAGGAGGTTCGCCTTCACCTCGGCGGCGAGCTTCTTGTCCTGCTCCTCCTTGGGCGCCTTCTGGAACGCCTCCTGCTTCGCGAGCGTCTCCTTGGCCTTGGCGGCCGCGGCCTCGCGGGCGCGGTCGTCGTAGGGCTTCCGCACCGCCACGATGGCGTCGATCATCGCGACGTTCGCCTCGCCGGCGCGGGTGAGGAGCGCGAAGTGGCGGTCCTGGATGGCGATCACGCGCGCCTTCAGCTCGTCGTCGTTGTACGGATGGCAGCTGGCGCAGGCGCGGTTCGGCTGGAGCAGCGGGCTGCGCACCCAGTGATCCGAGAACTTCTGCGCGCCCTCGCGCTTGTAGGGCATGTGGCAGTCGGCGCAGGTGACGCCGCTCCGCGCGTGGATGCCCTGGCTCCAGACCTCGAACTCGGGGTGCTGGGCCTTGAGGACCTCGAACCCGGTCTCGGCGTGCGTCCAGTCCTTGAAGCGCTGCCCCTTCACCATCGTGTTGTCGTACAGGTGCTCCATCTGCTCCACCTTGAGCCCCTCGGCCCACGGGAAGAAGATGGTCTGCCCCTTGCCGCAGAAGTACTCGACGTGGCACTGGCCGCAGACGTAGGCGCGCTTCTCCTGGCGGGTCGCGTCGAGGTTCGGGTCGTACGCCTTCTTGCGGTCGGTCTTGCGCCAGCGCTCGATGGACGGGAGGTGCGGGACGTCGGCCTTCGAGGCGGCGAGCTTCTGGATGCCGGCGATGAAGCCGGGGCGCGTCACGCGCAGCTCCATCGACTGCGGGTCGTGGCAGTCGACGCAGGAGACCGGGTGCGGCTTGCCGCCCTGGCCGGCCAGCTCGCCGAGCTGCTTGTAGGCGTCCCAGTAGCCCATCTCGCCCACCTTCACGAGCCCGGCCTGGAGCTGATCGGCCTCGCTCGCCTGCGGCGCCGCCTCCTTGCCGAGCTTCTTGTAGAGCGGCGTGATCGAGGCGTGGCAGTGCAGGCAGTTGCCGGACTGCTTCCCCTCGGCGGGCACGTTGCGCTTCGTGACCTCCTGGTCGTTCAGCATGTAGGCGTGGCCGCGGCGGTCGCGGTAGTCGACCGCGAACAGGTAGCCGGCGAACACGCGCTTCAGCCACGGGTCGCGGTCGGCCTTCTCCGGCGGCATCTCGCCCTCGGCCGTGCCCGCGCCGCCGCCGTACTTGGTGGCGGTGCGCTCGGCCGTGCGCTTGTAGTCGTCGAACTCACGCGGCCAGTTCTTGCCCCACTTGGCCGGGTCGGTGTCGTTCTCGCCCACGTCGACGACCTTCACGAAGGCGTGGCGCGCCTCGGACTTGCGCTCGCTGATGTTGACGAGCAGCGCGGCGGCGGCGATGGCCACCAGCGCGAAGACGCCGGCCACCAGGGCGATGAGGAGCCCGCGGTTCCGGCGGGGCGTTGCTTCGGCGGTCATGAGGTGCTCCTTCGGTGCGATGCGGCGTGAGAGGTCGGGGTTCAGCGGAGGTGGCCGACGGAGGCGTGGCAGCGGACGCAGGAGACGTCGCGCCCGTGCGCGATGTCCTCGACCAGGGCGGCGTGGCAGCGGCGGCAGTTGTCCTCGACGACCCGCTTGCTCTCCGGGCGCGCCTGGATGACGTCGGGGTAACCGCCGAGCGTGAAGGCCATCGAGTGGTGATAGCCGTTGGTGGCCTTCACGATGTACTTCGCCGGGAAGCCCGCGGGCGTGTGGCAGTCGTTGCAGGTCGCGACGAGGTGGTGCGGCGCCGCCTGCCAGCCCGCGTAGTGGCTCGCCATCACGTGGCAGTTGGCGCAGGTCGCCGGGTCGTTCCCGAGGTAAGACGAGCCGCTCGCGTACTCGAACGCATAGCCGGCGACACCCACCGCCACGCCGGCGAGCGCGGCGACGGCGAGGATGGGCATGGCGGCGACACCGCGCGGTTGGCGCATGGTTCCTTCCCTCCGCGGTCCATCCGCGGGTCCCTCAGGCGAGGGGTACGAGAGCAAAGGTGGGGCCACCTGCGAGCCTCAGTTCAACCACGCTGAGATACGGCGTGCCCTGGACAGAACGTCGCACCCCGCGTGATCCCGGTCGGACCCGCGCATCCGATGCTCTCGGATGGGTGCATCCGAAAGCGCTTGGCTACCGGTAGTCTTCGCGGTTGAGCCCGAGCGCCTTCATCTTCTCGTAGAGGTTCCGCTCGGCGATGCCCGCCGCGCGCGCCACCTCGCCCACCTTGCCGCGGTGCTGCGTGAGCAGGCGGACCAGGTACTCGCGCTCGAAGCGCTCGACGAGCGCCGCCCGCGCCTCGAGCAGCGGGGCGTCGAGGTCGGCGAAGGCGGCCAGGGAGGCGGGCGCGCGGGCATCGCCGGTGAGGAGCGGCGCCACCGCCGGCCAGCCGAGCACCGCCGCCCGCTCGCAGAGGTTCCGGAGCTCGCGCACGTTGCCGGGCCACAGGTGCTCGCGCGCCGCCGCCAGCACCTCCGGCGGCGGGGGGCCGACCACGCGCCCGTACCGCCTGGCGAACTCGCCCAGGAAGTGCTCCATGAGCAGCGGCACGTCGCCCGGGCGCTCCCGCAGCGCGGGGAGCCGGATGGGGATGACGTTGAGCCGGTAGTAGAGGTCCTCCCGGAACAGCCCCTCCCGCACGCGCGCCTCGAGGGGCTGGTGGGTGGCGGCCACGATGCGGACGTCCACCTGGAGCGCGGCGGTGCCGCCCACCCGCGTGAACTCGCGCTCCTGCAGCACGCGCAGGAGCTTGGCCTGCACGGCGGGGTCGAGCTCCCCGATCTCGTCGAGGAAGAGCGTCGAGCCGTCGGCCTGCTCGAAGCGGCCCACCCGCCGCGCCACCGCGCCGGTGAAGGCGCCCTTCTCGTGCCCGAACAGCTCGCTCTCCACCAGCCCGGCGGGCACCGCCGAGCAGTTCACCGCCACGAACGGGCGCTCGCGCCGCGGCGAGCGGCGGTGCAGTGCGCGGGCGAGGAGCTCCTTGCCGGTGCCGGTCTCGCCGCGGAGCAGCACGGTCGCGTCGGCGCCGGCGACCTGCTCCACGAGCGCGAGCACGTCGCGCATCTCGGGCGAGGTCCCCACCAGCTCGTCGAAGCCCGCCTCGCGCTCCAGCTCGCCGCGCAGGCGCGTCAGCTCGCGCCGGGAGCGCTCGCCCGTCACCGCGTGGCGGAGCACGAGCGCCAGCTCCTCGTACCGGACCGGCTTCGTGAGGTAGTGGATCGCGCCGCGCTTCATGGCGGCCACCGCCGTCTCGACCGTGGCGTGGCCGGTCACGAGCACGACCGGCAAGGAGGGGCGGAGCGCGTGCACCTCGTCCATGAGCGCGATGCCGTCGCGGTCCGGCATCTTGAGGTCGGTGACGAGCGCGAGCGGGTCGGAGTCGCCGAGCCGCTGCAGCGCCTCCGCCGCGGAGCCGGCGGTGAGCACCTCGAACCCCTCCAGCGAGAGGTTCGCCCGCGCCACCTTGCGGGTGGAGGGGTCGTCGTCGACGACGAGCACGAGGTCGGCGCTCATCGGGCCGCCGCCTCCGCCTCGGGCGCGGGGGGCGCGCGCACGGTCCGGACCGGGAGGCGCACGGTGGCGATGGTCCCGCCCCCCTCGCGCCGGGCGAGGCTGAACGAGGCGCGGTGCTGGTCGACGGCGCGGCCCACGATGACGAGCCCGAGCCCGGTCCCGCGCGCCTTGGTGGTGACGAAGGGGCGCGTCACCTCCTCCAGGTCCTCCGCCGGGATGCCGCAGCCGCGGTCCCTCACCTCGACCACCACCGCGCCCTCGCCGCCCTCGCCCTCGAAGCGGCTCGCGAGCTCGGGGGGCTCGACCCCGCCGGCGTCGAAGGCGTTGTCGAGCAGGTTGACCACCGCCTCCATGAACATGGCGCGGTCGAGGTCGAGCGGCGGCAGGTGCGGCGCCAGCGCGAGCCGCAGCGCGTCGCCGGAGAGCCCGCGCGCCAGCGTCGCCCGCCGCGCCGCCTCGGCGAGCACCTTGTTCACCGAGGAGGGCGTGAAGACCGGGTCGGCCGGGCGCGCGACCTTGAGCAGCTCGTCCACGAAGTGGTTCACCCGCCGCACCTCGTCGTCGATGAGCTCGGCGTACTCCTTCACCTCGCCGTGCGCGGGGAGGATGCGGCGGAGGTACTGCGCCGCGCCCGCGATGGCGTTGAGCGGGTTGCGCAGCTCGTGGGCCACCTGGGCCGACATCTGGCCGACCGCGGCCAGCCGCTCGGCGTCCAGCAGCCGCCGCTCGAGCCGGCGGCGGTCGGCGATGTCGCGGATGACCATGACCACGCCGAGGTGGCTGCCGTCGCGCGCCCGGACCGGCGCGTAGGTCGTCTCGTAGCGCCCCTCCTTCTCCTTGATGATCGAGTGGCTCGGGCCGGGGTTCTGGCCCTCGCGGAGCCACCCCATGACCCGGCCCAGCATCTCGCGCGTGGCCTGCGGGTGGCAGTCCTGGAGGGCGCGGCCGGGCGGCCCGGCCAGGTTCTTCAACGCCTTGCCCGCCTCGTTCACGAGCGCCACCCGGTCGTCGGCGTCGACGAAGATGACGCCCTCCACCATCGAGTCCACGATGGCCTGCAGGCGCGTCAGCGCGGCGGCCGTCTCGCGCCGCGCCGCCGCGGCCTGAGCGCGGGCGCGCACGAGGAAGAGGCCGCTCGCGGCGGCGGCCAGCACCGCCACCCCCGCCACCGTGCCCTCCGCGAACGCCGCGGCGCAGGCGGCGAGGGCGGCGCCCCCCAGCACGAGGGCGGCCGAGCGGGCAGGGGGAATCCGGGCGGGCATGGCCCCGAGCTTAACCGGAGGGGGGCCCCTCCCGTCGCGGGGGCGCGAAGATGGCGCGTGCACGGCGGAGCGTCCGCCGTTATAACGGACGCCTCACCTTCACGCGGCCGGCCGGCAGCGCGCCGGGACGAGCCGAGGAGCCGAAATGCGGATTTACCAGGACATCACGAAGACCATCGGCAACACGCCGCTCGTGCGCCTCAACCGGCTCACGACCGGTCTCCAGGCGCAGGTCGTGGTCAAGCTGGAGAGCTTCAACCCGTGCTCCTCGGTGAAGGACCGCATCGGCGTGGCGATGATCGAGGCGGCCGAGCGCGACGGGAAGATCAAGCCCGACACCATCCTGCTCGAGCCCACCAGCGGCAACACCGGCATCGGCCTCGCGTTCGCGGCGGCCGCCAAGGGCTACAAGCTCGTCCTCACCATGCCCGAGACCATGAGCATGGAGCGCCGCAAGCTCCTCGCCGCGCTGGGCGCGCAGATCGTGCTCACGCCGGGCGCCGAGGGCATGAAGGGCGCCATCGGGCGCGCCGAGGCGATGGCCAAGGAGGACCCCCGCTACCTCGTCCTGCAGCAGTTCGACAACCCGGCCAACCCCGAGATCCACCGCCGCACCACCGCCGAGGAGATCTGGCGCGACACCGACGGCAAGATCGACGTCTTCGTCGGCGGGACCGGCACCGGCGGCACCATCACCGGCGTGGGCGAGGTGCTGAAGCAGCGCAAGCCGGGCGTCCGCATCGTCGCCGCCGAGCCGAAGGACTCGCCCGCCATCTCGCAGGGCCGCGGGGGGCCGCACAAGATCCAGGGGTGGGGGCCGGGGTTCGTGCCCAAGGTGCTCAACACCAAGATCCTCGACGAGGTGATCACCGTCTCGAACGAGGACTCGGGCGACATCGCGCGCCGCCTCAACAAGGAGGAGGGGATCCTGTGCGGGATCTCCTCCGGCGGCGCGGTGTGGGCGGCGCTCGAGGTCGCGAAGCGCCCGGAGAGCAAGGGCAAGCTCATCGTGGTGGTGCTGCCGGACACCGGCGAGCGCTACCTCTCGACCTGGCTGTTCGAGGAGGCCGCGAAGTAGGACGCGGCCAGCCCCGGAAAGCACCGCCCGCCGCCGCGGCTTCGCGGGGCGGGCGGTCACGCCTCGGGGCGCCTGGGTCCGCGCGCCGGCGGCGCGCCCGACTACCGGGCCGCGGCGAACGCCTCCTCGAAGTCCTCCTGGATGTCGTCGAGGTGCTCGATGCCCACCGAGACGCGGATCTGGTCCGGCGTGACGCCCGAGGCCTTCTGCTCCGCCTCGGAGAGCTGCTGGTGGGTGGTGGAGGAGGGGTGGATGACGAGCGTCTTCGCGTCGCCCACGTTGGCCAGGTTCGAGGCGAGCTTCACGGCGTCGATGAACTTCTTGCCGGCCGCGAGCCCGCCCTGGATGCCGAAGGTCAGCACCGCGCCGAAGCCGTTCCGGAGGTACTTCCGGGCGCGCGCGTGGTGCGGGTGGTCCTCGAGGCCGGTGTAGTTGACCCACGCCACCTGCCGATGCGCCTTGAGCCACTTGGCGAGCGCGAGCGCGTTGTCGACGTGGCGCTGCCCGCGCAGGGAGAGCGTCTCGAGCCCCTGCAGCAGCTGGAACGCGTTGAACGGCGAGAGCGCGGGGCCGAGGTCGCGCAGCCCCTCGACGCGGGCGCGGATGATGAACTGGATGTTGCCGAAGGGGCCCTTCGGACCGAAGACGTCGTTGAACACCAGGCCGTGGTAGCCCGGCGAGGGCTCGGTGAAGACCGGGAACTTGCCGGAGGCGGCCCAGTCGAACTTGCCCGAGTCCACGATGACGCCGCCGATCGAGGTGCCGTGGCCGCCGAGCCACTTGGTGGCCGACTCGACCACGATGTCCGCGCCGTGCTCGATGGGTCGGACCAGGAAGCCGCCCATGCCGAAGGTGTTGTCGACGATGAACGGGATCCGGTGCTCGTGCGCCAGCTCGGCCAGGCCGGCGAAGTCGGGCAGGTTGCCGGAGGGGTTCGCGATCGACTCCGCGTAGATGGCCTTGGTGCGTCCGTCGATGGCGGCGCGGAACGCCTTCGGGTCGTCGCCCTCGACGAACTTCACCCCGATGCCGAGGCGGGGCAGGGTGACCTTGAACTGGTTGTACGTGCCGCCGTAGAGCTGGGCCGCCGAGACGATCTGGTCGCCGGCCTGGGCGATGTTGGTGATGGCGAGGAACTGCGCCGCCATCCCCGACGACGTCGCCAGCCCCGCCACCCCGCCCTCGAGCGCGGCCACCCGCTTCTCGAACACGTCGGTGGTCGGGTTCATGATGCGGGTGTAGATGTTGCCGAACTCCTGCAGGGCGAAGAGCCGTGCCCCGTGGTCGGCGGACTCGAAGCTGTACGAGGTGGTCTGGTAGATGGGCACCGCCCGAGCGTGGGTCCCCGGAGCGGGCTCCTGGCCGGCGTGGACCTGCAGCGTCTCGAAACGGGGCTTCCGGTGGGGGGGCAGGGCCATGATCGCGCGTCCTTTGAGAGGGAGGGGCTGTAAGCTCCGGGCGGGCACCCTGCCCGACCCTCACCCACCATCTTTTATGACGGACGTTCCTCCTGTCAAGCGGAGGAACGGGACCACGTGAACCTCGAACCACCACGCACCGTTCCAGCCCTCTTCCTCCAGCGCGTCGGCAAGACGCCGTCGGCGGAGGCGTTCCGCCACCGCGTGGGCGACGCCTGGGTGAGCCTCACCTGGCGCGACACGGAGCGCCGCGTCCGCGCCATCGCCTGCGGCCTGCGCGCGCTCGGGCTCCAGGGCGAGGAGCGCTGCGCCATCATCTCCTCGACCCGCATCGAGTGGATCCTGTGCGACCTCGGGATCCTCTGCGCCGGCGGGGCCACCACCACCATCTACCCCTCCAGCACGCGCGAGGAGTGCGCCTTCATCCTCTCGGACTCCGAGAGCGCCTACGCGTTCGTGGAGGACCGGGCGCAGCTCGAGAAGCTGGCGCGGCGGCGGGCCGAGCTCCCCGCGCTGCGGCACGTGATCGTGCTCGCCCCGGGCCTCGACCCGCGGCTGGCGGGCGGCGACGGGTGGGCGCTCACGCTCGAGGCGCTCGAGGCGCTCGGCGAGGCGGAGCACGCGCGCCACCCCGGGCGGTTCGAGGAGCTGGCGGAGGCGGTGCGGCCCGACGCGCTCGCCACGCTGGTCTACACCTCCGGCACCACCGGGCGCCCGAAGGGCGTCGAGCTCCTGCACCAGGGCTGGGTGGCGCAGGCGGAGAGCGTGGAGCGCGCCGGCATCCTCGACCACCCGGAGCCGCTCCAGTACTTCTGGCTGCCGCTGTCGCACGTCTTCGGGAAGATGATCGGCACCGCCCAGCTGCAGATCGGCTTCCCCACCGCCGTGGACGGGCGGGTGGAGAAGCTGGTCGAGAACCTGGCGGTGGTGCGCCCGACCTTCGTCTGCGCCGTGCCGCGGATCTTCGAGAAGGTGTACCAGCGCGTCCTCCTGCAGGTGCGCGAGGGCGGGCTCGCCAAGCGGGCCGTGTTCCGCTGGGCGCTCGGGGCCGGGCGGGAGCGGGCGCGCGCGCTGCGCGAGGGCCGCGCGCCGGGCCCGCTCCTGCGGCTGCGCTGGGCGGTCGCCGACCGGCTCGTCTTCGAGCGGGTGCGCGCGCTCTTCGGCGGGCGGCTGCGCTTCTTCGTGTCGGGCAGCGCGCCGCTGTCGCGCGAGGTGAGCGACCTGTTCGAGGCGGCCGGCCTGCTCATCCTGGAGGGCTACGGCCTCACCGAGTCGTCCGCCGCCACCCACGTCGACCTGCCGCACCGCCACCGCCCCGGCTCCGTCGGCCCGGCGCTGCCCGGGGTCGAGGTGAAGCTGGCCCCGGACGGCGAGATCCTCATGCGCGGCCCGTGGATCATGCGCGGCTACCACGGGCTGCACGAGGCGACCGCCGAGGCGCTGCAGGACGGGTGGCTCCACACCGGGGACGTGGGCGTGCTCGACGCCGACGGCTACCTCACCATCACCGACCGGAAGAAGGACCTCATCAAGACCTCCGGCGGGAAGTACGTGGCGCCCCAGGAGCTCGAGGGACGGCTGAAGGCGCTCTCGCCGCTCGTGTCCCAGGTGCTCGTGCACGGCGACCGCAGGAACTACGTCTCCGCGCTCGTCACCCTCGACCCGGCCGCGCTGCAGGCGTGGGTGGATCGGCAGGGCCTCGCCGGCCGCGACCCGGCCCAGCTCACCGGGCACCCGGCGCTGCGCGCCGACCTGCAGCGGGCGCTCGACGCGCTCAACGCCGGCCTGCCGCGCTTCGCGAACGTGAAGCGCTTCACCGTGCTCCCCGCCGAGTTCAGCGAGGCCGCCGGCGAGGTCACCCCCAGCCAGAAGCTGCGCCGCAAGCTCATCGAGCAGCGCTACCACGAGGTGCTCGACGCGATGTACGGGGAGCAGCTCCGGGCGCCCTGAGGGGCGCTACCGCATCCCCAGCTCCTGCCGCATGCGCGCCAGTGCCTCCTCGGCGCGCGGCACGAACTCGTTCTCGACCCCGGCGACGCGGGCGGCGGAGAGCGTCTCCTCGTAGGCGACGAGCGCCTTCTCCGCCAGCACCCGCACCTCGCCGCGGAGGGCCTCCCGGTAGGCCTCCTCGCCCTGGGCGTCGAGGCCGGGCGGCAGCGGCGCCTCGACCAGCTGCCGGCGCAGGTCGTCGTACAGCTCGCCCACCCGCGCCCCGGCGGCCACCGCGAAGCCGGGGTGCCCGGCGCGCATCGCCGCGAGGTACGCCTCCTGCGCCGCGAGCAGGAGCCCAGCCTTCTCCTCGAGCTGGGCGCGCAGCGCGTCGGGGGCCACCCCGGCCGGATCGAGCGGCGCGGCCAGGAACCGGGCTCGCTCCGCCTCCCCGAGGTAGAAGCGCGCCTGCGCGGCGTCGGCCGGCTCGAGCCGCTCGCGCTCGCCGGCGCGCTCGAAGGCGGCGAGCCCGTCCTGGAGCGCCCGGCGCGCGCGCCCGGCCTCGCCGGCCTCGAGGTCGAGCACGGCGCCCTCGGTCACGGCGCGGAGGTGCAGCGCGGGGGCGAGGTCGGCGCGCGCGGCCAGGGCGTCGAGGAGCGCGCGCGCCTCGCCGCTCCGGCCCAGGCGCCACAGGCACTCCGCCGCGAGGAACCGCCCCTCGTCCTCCTCCGCGCCGGCGCCGAGCGCGGCGAGCGCCTGGAAGCGGGCCAGCGCGGGCTCGAGCCGCCCGAGCCGCCGCTCGGCCAGGCCCGCGCCGCGCAGCGCGGCCGGCGCGCGCCGCGAGGCCGGGTAGACGTCGGCGAGCCGGCCGAAGGCCTCGGCGGCGGCCGCGTCGTCGCCCGCCTGCGCCGCGGCGCTGCCCACCGCGAAGAGCTCCACGTCGCTGCGCTCCTCCGGCGAGGCGGCGCCCGCCCCCGCGCCCCGGTGGGCGCAGGCGGCGAGCGCCAGCGCCAGCAGCGGCGGCGCCAGCCGGCGGCGCGCCCGGAGGGCGCCGCTCACGGCGCGTCCGCCAGGAAGCGGAGCAGGACCTGCCGCCGCCGGGGCCCGTCGAGCTCGACCAGGAAGACGCCCTGCCAGGTGCCGAGCTGCAGCTCGCCGCCCTCGACCGGCACGAGCTGCGAGGCGCCGAGCAGGGCGGTCTTCACGTGGGCCGGGGAGTTGCCCTCGCCGTGGCGGTAAGCGCCGCGCGGGGCGGCGTCCGGCACGGCGTTCTCGAGCGCGAGCAGCAGGTCGCGCCGCACGTCCGGGTCGGCGTTCTCCTGGATGGTCACGCCGGCGGTGGTGTGCGGGCTGTAGACGAGCACCGCGCCGGCGGCGAGGCCGGCGCGCGCCACGGCCGCCCGGACCTGGCCCGTGAGCTCGACGAGCTCGCAGCGGGCGCGGGTGGCGATCTCCAGGGTCTGGGAGCGCATGGCGCCCTCCATTCTAAGGCCGCCGCGCTCAGAGCGCGGCGGCGAGGCGCGCCAGGTGGGCGAGGTCGTGGACGTCGGTGTCGAGGCGGGGGAGCTCCACCCGCGCGCCCGAGCTCTCCGCGAACAGCCGGGCCACCTCCCGCGCGTCGGCGCGCGCCAGCAGCTCGTGCTCGGCCAGCGTGCGGGCCAGCCGCGACGCGAGGGTGCCGTCGGGCACCCGCTGCGCCGCCAGCGCGGCCTCGAGCTCCACGGCGTCGGGGAGCGGCCCCGGGCCCCACAGCTCGCGGGTGACCCGGTTCGCCACCACCCCCGCCACCGGCATCCGCTCGGCCCGGAGCCGCTCGTGGAAGAAGAGCGTCTCGTCCACCGCGCGCGGGCTGGCGGAGGAGGTGAGGACGAACCCGACCTGCGGCTCGGCCAGCAGCGCCCGCACCGCGGCGGCGCGATCCTTGAACCCTCCGTACATGCCCTGGAAGGTGGCCATGAACTCGGCCAGGTCCTCCAGCACCTCGGCGCCGGTGAAGCGGGCCATGGTCTTCGCGACGTAGCTCCCGCCGAGCTGGAACAGCTTCAGGCCCACCCGCCCGGCCGAGAGGGCCGGCGCGAGCAGGGTGCGGGCGGTGTCGTTCCCGAGGAAGTCGAGGATGCGGTCGGGCGCGTCGAGGAAGTCGAGCGCGTGGGCGGTGGGCGGGGTGTCGAGCACGATGAGGTCGTAGTCGCGCTCCGTGGCGAGCTCGTACAGCTTCTCCATGGCCATGTACTCCTGCGAGCCGGCCAGGGCGCTCGAGAGCTGCTGGTAGAGGCGGTTCCGGTAGATCCGCTCGCGCCGCGCGGGGTCGGGCGCGTGCCGCGCCACGAGGTCGTCCCAGGTGCGCTTCACGTCGAGCATCATGGCGAAGAGCTGGCCGCGCGCGTGCAGCCCCGCCTCGGCCAGCCGCGCCTCGGGGACGCGGCTCTCGACGTTGCCGAGCGCCTCGAGCCCGAGCGCGTTGGCGAGCCGGCGCGCCGGGTCGATGGTGCAGACGAGGACCTTGCCGCCGGCGAGCGCGCGCCCGAGCCCGAGCGCGGCCGCGAGCGTGGTCTTCCCCACGCCGCCGGGGCCGACGCACACCGCGATGCGCTTCGCCTGGAGCGCGGCGGAGAGCTCGCCCATCTAGCGCCTCCCGGCGGGTGGCGGGGAGGCCCCGGCCAGCGCCGGCTCGAGGGCGGCGGCCACCGCCTCGACCGCGCCCAGGTCCCACCGCTCGCGGGCGAGCAGCGGCACGAGCACGGCCGGGAGGTCGATCGCGGCCCGGGCGCGCGCCAGGTAGCGGCCGGCCTGCTCGGCGCGGAGCGCCTGCAGGCGCGCGGCCGCCGCGGCGGGGCCGAGCGGCGGCGCGGCCGCCACCAGGTCCGAGAGGACGGAGGTCTCGCCGGGCGTGAAGCGCGCCTCCGGCATGGCGTTCACGAACAGCGCCCCGCGCGCGACGCCGAGGACGGTCCGCACCGCCGCCTCGAGCTCGATGGCCTCGTTGACCGGCATCTCCTCCGGCAAGGTCACGATCTGCAGGGAGGTCTTGCGGGGATCGACGAGCAGGGCGTGCATCCACTCGGCGTCGCGGCGGAGCGGCCCGGGGGGCACCGTCTCGAGGAGCGCGCCGGGGACGCGGAGGAGCTGCACCGCGTGCCCGGTGGCGGGGGCGTCGAGCACGACCAGGTCCCAGCGCGGCCGGCCGTGCTCCTCGGTCCGGACCTCGTGCAGCACCTTGCCCAGCATGACGAGCTCGGAGAGCGACGGGACGGCGCGCAGGAAGTAGCGCACCACCCGGTTCTCGAAGACCGCGTCGTAGAGGGTCTTGAAGCGCAGGGTCATGAGGCCGTACTCGCGCATGGCCTCGGCCGGCGTCACGTTGGCCGTGAACAGGTTCGGGAGCGCCTGGCGCGTCTCGAAGCCGGCCGGGGGCGCGCCGAGCAGCGGCGCCACGCGCTCCTGCGCGTTGACCTCGCAGACCAGCACGCGGCGGCCGCGCCGGGCGGCGAGGAGCGCCAGGGCCGTCGCGATCGTCGACTTGCCGACCCCGCCTTTGCCCGTGACGACGAGCAGGCGGCGGTCGAGGAGGGCGAGCCCTGGCACGGCGCTTGACAAGCTAGCGACCGGAAGGTGAGAAGTCCACCCATGATCCTCGACGAGCTGCTCAGGAACCCGGCGGTGAAGCGCGCCATGTCGGCGGGCGAGGAGCGCGTCGGAAAGCTGGTCACCCAGCTGCTCGCGAGCGAGCGCGTCATGCACGGGGTGCAGTCGGTGTTCGCCTCCGCGCTGACCGCCAAGTCCACCTTCGACCGGGGCGTCCGCACCGCGCTCGGGGCGGTGAGCCTGCCCACCACCGAGGAGGTGGAGGAGCTGCGCCGCAAGCTGGGCGAGCTCGAGGCGATGCTCGACGGGATCGCCGCCAAGGTGGACCGCCCGGCCGGCAAGCCGGGCGGCGGCTCGCACGACCCCGCCTGAGCGCCCATGCGCATCGCCTTCATCGATCGAAGCGGGGGCTGGCGCCCCCGCCCCGGCCAGCGGAGCTGGACCGGGGGCCCACCCCGCTCGCCGGGGCCCGTGCGCTGCCCGGCGCGGCATCCGCCGCGCGCCGGGCAGCGCCCCGGCGGGCTCGCTTCGCTCGCCGTGGGGTGACCATGCGCCGCATCGCCTTCATCAACGAGAAGGGCGGCACCTGCAAGACGACGCTGTGCGTGAACCTGGGGGCGTGGCTCGCCACCCGGCGGGGGCAGCGCGTGCTGCTCGCCGACCTCGACACGCAGGGGCACGCCGGCAAGTCGCTGGGCGTGGACGTGCGCACGATCTCGCCCACGGTGAAGGAGCTCCTGCTCGGCACCGCCCCGCTCGACGCGGTGGTGCGCGCGTCGGCGGTGCCGGGGCTCGATCTCTTGCCCGCCAACAAGAGCCTGGCCGACTTCCCGCTCGAGGTGGCGAGCCGCGCCGATCGGAGCGCCCGGCTGCGCGAGGTGATCGACGCGCTGCCGGCGGGGCGCTGGGACGTGGTGCTGTTCGACGCCCCGCCCTCGGTGTCGCTCGTCACCGACAACGTGCTGCGGGCCGCCACCGAGGTCGTGCTGCCCGTCGCGCTCACCTACCTCGCGCTCGACGGCTGCGCCGAGATCATGGACAGCCTCGCCCGCCTCCGGGCCGAGCGCGGGGAGGCGCCGGCGCTCGCGCTCGTCGTCCCGGCGCTCTACCGCAAGACGCAGCTCGCGGACGAGATCCTGGAGAAGCTCCGGGAGCGCTTCCCGCGCGAGCTGGCGCGGACCGTCCTCGGCTGGTCGGTGAAGGTGGACGAGGCCCAGAGCCGCGGGCTGACCGTCTTCGAGCACGCCCCCGGCTCGAGCGGCGCACAGGCGCTGGCCGCGCTCGCCGACGAGCTCCTGGAGCGCGCGCCGGCGGCGGCGGGGCGGGTGGCGGAGGGGTGAGCGGCAGGGCCCGTGAGCGGGGGCGGTCGCCCGCGGCGGGGGGCGAGCCCCGCCCTACTTGAGCTGATCCAGCTTCTTCTCCAGCTCGGCGATGCGGTCGGAGAGCGCGGTGAGCTCGCGGCGGACGTCGCCCACCGAGCCCATCCCCTCCACCGCGGTGCGGACGCGGTCGTCGACGCGCCGCTGGAACTGCGTGACGGCCTCCTGGGAGGCGGCCACCATCTCCTTGGCGCGGTCGGTCGTCTGCTGGCCGGACTTGAGCAGGGTCTGCACGCGCTGCTCGGCCGCCTGGCGCACCGCCTCGACCCGCCCCCGCAGCTCCGCCTGCGTGTCCTCGACGATCTGCGCCGCGCGCTCGCCGCCGTGGCGGATGAGGTCCTTGAGCGTGCGCAGGCTCATCTTGGAGGTCTTCTTCTCCTCCTCGAAGATGATCTGGGCCAGCGTGACGCTGGTGAGGTCTTCCTTGGTGCGGTTGTCGAGCACCTTCACCTCGGTGCCCGCCTTCACCATCTGCGCGATCTCGTCGAGCGTGACGTAGCGCGACTCCACGGTGTCGTAGAGCTTCCGGTTGGTGTAGCGCTTGATGATCTTCGGTTCGCGCGAGGCGTCGGAGGCTGAGGGTTCCGCGCCCGGGGTCTGCTCTTCGGTCATGTGGGAATCCTCCGGAGGAGGATGTGCAGGTGAGAGCGGCATTGTCTGGGCGGCCTCTCTTCCGGTCAAGGACATACCGTTGTACGCTCGGCGCCGCCAGCGGCGCGCGATGATCATCACCTGCCCCTCCTGCCAGACGCGCTTCCGCCTCGACCCGGACCGGCTGGGTCCGACGGGCGCCCGCATCCGCTGCAGCGCCTGCAAGGCCGTCTTCCGGCTCTTGCCCTCGGGCGCGGTCACGCCCGACGGAGCGGCGGAGCGGGCGCCGAGCCCGTCCGGGCCGGGGCAACCCGGGGGCGCCGCGCCTGCGCGCGCCGCGCGCGGAGCCGCCGCGCCGGCCGACCCGTTCGCGCCGGCCGGGCGGGAGCCCTTCGCCGCCGCCGACCCCTTCGCGGCCGACCTCGGCCCCGATCCCTTCAGCCTGGGCGCCGCCGCCACGCCGCCGCCGGTCGCGCCGGCCGCGGGCCTGCACGCCGCGGCCGAGGCGGCCGGCCCGCCGGCGGAGCGCCCTTCGCCACCGCCCCCGGCCCCCGACCCGGACGCGCTGTCGCTCGAGGAGGCCACCGCGCCGCCGCGAGGGTCCGCTCACCCGCCGCCGCTGCCCGCCCGGACACCGGCGCCGACCCCGAGCCTGTCGCTGGCCGACGAGGCCACCCAGCTCGTCGAGCCGCGGGCCGGCGAGCGCGTCGCGGAGGCCGCGGCCGAGCCCCAGGCCTCGGTCAGCCTCGCCCTCGACGCGCCCGCGCCCGCGTCCCCGCCCGTCCCGGCGCCGGAGGCCACCCCGGTGCCCGCGCCGGCGGCCGCACCCGAGGAGCCGGGCGCGCTCACGGCCACCGCCTCCTTGCCCCGGCTGCGCCGCCGGACGGGCGCCGCGGCGCTGGCCGCGAACTCGCTCTCGCTGGCCCTGCTGCTCGCGCTCACCGCCGCCCTGCTCGCCTGGCGAGGGGATCTCGGCGGCCGGGTCCGCGGGGCGATCCGCTCCGGGGCGCGCGCCGTCGAGCCGGCGGACGTCCGGGCGGGCCTCTTCGACACCGCCGCCGGGCCCGCCGTGCTGGTGGTGCGCGGCGAGGTGCGGGCGCGCGCCGGGTCGCCGGGGCCGGTGCGGGTGAAGGTCGCGCTCGTCCAGGGCTCGCGCACGGTCGCCACCGCCGAGGCCCTGGCGGGCGCCGCCGCCTCGCCGGAGGAGGTGTTCGCCGCCTCGACCGCCGACCAGGTGGCCTCGCTCCGGCGCGCGCTGGACGAGCGCGCCGTACGGCGCCTCGCGCCGGGCGAGCCGGCGCCGTTCCTGGTGCTGTTCCCGGCCCCGGTCCCGGATCTCGCGGGGCTGCAGGTCCGGACCGCCGCCGAGAGCGTGCCCGGGCCGTGACCGCGGCTCCCGGGCATCCGCCGGCGCTCGCCGACGCGCGGGCCCTGGCGCGCCGGCTGGGGGCGCTGGAGGAGGGCGCGATCCGCGCCCGGGCGGCCGCGCGGGCCCTCGCGGCGCTCGCTCCCGGCGCCGCCGCGGGCCTGCTCGAGGCCGCCCTGCGGGCCGCCGCCGGGGGGGAGCCCGAGCCGGCCGCGGCGCTGGCGCAGGCGCTGCTCGTGCCCGGCCCCGACCTCGGCTACGAGGCCCTCGCCGCGCTCTACGCCGCCGCGGCCGACGCGGGCCTGGACGACGTGCGCCGGCTCCTGCTCTCGGCGCCGCCGCGGCTCGCCTGGCAGCCGCCGCGCGACCGCGCGGACGCCCGGCTGGCGCGGCTCACCCTCGGTCACAAGAAGGCGCTCGCCCGCCGGCCGGGCGATCCCGACCTGCTGGCGCGCCTGGCGGCGGAGGGCGACCCGGCGGTCGTCCGCGAGCTGCTCCGGAACCCGCACCTCACCGAGGAGCTGGTGGTGCGCATCGCGGCGCGGCGGCCCTGCCGCCCCGAGACGCTCCGCTGCCTGCACGAGGAGCGCAGGTGGCGGGCCCGCCCGGCGGTGGCGCGGGCGATCGCCCACAACCCGTACGCCGAGCCGGCGCTGGTCGCGAAGCTCCTGCCGCGGCTCTCGCCGCGCGAGCTGTCGGACCTGGCGGAGGACGGCGCGCTGCACGCGATGGTGCGCGCGCTGGCGGCCAGCCTGGCGCCCGGCCGGGCGCCGGCGGCCGCCGCGGAGAGCTAGGCCTTCTTCTCGGCGCTCGCAGCGCGGGCGGCGCCGGTGGCGGCGCCCTGCGGGAGCTGCCCCTGCTGCTGCGCGTCGCCCTTCGGGGTCACGTCGATCGAGTCGTCCTCGTTCGAGGCCTTCTTGAAGTTGCGGATCCCCTTGCCGAGCGCGTCGCCGAGCTGAGGGATCTTGTTCGCGCCGAAGACGAGCACGAGCACGACGAGGATGATGAGCACTTCAGGCAGTCGCAGTCCCATGAGCCGGTATCCTAGCGTCCTCACGGAGCCAAAGCCAGGAGAGCCATGGCCGGAGACAGCGCCACAACAGCGGAGCGACGCCCGATCATCCTGGCCCACCGCGGGGCCAGCGCGGACGCACCGGAGAACACCCTGGCCGCCTTCCGGCTGGCGCTCGACCAGGGCGCGGACGGCGTCGAGCTCGACGTGTGGCGCTGTGCGACGGGCGAGGTGGTGGTCCACCACGACGCCGACACGCGCCGCACCGCCGGCGCCGCGCTCCGGCTCCGGCGCGCGCCGCTGCGCGAGCTGCGCGCGCTCGACGTCGGCGCCTGGCGCGGCGGGGCCTTCCGCGGCGAGCGCATCCCACTCCTGGCGGAGGTGCTGGAGGCGCTGCCGGGCGCGATCGTGAACGTCGAGCTCAAGGCGGAGCGGCTCCCGGACCTCGCGCTGGCGGCGGCGGTGGCGCGCGTCCTCCACCGCGCCGGCGCCGCCGGCCGGTGCGTCGTGTCGTCGTTCGACGCGCTGCTGCTGGCCGCCTTCCGCGCCGCGGCGCCCGCCGTGCCGCGCGGGCTCCTGGTGGCGGAGGGGCGGACCTGGCGGCTCCGCGCGGGGGCGGGCGCGCGCCTGGCGCGGCCGGACGCCCTCCACCCCCAGGCCTCCCTCGTGACCGCCGCGCGCGCCGCCGCCTGGCGCGCGCGCGGGCTGGCGGTGCGCGCCTGGACGGTGGACGAGGAGGCCGAGGTGGCGCGCCTGGCGCGGCTGGGGGTGACGGCCCTCATCACGAACCGCCCGGCCGCGGCGCTGGCGGCGGCGCGCCGGGCCGCTGGAGCGACCTCGCGCTGAACGCCCGCCGCGGCCCGCCTCCGCGCCCTCAGCCGCGGTAGGGGCGGACGGGGCGGAGCTGATCGGCGAGCTTCTCGGGCGTGACGGCGGGCAGCCGGCACGCGCCGCGCTCGCAGACGTAGGCGGTGGGCTGGCCACTCACCGCGGCGCGGCCGGCGGCCACCGGCGCCGCCGCGGCCAGCCGCGCCAGCGTGGCGCCCTCGGCCGCTCCGGTGAGCGCGCGCGCCGGCATGAACGTCCGCCGCAGCACCTCCAGCATGGCCGCGGGGGCCTCGGCGTCCTCCGGCCAGACGAGGACCACCTCTCCCGGCCCGTCGAGCGCGGCGTCGAGCCCGAGGAGGAGCTCGGTCAACGCGACCGGCTGCTCGGCCAGCGCGGGCGCGTACCAGCGCAGCGCCCGCTGCACCACCTCGCTCCAGCGCGCGTCGGCGGTGTAGGCCTCCAGCCGGACCGCGTTCAGGAGCGCCACCGCCGCGCCGGACGGCTCGGCGCCGTCGTGGGTGGGCTTCTCGCGCGCGAGGAGCTCCTCCTGGTCGTGGCCGGTCACGAACCAGCCGCCGCGGGGGTCGGCGAACAGCTCCTCGGTCGCGCTGGCCAGCGCGAGCGCCTCGCGCAGCCAGGTCGGGTCGAGCGTCGCCTCGTGCAGGTCGAGCAGGCCCTGGACCAGGAAGGCGTGGTCGGAGAGGTAGCCCGGTGGCCCGAGCGCGCCGGCGCGCCAGCTCCGCGCGAGGCGCCCGGCGGGGCGCAGCGTCCCGAGGACGAAGCGCGCGGCGCGGGCGGCCGCCTCGACGTAGAGCGGCTCGTCCAGCACGCGCCCGCCGAAGGCGAGGGCGGAGAGGCCGAGACCGTTCCAGGCCGCCACCACCTTGTCGTCGAGGAGCGGCGGCGGCCGCCGGGCGCGCGCCTGGTAGAGCGCGACGCGCGCCGGCGCCAGCGCCTCCCAGGCGTCCTCGTCCGGCGACGGCACCGCGAGGATGTTCCTGCCCTCGAAGTTCCCGCCGGGCGTGACGCCGTAGAAGGCGAGGAAGCGGTCGGCGCCGGCCCCGAGCACTTCCCGCAGCTCGCGCTCCTCCCAGACGTAGAAGCGGCCCTCCTCGCCCTCCGAGTCGGCGTCGGTGGCGGACCAGAGCGCGCCCTCGGGCGAGGCGAGCTCGCGCAGGACGTAGTCGAGCGTCTGGCGCGCGACGCGCGCGAGGTCGCGCCGGCCGGTGACCTGCCACGCCTCCGCGTAGGCCACCGCCAGCTGCGCGTTGTCGTAGAGCATCTTCTCGAAGTGCGGGACGAGCCAGCGCTCGTCGGTGGAGTAGCGGTGGAACCCGCCGCCGACCTGGTCCATGAGCCCGCCCGCCGCCATCCGCTCCAGGGTGAGGAGCGCCATGTGGAGCGAGCTCGGGTCGTGCGTGCGGCGGTGGTGCCGCAGCAGGAGCCGCACCGGCAGGTTGGAGGGGAACTTGGGGGCGCGGTTCACGCCCCCGTGCTGCGCGTCGAAGACGCCCTCGAAGAAGCGCACCGCCCGCTGGATGGGCTCCGCGCCCGGCGGCGCGTCCCCCGGCGCCGCGCCGGCGCCCGAGAGCGCCACCCGGATGGCCTCGGCGAGCGCCCGCCCGGCGTTCTTCACCCGGGGTGGATCACGCTCCCAGACGGCCACGATCTCGGCCAGGATCGAGAGCAGCCCGCGCGCGGGGCCGCGGTCGCCGTCGCGCGCCGGGAAGTAGGTGCCGGCGAAGAACGGCTCGCGGTCGGCGTCCAGGAAGACCGTCATCGGCCAGCCGCCGCCGCCGGTGAGCGCCTGCACCGCGGTCATGTAGATGGCGTCGACGTCGGGCCGCTCCTCGCGGTCCACCTTGATGGCCACGTAGCGCTGGTTGAGGTAGCGCGCGACCTCCTCGTCCTCGAAGGACTCGCGCTCCATGACGTGGCACCAGTGGCAGGTCGAGTAGCCGATGGAGAGGAAGATCGGCCGGCCCGTGCGGCGCGCCTCCTCGAACGCCTCGTCGCCCCAGGGCCACCACGCCACCGGGTTGTGGGCGTGCTGCAGCAGGTAGGGGCTCGACTCGAGGGCGAGCCGGTTGGTGAAGCGAGGGCGGCCGTCGCCGGCGAGGTGGCGGGTGCGGGGCCGGTAGCCGGGCCCGAGGCGCTCGATCGCCCGCTCGAGGCTGGCCTGGAGCGCGGCAGGGTGGGGCGCTGCGCCGGGGAGGGGCTCGATCACGGCCGGTACATAGGGAGGCCCCGGCCCGCGCGCCGTGCGCGCGCAGGGTCGGGGCCTCGGGTTCGCGCCGACGTCAGTGCCGCTTGTCGGGGTCGAGGGCGCCCTTGATGTCGCCCTTGATGTCCTTCAGCTTCCCCTTGAGCTTGTCCATCGTCCCTTCGTCCTTGAGCTCGCGATTGCCGGTGATCTCGCCGGCGGCGTTCTTCACGCGGCCCTTGGCCTCGTCCCACTTGCCTTCCAGCTTGTCGTCGTCGCCCATCGCCATGGCGTTCGCTCCTCCTTGTCCTGGAAGATGGGGACGCGCTGCGGCACAGGGAAGCCCGGCAGGAGCGGGCGAGGGAGCTAGCCCCGGTCCTGGAAGGCGTCGAGCGCCCGGGCGATGCGCCGCTCGATCTCGAGCCGCATGAGCCGCGCCGTCTCGACCGCCTCGGCGAGCGCCTCCTCGAGATCGGCGGCCTCGCCGCCCGGGTGCACCCGCAGATCGGCATGGGACCGGTGGTTTGGCGCGGTGGCGGGTCTCCCGCCGGGCAAGAGGACCAGGGGAAGGCGGGGCGCGTCCATGGATCGAAATCTAAGTCGTCCCCGGGGTCGGCTCGGGCGCGAGCGGGCGCCCGTTGGGGCGGCACCTGATCGAGAGGGCGCTCCGCGTCACCCCTTCACCACCCCCATGGGCTCGAGCCGCGCGACGAGCCGGGTGACGCCGGCGCGCGCCATGACGCCGACCACGTCGGCCACGTCCTTGTACGCGTCGCTCATCTCCTCGCCCAGCGTCTTCGGCCCGCGCGACAGCACCTCGATGCCGCGCTCGGCGAGCTCGCGCGCGATGGAGCGCCCGCGCGCGGCCGCGAGCGCCCGCCCGCGCGAGAGCAGGCGCCCGGCCCCGTGGCAGGAGGAGCCGAAGGTGTCCTCCATGGCGCGCGCCGTGCCGGCGAGGACGTAGGAGTAGCGGCCCATGTCGCCCGGGATGAGCACCGGCTGGCCCGCCTGGCGGTAGGGCTCCGGGACGCGCGGGTCCCCCGGCCCGAAGGCGCGGGTCGCGCCCTTGCGGTGGACGAGCACCTCGCGCGGCGCCCCGTCGACGAGGTGCGTCTCGCGCTTCGCCACGTTGTGGCACACGTCGTACAGGACCCGCGCCGCGAGCTCGGCGTCGGACGCGCCGAGGGCGCGCTGCAGCGCCCGCACCGCCAGCCCGGTCATCACCTGCCGGTTGGCGAAGGCGAAGTTGGCCGCGGCCTGCATGGCGCCGAGGTAGGCGCGCCCCGCCTCGCTCTCGACGGGCGCGCAGGCGAGCTGCGGGTCCGGGAGCGCGCGGTAGTCCTCGCCGTAGTCGGGGCCCGCCTGCGCCAGGCCGGCCAGCGCCTCGTCGCAGACCTGGTAGCCGAGGCCGCGCGAGCCGGAGTGGATCTGGATCGCCACGCGGCCCGGGAAGAGCCCGAACGCCTCGGCCGCCGCTTCGTCGTAGATCTCGGCCACCCGGTCCACCTCGAGGAAGTGGTTCCCGCTCCCCAGCGTGCCGAGCTGGTCGGCGCCGCGGCGCCGGGCGCGCGCGCTCACCTCGCCCGGCTCGGCGCCGGGGAGCCGCCCGCCCTCCTCGCACCGCTCGGCGTCGTCGGCCGCGGCCGCGAAGCCGCGCCGGACGCCCCAGCGCGCGCCGTCGCGGAGCACAACGTCGAGCTCCTCCTCGGAGAGGCGCGGCAGCGCCCGGCTGGCGCCGACGCCGGCCGGGATGTCGCGGAAGAGCTGCGCCACCACCTGGTGCAACCGGGCCCGCACCCACTGCGCGTCGAGCTGGGTGGTGACGGCGCGCACGCCGCAGTTGATGTCGTACCCGACGCCGCCCGGCGAGACGGCGCCGCGCTCCGCGTCCACCGCGGCCACGCCGCCGATCGGGAAGCCGTACCCCCAGTGGATGTCGGGCATGGCGAGCGAGAAGCGCAGGATCCCGGGCAGGTGCGCGACGTTCGCCACCTGCTGCAGCGCCGGGTCGTCGGGCGCTGGGGGGCCGACCGAGTAGACACGGCCGGGCACCTTCATCCGGCCTTCCCGCGCGATCTCCCACAGATCGGCCTCGATGCGGCGCAGCTTCATGGTTTCGTCATGGCTGGGTGGTTGGGGGCGGCGGCCGCGCACGAGCCCCGAAGGCGGGTCTCGATCCAGGCCCGCCGCGTGACCGCAGGTGGCGACCATAATCCGGGGCGCCGCACACGCACCAAGAAACCCGGTGCGATCCGCGGCTCACGACTCGAGGGGGGGAAGATGATGAGAAGCGCACGCCTGGGGTTGGCGGTGGCGACGGCGCTGTCCGTACTCTGGTCCGGGTGCGGGGGGAGCAGCAACCCCAGCGCCGCGTGCTCGCCCAGCGGGACCTGGAAGACCTCGGGCAAGATCACGAACACGACGAGCTCGCTGTGCGGTGACCTCGCGGCGCAGCTCACCACCGAAGACACCATGACGATCACGGTGACGGGGGTCAGCATCACGGCGCACGCGCAGTCCGGCGGTGCGGACTTCACCGGCACCCTCGACCCCGCGAAGTGCAAGGCCACCCTGAACGCGAGCGCGAGCGAGCCCGTCCAGCTCACCGACGGCTCGACGGCCACGCTCGTCGCGACCAGCCTCGTCAACGTCACTTTCAACGGGTCGTCGCTGACGGGTGACCAGTCGATCGGCGTGTCGACGTCCACCTCGGTGAGCGGCGCGCCCTGCACCATCTCCGGCACGATCAGCGGCACGAAGCAGTGACCGGTGCCTCATTGCCACGAGGTCAGACGTCGAACACCACCTGCGCCCTCCACGCCCCATCCTCGCCGCGCTCGAACCGGGCGGCGTGGCGCGTCACCGCCTTGAGATCTAGGCCGCCGGCGTGGAGCGCGGGGTCGTGGCGGCCGAACCCGATCGTCAGCTCGGCGCGGCACGGCGCGAGCATGACCACCTCGCAGGCGCCGGGCAGGACGCGCTCGACCGCGAAGCGGTAGAGGAGCTCCCGCAGGACCGCCAGCGCCAGCGCGGGGCCGCCGCCCGCGGCCTCCACCGCCAGCGGCTCGTCGCGCTCGACCTCCACCGGCGCGCCGCCGGCGAGCAGGGCGGCGAAGGCCAGCACGAGCCGGGCGAGGGCCTCCTCGGCGGTCGCGCCCTCCACGGCCACGCCGACGTCGGCGGTGTGGTCGAGGTCGCGCCAGGGCTGCGGCAGCGTGTAGCGCACGGCGGTGGGCGTAACGCCGCGGGGGCGCGGCGCCTACGCCTGCAGCGCGGCCGCGAGCGCGACCTCCCGGGCCCGCAGCTCGTAGCCGGGGGTCGGCGCCGGGGGAGGGTGGGCGAGGAAGCTCGCGGCGATGCGGCCCAGGTAGACGTCGAGCGGGAGGTGGCGGAACCCCAGCTCGTCGCGCGCGCGGGAGGGGTCCACGAAGGACATCCAGGGCGTCGACAGCGGGGAGACGGCGCGCGGGTCGAGGCCCGCCTTCGCCAGCGCGTCGGGGGCGACCGGCACGAGCTCGGAGCGGGAGCCGACCAGGGCGCGGAGCTTCTCCAGGAGCTCGGGGAGGCTGGGGGTCTCCTCCTGCGCCAGGTTGAAGGCGCGGCCGTAGGTGGCGGGGCGGCCCAGCAGCTCGACCAGGAAGCGCGCCACCTCGTCCCCGTAGACGTGGCGCGTGCGCGCCGGGGCGCCGTCCGGCACCAGCACCGGGCCGCCGTCGAGGAGCCGCCACAGGTACGTCTCGAGGCGCCGGTAGTAATCGAGCTCCCCGTTCACCATCGGGATCCGCACCCGCGTGGCGGGGAACCGGAAGCGGGCGAAGGCCTCGGCGAGCGCGTCCTCGCAGGCGCGCTTCTCCACCCCGTAGGACCACTCGCCGAGGTCCGGCTCGCCGGCGGGGCGCGCCATCACCGGGCCGTCGTAGTCCTCCTCCCGCGCCGCGCCGCCCGGCCGCGGGGCGCGCACGAGGTACACCTGCCCGGTCGAGATCATGACGTGGTGCCCGACGCGGCCGCCGAGCACCTCCGCCGCGCGCCGGCCGTCCTCGCCGGTGTAGGCGGCGAGGTCGATCGACGCGTCGAAGTCGCGGCCGGCGAGGAGCCGCGCCAGCTCGGGCCCGGTGCGGTCGGCGCGCAGGCGCTCGACGCGGTCGCCGAACGGATCGGGGCGCGTGCCGCGGTTGAGGAGCGTGGCCCGGTGCCCCTGCGCCAGGAGCCGCCAGGTGAGGAGCGAGCCGACGAAGCGGCTTCCGCCGATGACGAGGACGCGCACGAGGTTCTCCTGGGCGCCGGGCGCGCCCGCTACGAGGTCGCCTCCGGCCTGGCGCCGGCGCCGGCCGGGGCGAGCGCCGCGATGGGCCGCGAGGACAGGCGGAGGAAGCGGTGGAGCAGCGCGGCCGCCACCACCGAGAGCCCGCCGCACAGCCCCCACCACAGCCCGGTGACGCCGAGGCCCGCGGCGAGGCCCAGCCCGATCGCGATGGGCAGGCCGATGAGCCAGTGCCCCACCATGTTGGCGCCGAAGGTGTAGCGGGTGTCGCCGGCGCCGCGCAGCACGCCCGCCCCCACCGCCTGGACGCCGTCGGAGAGCTGGAACACCGCCGCCACCGAGAGGAGCGCCGCCGCCACCGGCGCCACCGAGGGGTCGCTCGTCATGAGCCGCGCCAGCGGGCCGGGGAACAGGAAGAACACCAGGCCCGAGAGCGCCATCACGGCGGCGCCGGCCGCGAAGGCGGTGAGCCCGGCGCGCCGCGCCGCCGCGGTGTCGCCGGCGCCCACCGCCCAGCCCACCCGCACGCCGCCGGCGGTGCCGATGCCGACCGCGAAGGTGAAGCTGGTGCTGGCGAGCGCGATCGCGATCTGGTGGGCGGCGAGCGGCGCGCGGCCGAGCCGGCCGGCGAGGAAGCCCACCAGCGCGAACAGGCTCACCTCCGCCGCCAGGTGCAGCGCGATGGGCGCGCCGACCCGCGCCGCCCGGACGATCGCGGCGCGCTCCGGCCGGCGCTGGCCGGCGAGGCCGCCCTCGACCCGCACCGCGCGGACGGCGAGCGCGAGGTAGAGCGCCTGCACCACCGTCACGAGCCCGGTGGCGAGCCCGCTCCCCGCCGCGCCCAGCGGCGGGATCGCCCGCAGCGGCCCCGCCCAGCCGGGCAGATCGCCGCCGCCGAAGACGAGCAGGAGGTCGAGGCCGAAGTTCACGACGTTGGCGAGGAGCGTCGAGACGAGCACGGCGCGGGTGAGCCCGAGCCCCTGCAGGTAGGACTTGGCGACGACGAAGAAGAGCAGCGCGGGCAGGCTCGGCAGCCGGATCCAGATGAAGCGGCCCGCCTCGCGCGCCACCGCGTCCTCGATCCCGAGCGGCCGGAGCGCGAGCGGCACGAGCGCCCAGGGCAGCGCGAGCAGCACCCCTGCGCCGAGCGCGAGCCACGTGCCCTGCCACAGGAGCCGCCGGGCGCCGCGCGCGTCGCCGGCGCCGAACGCCTGCGCCACGAGCGGGTCGAGCCCCATCATGAGGCCCATCCCCGTGACCGCCAGGTCGAGGAAGAGGACGTTGCCGAGCCCCGCCCCGGCGAGCACCACCGCCCCCGCGCGGCCGCACACCGCCGCGTCCACGACCCCCATCGCCGCCTGGCCGGCGCTGGCCACGGCGAGCGGCAGCGCCAGCCGCATCAGGGCGCCGAGCTCGGCGCGGACGGGTCGGGGAGGGGCCACGGGGCGCGCAACATAACCCGTCCCGCGGGCGGCGGCGCAACGGCCGGGGTACACTCGCGCCCGCGATGCGCTGGCTCTCCGCCGCCCTCCCCGCGCTGCGCCACCGCAACCTGCGGCTGTTCTTCGGCGGCCAGTGCGTCTCGCTGGTCGGCACCTGGATGCAGTCGGTCGCCCAGGGCTGGCTCGTCTACCGGCTCACCGGCTCCACCGCCATGCTGGGGCTGCTCGGGTTCCTGGCGCAGGTGCCGGTGTTCCTGTTCGGCATCCTCGCGGGCTCGCTCGCCGACCGCTACCCGCGGCGCCGCATCGTCCTCATCACCCAGGTGAACGCGGTGATCCAGGCGACGGCGCTGGCGGCCCTCACGCTCACCGGCGTGGTGCAGCCCTGGATGCTGCTCGTGCTGGTGTGCCTGCTCGGGCTCTCGAACGCCTTCGAGATCCCGGCGCGCCAGGCGCTCCTGGGCGAGATCGCCGGCGAGGACATGCCGAACGCGCTCGCGCTCAACTCGAGCGTGGTGAACGGCGCGCGCGCGGTGGGGCCGGCGCTGGCCGGCTGGGCGGTGGCCGCGCTGGGCGAGGGGGTCTGCTTCGCGGTGAACGCGGTGAGCTTCGCGGGCACGCTGTGGGCGCTGGCGGTGATGGACCTGCCGCCCGCGCGCCCGCACCTGGGCAGCCGCCGCGGGCACCTGCTGGAGGGGCTCGCCTACGCCGGCCGGACGACGCACGTGCGCGCGCTGCTCCTCCTCCTCGGGCTGACGAGCTTCTTCGGGCTGCCCTACCTGAGCCTGCTCCCCGCCTTCGCCAAGGACGTGCTGGGCGGCGACGCGCGGCTGCTCGGGACGATGCAGGCGTGCGCCGGCGTGGGCGCGCTCGCCGCGGGCGTGTCGCTCGTCCTCCGCCGCGGGCTGCGCGGGCTGGGGCGACGGGTGGCCTTCGGGGCGAGCGCGCTCGGGCTCGGGCTCACCGGGCTCGCGCTCTCCCGGAGCCCGGCGCTCTCCTGCGCCGCGCTGGTGCTGGTCGGCTTCGGCTTCCTCACCCAGGCCGCCGGGACCATGACGCTCCTGCAGGGCCTCGCGCCGGCGGAGATGCGGGGCCGGGTCATGGGGCTCTTCTCGACCCTGTTCATCGGGACGACGCCGTTCGGCTCGCTCGTGGGCGGCCTCGCCGCGGGGCGCTACGGTGTCGGGCGGGTGCTGCTCGCCGGCGCGGCGGTGGTGCTCGCCGCGAGCGCCGGGTTCCACCTCTTCCTGCCGCGGCTCCGCCGCACCGTGCTGGCGCAGCACCCGACCCTGTTCCCGCCGCAGGTGCCGTGAGCGGCTTCGTACCGGGACGGTGAAGGCAGGGTTCCTGCTCCGGGTCGGGGGCTCGCGCGGCTGCGCCGCGCTCGACGTAAGCTGGACGCCGGTTCAGGGCCATGCCAGGATGACCGCGTGGTCGTCCTCGGCATCGATCCCGGAACGCAGCGCTGCGGGTACGGGATCGTCGCCCGCCGCGACGGACGCCTGGTGCGCCTCGCCTCCGGCGTCATCGTCCCCGGCGCGCTGCCCATGGCCGAGCGGCTCGGCCTCATCCTCGACGGCCTGACGCGGCTCCTCGCGCTGGAGCGGGTCGAGGCGGTCGCGGTCGAGACCGCCTTCTGCGGGCGCTCGCCGCGCTCGGCGCTGGCGCTGGGGCAGGCGCGCGGGGTGGTGCTGGCGGCCGCGGCGCGGGCCGGGCTGGCCGTGCACGAGTACGCGCCGGCCGAGGTGAAGCGCGCCTTCACCGGCAGCGGGCGCGCCGACAAGGGGCAGATGCTCCGCACCGCCCGCGCGCTGTTCGGGCTCGAGGCGCGCCTCGCCGACGAGGCCGACGCGGTCGCCATCGCGGTCTGCCACCTGGCGCGCGGCCACCGCGCCCCGCCGCCCCGCGCCGCGGCGCGCCCGGCCACCGCCGGCGCCAGGCTCCGCGCGTCCGGCGCCCTGCGCCCCTCCGTCCGCCGCTTCGCCGAGGCCCCGTGATCGCGCGCCTCACCGGCACGTTGGCCGAGAAGCGCGACGACCACGCCATCGTCGACGTGAACGGCGTCGGCTACCGGGTGCAGCTCTCGGCGCTCTCGCTGGCGGCGCTCCCGCCGCCCGGCGAGCGGGTCGCGGTCCGCACCTACACCCACGTCCGCGAGGACGCGCTCCAGCTCTTCGGCTTCGCCACCGAGGAGGAGGAGTCGGTGTTCCACGAGCTCATGGGCGTGAAGAACGTCGGCCCGCGGGCGGCCCAGAACATCCTCTCCGGCATCGCGCCGCGCGAGCTGGCGCGGGCGGTCGCGGAGGGCGACGTGGCGCGCCTCACCAAGGTGCCCGGGGTCGGCAAGAAGACCGCCGAGCGCCTCGTGGTGGAGCTCAAGGAGAAGCTCGTCGCGCTGGCCCGGGCGGCCGCCCCCCGGACGCCGGGCGCCGCGGCCGGGCTCTTCGATCAGCTCGAGCAGGCGCTCACCGGGCTCGGGTTCAAGCCCGCCCAGGCGTCCGCGGCGGCCGACGCGCTGCGCGAGCAGGGCGGGGAGCGCCCGCTGGACGAGCTCCTGCGCGAGGCGCTGAAGCTCCTGCGCTCCTGACCCGGCGTCGGAAGGGTCTGCTACCCTCTCCCGCGATGTCACCGCGCCCCGTCCGCGAGGTCTCCGCCGAGGCGAAGGAGGGCGAGGCGCGCCTCGAGCAGTCGCTCCGCCCCGCCACCTTCGACGAGTACGTCGGCCAGGAGAAGCTCGTCTCGAACTTCCGCGTCTACGCGCGCGCCGCCCGCGAGCGCGGCGACGCGCTCGACCACGTGCTCCTCTCCGGCCCGCCCGGGCTCGGCAAGACCTCGCTGGCGCACATCCTCGCCCGCGAGCTGCAGGTGAACCTGCACGTGACGAGCGGCCCGGCGCTGGTGAAGAAGGGCGACCTGGCGGGGCTGCTGACCGCCCTGCAGCCGCGCGACATCCTCTTCATCGACGAGATCCACCGGCTTTCGCCGGCGGTCGAGGAGGCGCTCTACCCGGCGATGGAGGACTTCCGCTTCGACGTGGTGCTCGGGGCCGGCATCGGCGCCCAGACCATGGAGATGAAGCTCGAGCGCTTCACGCTCGTCGGCGCCACCACGCGCACCGGGCTCCTCGCGAGCCCGCTCCGCGACCGGTTCCCCATCCAGGAGCGGCTCGACTACTACGGCGCCCCGGAGCTGCACGAGATCGTGCAGCGGGCGGCCCGGAAGCTCGGCCTCGCCTTCGCGCCGGACGGCGCCGAGGAGCTGGCGCGGCGCGCGCGCGGCACCCCGCGGATCGCGCTCCGGCTCCTGCAGCGCGCGCGCGACTTCGCCCAGGTGGAGGGCGACGGCCGCCTCGACCGGCGCATCGTGGACGTCACCCTCGCGCGGCTGGAGGTGGACGCGAACGGGCTCGACGGGATGGACCGGCGCATCCTCGCCTGCGTCATCGACACCTTCGGCGGCGGGCCGGTCGGCATCGACGCCGTGGCCGCGGCGGTGGGCGAGGAGGGGCAGACGCTCGAGGACGTCTACGAGCCGTTCCTCGTCCGCGAGGGGTACCTGGCGCGCTCGCCGCGAGGCCGGGTGGCGCTGCCGGCCGCGTACGCGCACCTGGGGAAGACGAAGCCCGCCGGCAAGCAGGGCGGGCTCTTCTAGGCCACCCGGGCCCACGGCGCCCTACCAGCCGCGCCGGCTCACGGTCCACCCGGTCCGCGGGGCGAGCGTCTTCACCAGCACGAACCCCGTGACGAATCCGCCCACGTGTGCCGCGAAAGCGACACCGCTGCCCTGGTCCCCCATGAAGGCGCTGAGGAGCTGGAGCACGAACCAGAGGCCGATGAAGAAGACGGCCGGCACGTAGATGAGCCGGATGAAGATGAAGATGGGCACGAGGGTGAGCACCCGGGCGCGCGGGAAGAGGATCATGTAGGCGGCGAGGACGCCGGCGATGGCGCCGCTCGCGCCGACCATCGGGACGAGCAGGGAGGCCTCGTCCCCGGCGGCCGCCGCCACCCCCACCTGCGCGAGCGCCGCCGCGACCCCGCACGCGAGGTAGAACAGCAGGAAGCGGAACCGGCCCAGCACGTCCTCCACGTTGTTCCCGAAGATCCACAGGAACAGCATGTTCCCGGCGATGTGCATGAACCCGCCGTGGAGGAACATGCTGGTGAGGACGGTGAACGGCGGCGGCACCAGGTCCGCGGGCGGCACGTCGCGCAGGCTGAGGATCTCGTAGGGGATGGCCCCGCCCACCTGCACCGACAGTGGCAGCCCCACGACGGCGATCTGCCACAGGAAGGCGGCCACGTTCCCCCCGATGAGGGCGATGGTGACGACCGGCGGCCGCCGGACGGGGACGTCGTCCTTGAGAGGGATCACGGGGGGCTCATCAGGAGCAGGACTTTCTTCCCTGCGTCAATGCGCATGCTATAACCCGCCGCGTCAGATCTGCGTCCGATGTTGCAGACCGTGACACCCATGTCGCACCGGGGGGGGCTGTGACCGGCGGCTCGGCCGGGTGGGCGAAGAAGGCAGCCCGCTCACACTGCCAAGCTGAAGGAAATTACAGCGGATTCAGGATGGGTGCGCGAGTCGCCCCGGAGACCCTCGCGGCTTGCGGCGCGGCACATGGCTTGCTGGAACGCCTGCCGCGGCAGCGGTTCGACTTTGGACCGCACCCCGCGCAGGCGTCAGGGGTTCAGAGGCGAGCGGGACGGAGGACGGCGTCGGAATGGCGAACTGGAACCAACGGACGGTGGCGCGCAAGGTGACTTGCCGCGGCGTGGGCCTGCACTCGGGCCGCCCGGCGAGCCTGACGCTCGCCCCGGCCGCGCCCGACGCCGGCGTCACCTTCTTCCGCCGTGATCTCGGGGTCGAGATCCCCGCCCGCGCCGAGCACGTCGTCGACACGCAGCTCTCCACCAGCCTGGGCCTCGGCCCGGCGCGCGTCGCGACCGTCGAGCACGTGCTGGCGGCGCTCACGGGCATGGGCGTCGACAACTGCCGCGTCGAGCTGGACGGGCCGGAGATCCCCATCCTCGACGGCTCCGCCGCGCCCTTCGTCTACCTGCTCCAGGAGGCGGGGGTCCGCACGCAGCGCGCGGGCAAGCGCTTCCTCATCGTGAAGCGCCCGGTCGAGGCGCGCGAGGGCGACAAGGTGGCGCGCGTCGAGCCCGCCCCGGAGCTGTCGGTCCGCTTCACCGTCGACTTCGGCCACCCGCTCATCACCGACCAGACCTTCTCCTTCGTCTTCTCCGACCGCGTCTTCGCGCGGGAGGTGGCGCGCGCCCGCACCTTCTGCTTCCTGCGCGACGTCGAGCGCATGCAGGCGGCCGGGCTCGCGCTCGGCGGCAGCCTCGACAACGCCATCGTGGTGGACGAGTTCTCGATCCTGAATCCCGGCGGGCTGCGCTACCCCGACGAGTTCGCCCGGCACAAGGTGCTCGACGCCATGGGCGACCTCTCGCTGCTGGGCATGCCGCTCATCGCGACCTTCACCGCCCGGCGCAGCGGCCACGCCCTCAACCAGGCGCTCGTCAAGAAGCTCCTGGCCGACCCGACCGCGCACGCGGTCGTGCAGATCGGGGCCGACGAGGAGCTGGAGCCGCTGCAGATCCGGCTGCCCGCCCTCGGCGCGCTCGACGCCGCCTAGGCTCCGGCCGTCCGCTCCACCCCTCGCTTCGCGCTGCGCCCCGGCGAGGGGTGTGCGCCCGTGCCGTCCTTCACGTCCCCGCCTGCCCGCCCCAGCTTGGAGGCATGGACCGTGAGCGGATCGATGGCGGGCGCGTCGCGCGCCGCCTGGCGGCGGGGCAGGGCGCGTTCTTCCTGGCGACCGGGCTGTGGCCGATCATGCACCTGCGCTCGTTCGAGGCGGTGACGGGGCCGAAGCTCGAGGGCTGGCTGGTGAAGACGGTGGGGGCGCTCATCGCGGTCGCGGGCGCCGCGCTGCTGGTGGCCGCGCGGCAGCGCCCGCCGGGGCCGGAGACGGCGGTCCTGGGCGCGGGCATGGCGGGGGCGCTGGGCGCGATCGACGTGTGGTACGCCGGGCGGCGCCGCCGCATCCACCCCATCTACCTGGCGGACGCGGCGCTCGAGCTCGGGTTCGCCGGGGCCTGGGCCGCGGCGCTCCCCGCGCTGCTGTCGCCGCCGGACCCCGACGCGTCGCGCGCCGCGGTCGGGTAGCGCGAGGGGGCGATGGGCAAGCTCGACGTCTACGACGCGAAGCGCGACTTCCACGTGACGCCCGAGCCGCCGGGGGATCGGCCGCGGCCGCGAAGGGCGGGGCCGCTCACGTTCATGATCCACAAGCACCACGCGCGCCGGCTCCACTACGATCTGCGGCTCGAGCTCGACGGGGTGCTCGCGAGCTGGTCCGTGCCGAAGGGGCCGAGCTATGACCCCGCCGTGAAGCGGCTGGCGGTGGAGACCGAGGACCACCCGCTCGCCTACGGCGGGTTCGAGGGGCGCATCCCGGACGGTGAGTACGGGGCGGGCGACTCGCTCATCTGGGATCGGGGCACCTGGGACACGGTCCCGCCGGGCCAGGCCGCGCAGCAGAAGCGGAAGGGCCACATCGAGGCGGAGCTCTCGGGCGAGAAGCTGCGGGGGCGCTGGCACCTCGTGCGGACGCGCGGCGAGGGGGGCAAGCCCGCCTGGCTCTTCTTCAAGGCCAAGGACGACGCCGCCGACGCGCGGTTCGACGTGGTGGGCGAGCGGCCGGAGTCGGTCGTCTCCGGGCGGCGCGTGACCCGCGGGCCGGTGGCCGCCAAGACCCTCCGCGCGGCGCACCCGCCGCCGGTGGACCTGCTCCTGCGCGTGTGGCCGCCGATGCTCGCCACGCTCGCCACCGAGGCCGAGGTCCACCCCGGGGATCGGCTGGAGGTGAAGTACGACGGGTTCCGGGCGCTCGCCGGCCTCTCGGGCGGGAAGGTCTCGCTCCAGAGCCGCAACGGGCTCGACCTCGGGCCGCGCTTCCCGGCGGTGGCGGCGGCGCTGGGCCACCTCGTCGTCGGCGAGGCGGTGCTGGACGGCGAGGTCGTCGCGAGCGGCGGAGGCGGCTCCGCCTTCGAGGCGCTGCACGGCGACGGATCGCGCGTGGTCTACGCCGTGTTCGACCTCCTCTGGCTCGACGGCGAGGACCTGAGGGCGCGGCCGCTCGAGGAGCGGCGGGAGCTCCTGGAGAGCCTGCTGGCCGGGGCCCCGCCGCTGCTGCGCCTGGCCGAGGAGGTGGAGGGGCCCGTCCGGAAGGCGCTGGCGCGGGCGCGGCGCGAGGGGTGGGAGGGGCTCGTCGCCAAGCGGCCGGGCTCGCGGTACGAGGGCCGCCGCTCGCGCGCGTGGCTCAAGGTGAAGCTCCTCGGGGGGCAGGAGCTGGCGGTGGTGGGGTACACGCCGCTCAAGGGCGGCGCGGCGGGCATCGGGGCGCTGCTGCTGGCCGTGCGCGAGGGGCGCCGCTTCGTCTACGCGGGCAAGGTCGGGACGGGTTACACCGAGGCGGTCCGGCGCGAGCTCCAGCGCCGGCTCGACCCCGACCGGATCGACGCGCCGGCCGCCGAGGGGGCGCCCAGGATGCGCGACGCGCGCTGGGTCACGCCGCGCCTCGTGGCCGAGGTGGCGTTCACGGAGTGGACGAGCGACGGCAGGCTGCGCCACCCGTCGTTCAAGGGGCTGCGGGACGACAAGCGGCCGGAGGAGGCGGTGCGGGAGCGGCCGCGCGGGCGCTGACGGAGGTCAGGGGCGCGGGCGGGCCTCGGGGTGCCCGTCCGCCTGCGCGGCGCGCGCGGCGCGGGCGCGCGGGGATGGGACGGCCCGCTCCAGCGCGCGCTTCACCAGCAGGGTCGCGATCGCGGTGCCGACGGCGGCCAGGATCTTCTCGCCGGGGGGCGCCTCCCCGCGGCCGACCCGCTCCGGGTGCTCCATCATCCGCCCCACCGCGACCCGCAGCTGCCGCGCCTTGTAGCTCCGGCGCTGCTTGCGGCGCCCGTTGTAGACGAGCAGGGCCACCGAGCCGCCCAGCACCGCCGCGACCGCAAGGCCCGCCAGCGAGATCGCGACCGGGTGCGCCCGCAGCTGGGCGCGCACGTCGAAGAGCGCGCGGCGCCGGCGGTCGAGCTCGTCCACCAGCTCGCCGAGCTCGCCGCGGAGGCTCGAGATCTCGCCCGCCACCTCGTGCGACGGCCGTGCCACGGCGCGGCCCGGCTTCACGCCATCCGCTCTTTCGCCCATCGCACGTTCTCCTCGACCGAGCGCCGCGTCGACGGCAGCGGCTGACGCACCCGCTTCTTCCACCCCACCAGCCCGGCCACCGTCCCCACGGCGAGCACCACCGCGGCGACGATCAGCGCCGTCAGCCATCCGGCGAGGACCCCGCCCTCGGCGAGCCCGAACACCAGCGCGACCAGCAGCATCTGGACGGTGATCAGCGCGCAGACGCCCGCCACGCCCAGGCCGCTCGCCATCTTCACCTCGGCCCGGAGCTGCTCCCGCGCCTCGGACTTCGCGAGCTCGATCTCCTTGCGGGCGAGCAGGCTCGCCTTCTGCGCCAGCTGCGTCACCAGCTCCTTGGCGCTGAGCGCCCGAAGGCGCGCCGCGTCCGGCGCGGACGCTGGGTGATGCGTCGTCTCCATGGTCCTCCCCCGCGCCGGAATCCCCCGACCCCCGGCCAAGCGCTCGCGGAGGGCCCGCGAAGGCCCTCGCGCTAGGAGGAAAGGTATCCATCCTCCGGCGTGCCGGGGCCACCGCCCGGAGGCGGCGTGCGCTCTTCCTTCCGGCCCGCCTTGCGCCCGGGCGAGCGGGCGCTCCGCCGCCCGCCGGGCGCGCGCCGCCCGCGCTCCGGGGCCGGGCCCGGCGCGGCGCCCACCCCCGCCGCGGGCAGCCGCTGCCTGAGCTTCAGCACCGGCGCGAAGAGGTCGCCGTCGCGCTCGAAGCGCCGCAGCGCCTCGGCCGCGTCGAACGCGAGCGCGGCGGGGTCGCGCGCCGCGAGCGCGGCCTCGACCTCCTCCCAGCGCAGCGGGGTGGAGACCGTCGGCCGCTCCTTGGCGCGGAGCGACCAGGCGCAGACGGTGGTCTTGTGCGCGTCGTTCTGGCTCCAGTCGACGAGGACCTTCCCCGCACGGAGGGCCTTCTTCATCGACGACACCACCAGATCGGGCCGCTCGCGCTCGAGCAGCTCCGCCACCGCCCGGGCGAAGGGCTTGGTCGCGGCGTACCCGACCGGCGTGTTGAGCGGGACGTACACCTGGAGCCCCTTCGAGCCGGAGGTCTTGGGGAACGAGGCGAGGCCCAGCCGGTCGAAGAGGCCCTTGAGGACCCGCGCCACCTCGCAGCACTGGACGACGTCGGCCGGCGGCCCCGGATCGAGGTCGAACACGAGCGCCGTCGGGCGGTCCACCGCCGGCGCGCGGTGGAGGTACGTGTGCATCTCGAGGTCGGCCAGGTTCACCGCCCAGATGAGCGACGCGAGGTCGTCCACCACGCAGAACCGGATCTCCTCCTCCTGCACCCCGCTCCAGACGCCGGCCGTCCGGAGCCAGGCCGGACGGTGGGCCGGGCAGCGCTTCTCGTAGAAGTGCGGCCCCTGCGCGCCCTCGGGGTACCGCTTCAGCGTGAGGGGCCGGTCGCGCAGGTGGGGCAGCAGGGCGGGCGCGATCCGGAGGTAGTAGTCGATCACCTGGCCCTTGGTGAAGCCGGTGGCCGGGTAGAAGACCTTCTCGAGGTTCGACAGCTCCAGCCGGCGCCCGCCGATCTGCACCTCGACCGCGCGGCGCGCGCTCACGAGCCGCCCCGCTTCTTGCGGTGGCCGGCGGTGTGCGCCGCCTCGCGCCGCGGCGCGGTCCGGTGCGCCCGGGCCGGCGCGGCCGCCGAGGGTTCCTGGGCCGGGGCCGGGTGGCGCCGCGCCGCGGCGAGGCTCGCGGCCAGCGCGTCCGCCAGGTTCACCACCTTGGCCGGCGCCTCCTCCGGCGGCGCGACCACCTGCTCCCCGGCCGCCTTGCGTTCGATCAGCGCCAGGATCTTCTCCCGGTGGGTGTCGTGGTAGCGGGAGGGCTCGAAGCCGGTGGTGAGCGACTCGACCAGCCGCTCCGCCATCTCCAGCTCGCGCGGGGCCGGCGCGGGGCTCTCCGGGAGCTCGAGCTGGTCGAGGCCCACCACCTCGTCGGCGTGGTTCATGGTGGAGAGCGCCAGCGCGCCGCCCATGGGGCGGACGCAGCAGAGCGCCTCCTTGCTGCGCAGGACGACCCGCGCGATGCCGACCTTGCCGGTCCGGCGCATGGCGTCGAGCAGGAGCGCGTAGGCCTTCCCGGCGCCGCGGTCGGGCGCCAGGTAGTAGGTCTGGTCGTAGTAGATGGGGTCGATCTCGGCGAGCTCGACGAAGTCCTGGATCTCGACCGTCCGGGCGCCCTTCGGATCCGCCGCCTCGAGCTCCTCGCCCGTCACCGTGACGTAGCGGCCCCGCGACAGCTCGTACCCCTTCACGATGTGCTCGTAGGGCACCTCGACGTTCTCGGCGGAGCAGAAGCGCTTCAGGTTGATGCGCGCGCCGTCCGCGTCGTGGAGCATGTGGAAGTGCACCTCCTTGTGCGAGATGGCGCTGAACAGCTTCACCGGGATGTTGACCAGGCCGAAGCTGATCGAGCCGCTCCAGATCGCGCGCGCCATGGATGCCTCCCCGCCAAAGCTCGATCCGCCGCCTGCCGCGCGGCAAGGGGCGGGCCGGGCGGGCGTGCGCCCGGACAGGGGCGCGCTCCTCGGGGGATGGCTCCCGCGCCGCGGAGGTCGGGATTAGCGTTTGACCGAGGGAGGGAAACACATGCTGTGGACAGTCACGATCATCCTGTTCGTGTTGTGGGCACTCGGGATGGTGAGCGGCGCGACCATGGGCTGGTGGATCCACCTGCTCCTGGTCCTGGCGGTCATCAGCCTCATCTTCGCCGTGATGCGCCGCGGCGCGGCGACGGTCTGACGAGGGGCCGGCGGCGTGTCCAGCTCGGGGAAGCTCGTCGCCGCCGGCCTCGCGTCGCTGCTCGGGCTCGCCTGCAGCCACGCGCAGCGCGGCAAGGCCGAGACCGCCCTCGCGAAGGCGCTCATCTCGGATCAGCAGGAGTCGCAGCTCGGGGTGCAGGTGAAGCAGCAGCTGGAGCAGGAGCAGCACGTGAAGTACCTCCAGGACCCGGCGGTGGTCGGGTTCGTGAAGGGCATCACCGACAAGATCCTGCCGCTGGCGGAGAAGGAGCGGCCGGGCGTGAAGTGGCAGGTGCACGTCATCGACGACCCGAAGACGGTCAACGCCTTCGCCACGCCCGGCGGGTACCTGTACGTCTACTCGGGGCTGCTCCTCGCGGCCGACACGCCGGCGGAGGTGGCGGGGGTGCTCTCGCACGAGGCCGGGCACGTGGTCGCGCGCCACTCCGCCCGGCAGATGGTCGACGCGATGGGCCTCGAGGCGGTCGCGGCGCTGGCGCTGGGGAAGAACCCGAGCGCCCTCTCGCAGGTGGTGGCGGGCGCGGGCGGGAAGGGGCTCATGCTCGCGAACTCGCGCGAGGACGAGACCGAGGCGGACGAGTACGGTGCGCGCTTCGCGAGCGGCGCCGGCTACGATCCGCGCGGGCTCATCACCTTCTTCCAGAAGCTCGAGAAGCTCGAGGGCCAGCAGCCCGGGTTCGCGAAGTTCCTGTCCGACCACCCGCCCACGCCCGACCGCGTCAGCCACCTCGAGCAGTACATCGCCGCGAACCACCTCGCGGGCGCCGGCGGCCGGGACCCCGGGGACCTCCCTGCGGTGAAGGCGAAGATCCCGAAGGCGCCGGCCAGCGCGCCGCCTGGCGGCGGGCCGGGGTCGTAGCCGCGGCCGGGTCCCGCGCTCAGGAGAGCTCGGCCGCGGGCGCCGCGGCCGTCGCCGGCGAGGCGCGCGCGCCGTCGTCGATCGAGAGGCCGCAGTAGCGGAAGATGCGGAGCTGGTGCTGCCGCAGGCCGCGGAAGCGCACGCGCCGGGGGGTCTCGTGGAGCGCGTGCGCCACGACGGCGACGCCCAGGTCGGAGAAGTCGCGCACCAGGCTGAAGTCGAGCAGCACGTCCGCCGCCGTCTCGACCTCGAGCTTCTCCCGGAGGGCCCAGGCGCCGATGCGATCGAAGACGCCCGACATCCGGTAGAGGACGCGCTCTCCGTCCCGCTCGCGGCTGATGTTGCAGTCGGCCATCCGGCGTCCTCCTCCGGTGCGGTGCGCACCTCTCACGACAGCGTCGCAGACCTCCGCGTCCTCCCCTGGGCGAGCCGGTCACGACTCCGTGACGGCTCGCTGCGCAGGCGCGCGCGAGTCGAGCGCGCTGGCTCGGCAGGTTGATGGGGACGCACCCCGACCATGAGCACGGCCGGCCGACCTGGCAAGCGAGGGAGCCCGAGCGGGACCTGCGAGGAGCCCGCGAGCGCGGCCACCGCGCTGCGTCAGCGGTCGGTCCGCGCTCACGGCCTGGGCGCGGCTTCGCGTCCCTCCGGCACGGAGCGATACACGCCCTGCGGGTCGATCCCGAGCCGCCGCAGCGTCTCGCGGTCCGGCGCGCCGGTCTGGGCGAGGTGCTCCTGCCCCTGGAAGCGCCGCAGCGCCGCGCTGGTCGGCTCGTCCAGCTCGCCCGAGGCCGGCTCGCGGAGCAGCCCGCGGGCGCGGAGCGCCTCCTGGATCCGGAGGGCGGAGCCCGGCTGCATGAGCTCTTCGGGCGACGCCGCGACGGCCGGGTGACCGGCGCGCGCCGGCACGCGCGTCGAGGTCGCCTTGCCGGTGCCGCCCTGCTCCTCCTTCTTCCCGCGCGCGTGCGCGCCGTCGCTTCGTTCGCTGCCGGGCGCCTCGACGCGCTGGGTGTGCCGGCAGGCGAGCGCCAGGCAGGTGCAGCCGAGGAGCGCGACGAGGCGCCTCACCTCAGCCGCCGTCCTCTCCCAGCGTGCCGCGCTGGGTCGCCGGCGGCCGGCGCGCCTGCTGCTTCGGGGTCTCGCCGCGCTGCGCCTGCGGCGGCGGGAGCCGGGCGAAGCTGTCGGAGAGCCCCGCCACGAAGGCGTTCCTCACGACGCCGAGCACGGTGGTCCACACCTGGGCGCCCGGCTGCCGCACGTCGCCCTCGATGGGGATGGTGGTGGCGACCGCGTTCCGGCCCGGCACGCGGTCCGAGAGCACGTCGATGGCGAGGTCGGCGAGGAGGGCCTTGAGCCGGTGGCCGAAGCCCGGCTTCGCCTGCTGTACGCCGGGATCCCGCAGGATGGGCCGGATGCCGCCCGAGAGGTGGCCGTCGACCGCCTTGAAGGCGAGGTTCACGTCGAGCGTACCCTGCGTCGGGGTGAGGCCGGCGGTGGCGGCGAGGAGGGCGCCCAGCTCCGGGAGCGCCAGCCCGGCGAGCCGCGCCTGGCCGGCGAAGGTGAGCCCCTTCGCCAGCGGGTCGGCCGAGGCGTACAGCGACACGCGGCCCGAGCGCTGGAGCGTGGCGCTCACCGCCAGGATGGACGGCTCGCCCCGGGCGAGGGCGGCGCGCGTGGCGAAGTTCTCCAGGGTCGCCTCGATGCCGTGGAACCAGAGCTTCGGGTGGCCGGGCACGTGCTCGTCGACCCAGAGGATCTCGCCGCCGCGCACCTCCGCCCGGTCGAGGCGGAAGGGCACGAACTGGTTCAGCACCTTCGCGAGGTCGATGGGTGCCTCGGCCGGCGGCTTGCCCCCGGCGCCGCCGGTGGCGTGGATCTCGAGCTTCGCCCGGTCGAGCCCGAGCGCGCCGACCAGGTGCCGGTGGAGCAGCTCCCGCCAGTACAGCCCCGCCTCGAGCCGCCGCACGGTCAGGTACGGCACCCGCGCGCCGCCCTCGCCGACCTTGTCGACGCGCAGGTCGTGGAGCTCGTAAGAGAGGTGGAGCACGCTCACCTCGACCCGCGAAAACGTCCCCCAGATCCCCTTCGTGTGCTCCAGCGCCGCGTGGGTGCGCCGCGCGAGGAGCGGCTCCAGCGCGAGCCGCGCGGCGGCGAGCAGGGCGAGTAGCAGGAGCAGCGCCAGGCCGAGCCCACGCCACCACCGGTGCAGCCGCCGCGCGGCCCGCCTCCGGCCACCCTGGGCCTCGCCGTCGGGCCCGGCCGGCGCCCCTGACGCGCCCGTCGTCATCCTGCCGGAAAGATAGCCACGCCCGGACGGCCGCCGGCGCCCGTGCGCCCGCCCGACCGTCAGCCGAAGCGGTAGAAGGCGCCGAGGATGGCCCCGTAGACGAGGTGCGCCGCCAGCACCAGGATCGGCGTCTGGAACCCGTAGTGCAGGCCGAGGAAGCCCGG